>NC_007973.1:2400000-2705617 GCF_000196015.1 Cupriavidus metallidurans CH34 | reverse complement strand
CATCTCGGTGATGGTCAGCACCAGATCGGTGGCGGTCACGCCTTCGCGCAACCGGCCCTTCAGTTCCACGCCCACCACGTCCGGGGTCAGGAAGTAGACCGGCTGGCCCAGCATGCCGGCTTCGGCTTCGATACCGCCCACGCCCCAGCCGACCACGCCAATGCCGTTGATCATCGTGGTGTGGGAATCGGTGCCGACGAGGGTGTCCGGATAATAGACGCCATCCTTCTTGTGCACGCCGCGCGCCAGATATTCCAGGTTGACCTGGTGCACGATGCCGAAGCCGGGCTGCACCACGCCAAAGGTGTCGAATGCCTGCATCCCCCACTTCATGAACTGGTAGCGCTCGTTATTGCGCTTGAACTCCAGTTGCATGTTCAGGTCCAGGGCGTTCTTTTCGCGGAAGTGGTCGATCTGCACCGAGTGGTCGACCACCAGGTCCACGGGAACCAGTGGCTCGATCTTCTTCGGGTTCTTGCCCATCTTCTCGGCCACGTTGCGCATGGCAGCCAGGTCGGCCAGCAGCGGCACGCCCGTGAAGTCCTGCAGCACCACGCGGGCCACGACGAACGGGATTTCATCCACGCGCTCGGCGTTCGGCTTCCAGTTAGCCAGTTGGCGGACGTGTTCCTCGGTCACCTTCTTGCCGTCGCAGTTGCGCAGCACGGATTCCAGGACCACACGAATCGACACCGGCAGGCGTTCGATCTTCACGCCCAGGGCCTTGCCCAGCTGGGGCAGGGAATAGTACTGACCGCGGCCGCCAGTGCCGAGCTTGAATTCTTTCAGGGTGTTATTGAGATTGTGGGGCATTGCCTGACTCCAATCGAAGGGTGACGCGGGACGCTTTTGAACATTCTTATTCTTAAGACCCCGGTGCGCGATTGGGTTCCGCCGCCATGCAAGCGGCGCGGCCGGCGGGACCGGACGCGCACCGTTACCACGACTCGGCCTGACCCCGAGCGGGTCAGGCAAAGGTAAAACAGGACTTTACTGCGGAATTATTGCTTCGGTGCGGATTGTGCGGATGCGGGTTGCGCATCTGCCGGCTGGGCCGGTTGCGACGGAGCCACCAGCAGCGGCGTGGTCACCGGGGCGCGCAGTGCGCCGGCAACGGTCGGCGCGGAGCCGCCGGCCTGCATGTCTGCCGTCTGGCATTCGTCCGCCAGACGCTGACCGAGGTTCCGGTTGAACAGCATGGCCTTGCTCGGGATCACCACCAGGTCCATGCCGGTGCGCTGGTCGAAGTAGCGGTCGGCGCCGGTCACGGTGTTCTGGCGCGGCAGGCGATAGACCTTGCCTTCCCAGTTCACGCCGATCACCTCGTCACGCTGCATGTTGCCGGTGATGTAGAGCGCATGGCCCAGTTCGCATTGCCACTTTTCGCCGGCCGGAGCTTCAACCGGGGCGGCTGCCTCGGTCTTCTTGGTGGTCTTCTTCGAGGCCGTCTTCTTGGTAGCGGCCGGCTTCTTGGCCGGTTCCTGGGCCAGCGCGGCGCCGGCGGATGTCAGGGTCAGGGCGCCAAGGCAGGCGGCCAGCACGATGTGTTTCATTGTGTCTTCCTTCCGGTTTTCTGAATAATCAAAAGCGGCTATTTGTCGTACGGTCCGCTGGGGAGCACCGGGGGGGCGCTCCGGCTACAACTTTCCGCCGCTATTCTCTACGATTTGCCCCACGGGGCGAAGCCCGTCAGTCATTGGTTACACAATTGTTCGCGGACGGTTTGTCATCGGCCACTTCAAGGTAAAAATGAGCAGTCCGCGTGCTTCGGACTGGTGTCAGTCGAAGAACAACTCCGTCACCGGCGAGGGCAGTTTCGTGCCGGTGGCATGGGCACGCTGCAGCAGCGACCAGTAATAGCGATAGCTTGCGCGGTCATGGAGCTGGCCGTCGTGGCGGATCGGCGCCCAGTTGTTCTCGTGCGCCGCAAGCAGGATCTGGCTTGCTGCGCCGATTTCGCTGTCCCCGGGGCGGAAGGCCGACACAATCGGCTCGATCTGGCCCGGATGGATGCTCCATTTACGCAGATAGCCGAACTCGGCGCGCGCCCGGTATGCGTCGTCGCCCGAGCGTTGGGGGTTCTGCACATCGGTGCTGACATTGTGTGACGGTACTTTGCCATGGCGGTGGCAGGCTGCCGAAATCTCGAGCATGGCCCGGCGGATCAGCGGATGCTCGAACTGTTCGGGCGAGCGCATGGCCTCGCCCGGAATCGCGCCGTGGTGCGCCGAGACAAAATCCATCAGCCCGAAGCTCAGGCACTCCACCTGCACGAGCGAGGCGATGTCGAAGACTTGCTCGAGCGCCGAATGTGTCTCAATCAGCACGTGTATTGGGATGTGGCGGGCGATGCCGGACGCGCGCGCTACCTGGTTCACGTGATCGGTCACACGGGCCACTTCCACCACGTCGGTTACTTTCGGGACCACGACATAGGCCAGTCGGGCGCCGGCGGTCCTCACCAGGATGTCGACGTCTTCGCGCCAGCACGGGTGCGCCGGATCGTGGATGCGCACGCCCACACGGTTGTGCGCATTTTCGGCGCTGTTGATCAGTTGCGCGCACAGCGTGGCGTGCTCGCGTTCGAGCCCGACCGCCGCGCCGTCCTCGCAGTCGAACGTGATATCGAACACTGGCCCGAGCGCTTGCTGCAGGGCAAGCGATTTGCGCATGAGCTTTTCGCTACCGGCATAGTGGTCACATACCGGCAGTTGCACCGGAATGGCTTCGCCCTGGAACAAGACCTCGGATGGATGCACGTTAAATACGGAGAAAATGTAGGGTTATTCAAAAGTGGGATTTACGCGCCCAAAAGAAAAACCGGGGTCCGCGCCGATTTTCGAGAATCGATGCGGAACCCCGGTCTTTCATGAGCGGGTTGGCTCGCGGAGGATCAGCCCAGCAGGTGTTGCACGCCGGCACGCTCTTCTTCCAGTTCCTTGAGCGTGATGTTGATCTTCTCCTGGCTGTACGCGTCAATTTCCAGACCCTTGACGATTTCGTACTTGCCGTTGGCCGTGGTGACCGGGTAGCCGAACATCACATCGTTCGGAATACCGTATTCACCGTTCGACGGGATGCCCATCGTAACGACCTTGCCGTTCGAGCCCAGCACCCAGTCGTGCACGTGGTCGATGGCGGCGTTGGCAGCCGAAGCGGCCGACGACAGGCCACGGGCTTCGATGATGGCAGCGCCGCGCTTGCCAACGGTCGGCAGGAACACGTCGTTGTTCCACACCGGATCGTTGATCATGTCCTTGACGCTCTTGCCGTCGACGGTGGCGTAGCGGTAGTCGGCGTACATCGTCGGGCTGTGGTTGCCCCAGACGAACATCTTCTCGATCGACGACACCGGCTTGCCGGTCTTGGCGGCGATTTGCGACAGGGCACGGTTGTGGTCCAGGCGCAGCATGGCAGTGAAGTTCTCGCGCTTCAGGTTCGGCGCCGACTTCATGGCGATGTAGGCGTTGGTGTTGGCCGGGTTGCCGACCACCAGCACCTTGACGTCGCGGCTGGCCACTTCGTCCAGGGCCTTGCCTTGCACCGTGAAGATCTGGGCGTTGGCTTCGAGCAGGTCCTTGCGTTCCATACCCTTGCTACGCGGACGCGCGCCCACCAGCAGGGCAACGTCGGCATCCTTGAAGGCGACCTTGGGGTCGTCGGTAATGACCACGCCGGCCAGCAGCGGGAACGCGCAGTCTTCCAGTTCCATCACCACGCCCTTGACGGCGGCCTGGGCTTGCGGGAGATCGAGCAGTTGGAGGATGACCGGCTGGTCTTTGCCGAGCATGTCGCCGTTGGCGATGCGGAACAGCAGGGAATAGCCGATCTGGCCAGCGGCGCCGGTGACTGCGACGCGCATTGGGGCTTTAGCCATGAGTAAGTCTCCAAACGAAAAGAGGGGGTAACCGGTCGGTGGCGCTTGGGTCTCCAGGGTATGGAGCGGCCCGGCGCGTCACCGGGTGCTGGTCGCGTGTCGCCACGAAGGCAGGCGGGCGTCCGCCGCGGAACCCGCGGGCATTCGCGCGTGACCGGGCAACGAGAGTGCGCTTCCGGCCAGGTGCAGGCGTCGTGGGCGACAAGGCGTAAGTCTACTACTGCTGAGTGGTGCGTCGCATCCCGCAAAGGGGTATTCGGGAGCAACGGCACGGACCTGCGCGAGTGTAGGGTGAGCCCTGATTGATGTCAATTCATATGTCTTATATAAGACATAAGACATTTCATAGCGTGCTGGACGTGATTCTCGCTTTTGTGGTTGAATCCGGGCTATGTCATCCCTGCCTACGTCCCTGCCCGCAGCCGCCGCCAATGGCGCGCCGGAATCGGGCGCCCCCCAAAGCGGCGCCGGGACGCAGCCGTCCACGAACGCGCCGGGCGCTGCAGTCGCCCCCGCGACGGCCGCGCCGTCGCCGACTTTCAGCCCACTTTACCAGCAGATCAAGGCCCTGATCATGCAAAGCCTGCAGACGGGCGAGTGGAAGCCGGGCGAAATGATTCCGAGCGAGATGGATCTGGCTGCCCGCTACAAGGTGAGCCAAGGCACCGTGCGCAAGGCCATCGACGAACTGGCCGCCGAGAATCTGGTGGCGCGTCGTCAGGGCAAGGGCACGTTCGTGACTACCCATTATGAGGACGTGGTTAAATTCCGCTTCCTCCGCCTGGTACCCGACGAGGGTGAGCCCCATTACGGCTCCAGCCGCGTGCTCGAATGCAAGCGGTTGCGCGCGCCTGCCGAGATCGCCCGCCTGCTCGATATTCGCACTGGCGATAGCGTGGTGCAGATCCGCCGCGTGCTGACTTTCTCGAATGAAGCCACGGTGCTGGACGAGATCTGGCTACTGGGCGCCAACTTCAAGGGCCTGACGGCCGAAAAGCTCAACGAGTGGAAGGGCCCGATGTACGCGCTCTTCGAGGGCGAGTTCGGTACGCGGATGATCCGCGCCACGGAGAAGATCCGTGCGGTGGTTGCCGATGATACGGCGGCGGAATTGCTGTCGGTGGCACCGGGCTCACCGCTGCTATCGGTGGAGCGTGTCTCATTCACATATGGTGACCGCCCGGTGGAAGTCCGCCGCGGTCTGTATGTCACGACGCGGCACTATTACCAAAACGACTTGAGTTAATGCGCGATGGCGATGGGGGAGCGGTCCAGGGCGTCGATTATTGTGGCGCGTGTATGGGACCTGCTTCAACCATTGTTGAGCGTGAATGGAATGGCCAGATTTTTCCCGCCTGAAACGGTACAAACACTGTCGCGTGCGATTGTCGGGCACGCCGTGTTGGTGCGCGATAGGCGAAAATTATTGGTGCGCCGCGCAACAAAGGCGCTAAAATCATCTGGATTTGCTCCACTGCATTCATTTGCATCCAGTGTCACCCACACGCTTGATGCAATCCGGTGCAGCCACGGTACCCGCTGTGGCGCGCCAATGCAATCGGGAGCAATGGCAGTGTCGTACTTTTGCTGTTTTCTTTTCACCGCAAATGGGGTCTCGCATGGCTGAAGCCGTCAAACAAGCCAGGCCGGAGTTCCGGAACATCGGTATCGCGCAAATCTCGCGCTACCGGTTGCCCTGGGCCGGCAAGGTATCCATCCTGCATCGCGTAAGCGGCGCAATGATGTTCCTCCTCCTTCCTTTCGTTCTGTACCTGTTTGAGCAGAGCGTCACCTCCGAACTGAGCTTCGCCAAGTTCTCGGCCCTGCTGTCCAACGGCTTTATCAAAGTTGTGATCCTGGCCCTGATCTGGGGTTACCTGCATCACTTCTGTGCCGGCATCCGATTCCTGCTGCTCGATGTGCACGTTGGCGTAACCAAGCCTGCCTCGGCCAAGTCGGCTGTCACGGTGCTGGTGGTCAGCCTGCTGCTCACCCTGATCTTCGGTCTGAAGCTGTTCGGTCTGTTCTGAGGAGAATCAAGGTGGCAAACAATAATATCGGTCCCAAGCGTCTGGTTGTCGGTGCGCACTACGGTCTGAAAGACTGGCTCGCGCAACGCGTTACCGCGGTCATCATGGTGGTGTTCACCGTGGTGCTCGCCGCCGTGTATCTCGCCTTCGGCAACCCTTCGTACGAAGGCTGGTCGGGTCTCTTCGCCAATCAGTGGATGAAGATCCTGACGTTCCTGACCATCCTGTCCCTGCTGTTCCATGCGTGGATCGGCGTGCGCGATATCTGGATGGACTACGTGAAGCCGATGGCCGTGCGCCTCGTGCTGCAAGTTCTAACGATTCTGTGGCTCGTCGGTTGCGCGGGCTACGCTGCTCAGATTCTCTGGAGGGTGTAATAAATGGTCGCAGTCAAGACTGGATTGCCGCGTCGCAAATTTGACGTGGTCATCGTCGGGGCGGGCGGCGCCGGGATGCGCGCATCCCTCCAGCTCGCGGAAGCCGGCCTGAACGTGGCCGTGCTGTCGAAGGTTTTCCCGACGCGCTCGCACACCGTGGCGGCGCAGGGCGGTATCGGTGCTTCGCTTGGCAACATGAGCGAAGACAACTGGCACTATCACTTCTACGACACCATCAAGGGCTCGGACTGGCTGGGCGACCAGGACGCCATCGAGTTCATGTGTCGTGAAGCACCGAAGGTCGTGTACGAACTCGAACACTTCGGCATGCCGTTCGACCGTAACGCCGATGGCACGATTTACCAGCGTCCGTTCGGCGGCCACACCGCCAACTACGGCGAAAAGCCGGTGCAACGCGCTTGCGCGGCCGCTGACCGTACCGGTCACGCGCTGCTGCACACGCTGTACCAGCGCAACGTTCGCGCCAAGACCCACTTCTTCGTCGAATGGATGGCGCTGGATCTGATCCGCGACGAGGACGGCGACGTGCTGGGCGTGACCGCGCTGGAAATGGAAACCGGCGAAGTCTATATCCTCGAAGCCAAGACCACGCTGTTCGCGACCGGCGGTGCCGGCCGTATCTACGCGGCTTCCACCAATGCCTTCATCAACACCGGTGATGGCCTGGGCATGGCGGCACGTGCCGGCGTCCCGCTGGAAGACATGGAGTTCTGGCAGTTCCACCCGACCGGCGTGGCCGGCGCGGGCGTGCTGATCACGGAAGGCGTGCGCGGCGAGGGCGGTATCCTGCGTAACAAGGATGGCGAGCGCTTCATGGAGCGCTATGCCCCGACGCTGAAGGATCTGGCTCCGCGTGACTTCGTGTCGCGTTCGATGGACCAGGAAATCAAGGAAGGCCGCGGCTGCGGTCCGAATGGCGACTACGTGTTGCTCGACCTGACGCACGTCGGCGCCGAGACGATCATGAAGCGTCTGCCGTCGATCCGCGAAATCGGCATGAAGTTCGCCAACGTCGACGCGATCAAGGAACCGATCCCCGTGGTGCCGACCATCCACTACCAGATGGGTGGCATTCCGACGAACTTCCACGGTCAGGTCGTGGTGCCGAAGAACGGCAACCCGAACGAAGTGGTCAACGGCTTCTACGCCATCGGCGAATGCTCGTGCGTGTCGGTGCACGGCGCCAACCGTCTGGGCACGAACTCGCTGCTCGACCTCGTGGTGTTCGGCCGTGCGGCCGGTAACCACATCGTCGCCAACGCGATGAAGCAGAAGGAACACAAGCCGCTGCCGGCAGATGCCGCCGACCGCGCCATGGCCCGTCTGGCCAAGCTGCAGGGCACGACCTCGGGTGAATACACCCAGGACGTGGCCAACGATATCCGCCGCAACATGCAATCGCACGCCGGCGTGTTCCGTACGCAGAAGCTGATGGACGAAGGCGTCGAGCGCATCCTGGAAGTGGCCGAGCGCGCCAACAACATCCACCTGAAGGACAAGTCGAAGGTCTTTAACACCGCGCTGGTGGAAGCCCTGGAAGTGTCGAACCTGGTGGAAGTGGCCAAGGCAACGATGATCTCGGCCGCAGCCCGCAAGGAATCGCGTGGCGCCCACGCCCATAGCGACTTCCCGAATCGCGACGACGAGAACTGGCTCAAGCACACGCTGTTCTACAGCGAAGGCAACCGCCTCGACTACAAGCCGGTGAAGATGCAACCGCTGACGGTGGAATCAGTTCCGCCGAAGGCCCGTACGTTCTGATACCCGCGTCGTAGAGAAAACAGGACCCACAGAAATGAAGCGTATTTTCGAAGTCTACCGCTACGATCCGGACAAGGACGCCGCGCCCCGCATGCAGACCTACGAGGTGGAACTCGACGGTCACGAGCGCATGCTGCTGGATGCGCTGGTCAAGCTGAAGAAGCTCGATGAGACGATCTCGTTCCGTCGCTCGTGCCGTGAAGGCGTGTGCGGCTCGGACGCGATGAACATCAACGGCAAGAACGGCCTGGCCTGCCTGACGAACATGCGCGAACTGCCGGACCGCATCGTGCTGCGTCCGCTGCCCGGCCTGCCCGTGGTGCGCGACCTGATCGTCGACATGACGAACTTCTTCAAGCAGTACAACTCGATCAAGCCGTTCCTGATCAACGACGAGCCGCCGCCCGAGAAGGAGCGTCTGCAATCGCCGCAGGAACGTGACGAGCTGGACGGCCTGTACGAGTGCATCTTGTGCGCAAGCTGCTCGACGTCGTGCCCGTCGTTCTGGTGGAACCCGGACAAGTTCGTTGGCCCGGCCGGTCTGCTGCAGGCCTACCGCTTTATCGCGGACAGCCGTGACCAGGCCACCAGCGAGCGTCTGGACAACCTGAACGACCCGTACCGTCTGTTCCGTTGCCATAGCATCATGAACTGCGTCGATGTGTGCCCGAAGGGCCTCAACCCGACGAAGGCGATTGGCAAGATCAAGGAATTGATGGTTCGCCGCGCTGTTTAATCTGCCGGTATAAACTGCCTTGTGCGTACCGGGCGGAATCCGTACGAACACAGACAGTCTGTAGTTGAAGTAAGCGGCGCGTCAGCCCGATGCGGTATCAATCGGGTGGCGCGCCGGTCGCAAGAAGGCTGACCATGAGTCTTTCCACCACTTTCTCCCATCAGGCCGATCCGCACAAACGTGCCCGTCTACGCTGGCGCGCCCGCCGCGGCCTTCTGGAGAACGACATCATCGTCGAACGTTTTTTCAACCGTTACGAGGAGAGCCTGTCCGACGAGGACGTGGCATCGCTGAGCGATCTGTTCGAGCTCAGCGACAACGAGTTGATGGACCTGCTGCTTGCCCGCAAGGAGCTGGACGGTGAGCTCGACACGCCCCCGATGCAACGGCTTATAAGCCTGCTGCGTTCGGTCTGAGTTTGGTCAACACTATTATTCACAGTATTTGAAGGAACCGACATGACGCCGTCCGATGTGAAAGCCACGCTATCGTTTTCCGATGGTTCCCCCAGCGTTGAGCTGCCGATCTACAAGGGCACCGTTGGCCCGGATGTGATCGACATTCGCAAGCTGTACGGACAAACCGGCAAGTTCACCTATGACCCGGGGTTCATGTCGACCGCTTCGTGCAACTCCAAGATCACCTACATTGACGGTGACAAGGGCGAACTGCTGTACCGTGGCTACCCGATCGAGCAACTGGCACAGAAGTGCGATCACCTCGAGACCTGCTACCTGCTGCTGAAGGGCGAGCTGCCGAACGCCAAGCAGAAGGAAGAGTTCGTGAACTCGGTGATGAACCACACGATGGTCCACGAGCAGCTCCAGTTCTTCCTGCGCGGCTTCCGCCGTGACGCGCACCCGATGGCCGTCCTGACGGGCCTGGTTGGCGCGATGAGCGCGTTCTACCACGACGCGATGGACATCGATGATCCGCATCAGCGCGAGATCTCGGCCATCCGCCTGATCGCCAAGATGCCGACCCTGGTTGCCATGGCGTACAAGTACACCATGGGTCAGCCGTACATCTACCCGCAGAACGACCTGTCCTACTCGGGCAACTTCATGCGCATGATGTTCGCCACGCCGTGCGCCCCGTACACCGTGAACCCGGTGCTCGAGCGCGCGCTGGACCGCATCTTCATCCTGCACGCCGACCACGAGCAGAACGCGTCGACCTCGACCGTGCGTCTGGCCGGTTCGTCGGGCACGAACCCGTTCGCAGCCATCGCCGCTGGCGTGGCCTGCCTGTGGGGTCCGGCTCACGGCGGCGCGAACGAAGCCGCGCTGAAGATGCTGGAAGAAATCGGCAGCGTCGACAACATTGGCGAGTTCATCAAGCAGGTCAAGGACAAGAACTCGGGCGTGCGCCTGATGGGCTTTGGCCACCGCGTGTACAAGAACTACGACCCGCGCGCCAAGCTGATGCGCGAGACCTGCTATGAAGTGCTGAACGAACTGGGCCTGCACAACGACCCGCTGTTCAAGCTGGCCATGGAGCTCGAGAAGATCGCGCTGGAAGACGAGTACTTCGTCAGCCGCAAGCTGTACCCGAACGTGGACTTCTACTCGGGTATCGTGCAGCGCGCGCTGGGCATCCCGACCTCGCTGTTCACCTGCATCTTCGCCCTGGCACGCACGCCGGGCTGGATCTCGCAGTGGGAAGAGATGATCACCGATCCGGAATACAAGATCGGTCGTCCGCGCCAGCTGTTCAACGGCGCCGCCGCACGCGAAGTGCCGGATCTGGCCAAGCGCTGATCTGGTTGCTGCCACGCAAGCTGAAGAACGCCCCGGTCCGCCGGGGCGTTTTTTTTGCCTTGTGTGTTGCGCCGCACTGGCGAGAGCGGGGCAGCGCGGCTGCTAAGCCTGAGGCAGGCGCCGATCATTGACTCGCGTGATCTCATGTCCTGGTAGGGGGCGCTGGCCCTGCGGTTGCCATAGGTGGCCCAATGCCACCGGCACGCCACAGATGCCGCTGTGCACAATTGTTGTGAAATCAGCTTTTGGCGGCGAATCCTGCCGTCGGCGGGTTGCAACGGTCTTCATTAGTTGTCGGGTTTTCCCCAAATTCGAAGAACTTCACTCTATCTGGTTGCAACTTTCCCTTTATAATGCGGGCTGCTTTACCGACCGGCAGTCGGGCCACCCTTCCGGCCAGCCGTGTTGGAAAGCGGGGCAGGCGAAGCGCTTGCGCAATAGAGAACGCATCAACGTTGTCTTTCCGAACTTTTGGCGACCGTCGTCTGGCGGGCGCCGACACATGCCGGGCCCCGCACAAGCATCAACTCTTCACCGCAGGCCCGACTTCCGCTCTGGGCCGTACCGTTCGCCACGTCAGGCGGCGCATTCCCGCGGGTGTTGTTCGATTGCGCCGGTCATGCCGACTCTGCCCGGATGACCAATACATAATCGAGGAGCTCCTGATGACGTTGTCCCGTCTCACGTCCACTGCCATGGCCGCCGTGCTTGCCACTGCCGGCCTCGCTGCCTTTACTTCGGCCAACGCCGAAACCATCAAGATCGCCATTGCCGGCCCGATGAGCGGCTCGGTCGCCCAGTACGGCGACATGGTCAAGGCTGGTGCCCTGACCGCCATCGAACAGATCAATGCCGCCGGCGGCGCCAACGGCAACAAGTTCGAAGCCGTCATGATGGACGACGCTTGCGAACCGAAGCAGGCTGTGGCCGTGGCCAACAAGATCGTGAGCCAGGGCATCCACTACGTGATTGGTCACGTGTGCTCGGGTTCGACGATCCCGGCATCGGATATCTACGAGAACGAAGGCATCGTGATGGTCACGCCGTCGGCTACCGCGCCGCAGCTGACCGAAACGAAGAAGCGCAACTTCATCTTCCGTACGATCGGCCGTGATGACCAGCAAGGTCCCGCAGCCGCCCAGTACATCATCAACAAGGTCAAGCCGAAGAAGGTTGCCGTGCTGCACGACAAGCAGTCGTACGGCCAGGGCATCGCCAGCTCGGTGAAGAAGGACCTCGAAGCGGCCAAGATTCCCGTGGCGGTCTTCGAAGGCATCAACGCCGGCGATTCCGACTACTCCGCTGTCATCACCAAGCTGAAGTCGCAAGGCGTGGACTTCGTCTATTTCGGTGGCTATCACCCGGAAATGGGCCTGCTGCTGCGCCAGGCGCGTGAGCAGGGCGTCAAGGCGACCTTCATGGGTCCCGAGGGCGTTGGCAACAAGGACGTGACGGCCATCGCCGGTCCGGCATCGGAAGGCATGCTGGTGACGCTGCCGGCCGACTTCTCGGCCGATCCGGCCAACGCGGCCCTGGTGAAGGCTTTCGCCGACAAGAAGCGTGACCCGAACGGTCCGTTCCAGATGCCTGCGTACGCCGCCGTGAAGATCATTGGCGATGCCATCACGGGCGCCAAGAGCACGGACCCGACGAAGGTTGCCGCTTACATGCACAAGAACGCGTTCAACACGCCGATCGGCAAGGTTGAATATGACGCGAAGGGCGACCTGAAGTCGTTCAAGTTCGTCGTCTACACGTGGCACAAGGACGCCACGAAGACCGCCGCCAACTAAATCCCGGCGCCATTCTGGCGAGACGCCCCGCTCCCGACCCGGTGAGCGGGGCGTTTTGGTATCGGTTCGATGTTGATAGATCGCCACATGACGGCGGTCAACTCCCCGCATCGGGCTTCCCGATCCACAAGGCCCCTCGCATGAACGAATTTCTTCCACAGTTCACTCAGCAGCTGGTCAACGGCCTGACGCTGGGTGCGATCTATGCGTTGATCGCCATCGGCTACACGATGGTCTACGGCATCATCGGCATGATCAACTTTGCCCACGGCGAGATCTACATGATCGGCGCGTACGTGGGTCTCGTGACGCTGACCGCCATTGGCGCGCAGGCGGGTTATCCGCTGCCGCTGGTGCTTGGTGCGGCACTGATCGTCTCCGTCGCCGTGACAGGCTGCTACGGCTATGCCGTCGAGCGCGTGGCGTATCGCCCCCTGCGTGGCGGGCCGCGCCTGGTGCCGTTGATCTCGGCGATCGGCATGTCCATCTTCCTGCAGAACTATGTCCAGATCGGGCAGGGCGCGCGCGACGTATCGGTGCCCATCCTGATTTCTGGCGCGATCGAATTCCAGATGGGCGGAGACTTCACGGTGACCGTGCCGTATTCGCGGCTGCTCATCGTGGGCGTGACGCTAGTGCTGATGATCGTGCTGACGCTGTTCATCGGCCACTCCCGCATGGGCCGCGCCTGCCGCGCCTGCGCGGAAGACATGCGCATGGCTAACCTGCTCGGCATCGACACGAACCGCGTGATCTCGTTCACGTTCGTGCTCGGCGCGATGCTGGCCGCCGTGGGTGGCGTGCTGATTGGTCTGACGATCGGCAAGCTTAATCCGTTCATCGGCTTCATCGCTGGCATCAAGGCCTTCACGGCGGCGGTGCTTGGCGGCATCGGCAGCATCCCGGGCGCCATGCTCGGCGGCGTGCTGCTGGGTCTGGCCGAAACCTTCGCTTCCGGCTACATGCCGGCCGAGTACAAGGACGTGGTGGCGTTCGGCCTGCTGGTCCTGGTGCTGCTCTTCCGTCCCACGGGCCTGCTCGGCAAGCCCGACGTGGAAAAGGTCTAAGGGGAGGACGACATGACTCAAGCGACTTCGATTTCGCGGGCGTCCGTCCCGCAAACGTCGGTCTCCGACACGCTGAAGAACGCGGTGACGGCCGCCGTGCTGACGGCCATCCTGACCGTGCCGCTGCTCGGGCTGCAACTGAAGCTCGATGGCTACAAGGTGGTGCTCGAGCCGCACTGGCGTCCGGTATGGATCGCCGTGGCCGTGGTGTTCATCTTCCAGTTGTTCAAGCCGATGCTGACGCGCGCGCGCGGCGCCGTGAAGCTGCCGGCGCTGCCCGCGATGGGCGCGCAGCGGCAGCGCAGGGCGGTGTGGCTGCTGCTGGCCGTGGGGCTGGTGTTTCCGTTCCTCGGCTCGCGCGGCGCGGTGGACGTGGCCACGCTGGCGCTGATCTACGTGATCCTGGGCCTGGGCCTGAACATCGTGGTGGGCTTTGCCGGTCTGCTCGACCTGGGCTATGTGGGCTTCTACGCCGTGGGTGGCTACACCTACGCGCTGCTGAACCAGTACTTCGGCCTGACGTTCTGGGAGTGCCTGCCGCTGGCCGCTGGTCTGGCCGCGACGTTCGGCTTCGTGCTCGGTTTCCCGGTGCTCCGGCTGCGTGGTGACTACCTGGCCATCGTGACGCTGGGCTTCGGCGAAATCATTCGCCTGCTGCTGAACAACCTGACCAGCCTTACCGGCGGTCCGGATGGCGTCTCGGGTATTCCGAAGCCGACCGTGTTCGGTATCGAACTGGCACGCAGCGCCAGCGTGGAAGGGGCGAAGACGTTCAATGACCTGATCGGTATTCCCTATACCGGCCAGCACATGGTGATCTTCCTGTACCTGCTCGGGCTGCTGCTGGTGGGCTTCACGCTGTTCGTAACCAGTCGTCTGATCCGGATGCCGATGGGCCGTGCCTGGGAGGCACTGCGCGAGGACGAGATCGCGTGCCGCTCGCTGGGCCTGAATCCCACGCGCATCAAGCTGTCCGCGTTCACGCTGGGCGCATCGTTCGCCGGTCTGGCCGGCGCGTTCTTCGCGGCGCGCCAGGGGCTGGTCACTCCGGAATCCTTCACGTTCATCGAGTCCGCGCTGATCCTGGCCGTGGTCGTGCTCGGTGGCATGGGTTCGCAGCTTGGCGTGATCCTGGCGGCCATCCTGCTGACCGTGCTGCCCGAGGTGGCGCGTGACTTTGCCGAGTACCGGATGCTGATTTTCGGCCTGGTGATGGTGCTGATGATGATGTGGCGTCCGCAGGGCCTGCTGCCCGCAAGCCGTCCCCACGTGGAGTTGCCGCGATGAGCGCAGAAATGCTGAAAGTATCCGGCCTGCAGATGCGCTTCGGCGGTCTGCTGGCCGTCGACGGCATCGAGTTCGATGTGCGTCGTGACGAGGTCTTCGCCATCATCGGCCCGAACGGCGCGGGCAAGACCACCGTGTTCAACTGCGTGGGCGGTTTCTACAAGCCCACGGCCGGCGAGATCATGCTCGACGGCCACTCGATCGCGCGTTTGCCGAGCCATCAGGTTGCACGCCGCGGTCTGGTGCGCACATTCCAGAACATTCGCCTGTTCAAGCAACTGACCGTGGTGGAGAACCTCATGGTCGCGCAGCACCTGCAGGTGAAGGCAGGTTTGCTGCATGGCCTGCTGGCCACGCCAGCCTATCGCCACGCCGAGCGCGCGGCGCTGGGCCGTGCCGCCGAATGGCTGGAGCGCATGGGTCTTACGAGCGTGGCCAACCGCGAGGCGGGCACGTTGTCATATGGCCATCAGCGCCGGCTTGAGATCGCACGCTGCATGATCACGAAGCCCCGCTTGCTGATGCTCGACGAACCGGCCGCTGGCCTGAATCCGCAGGAGAAGATCGAGCTGCAGCAGCTGATCGACAAGCTGCGTCGCGAGTTCAATATCTCGGTGCTGCTGATCGAGCACGACATGAGCCTGGTGATGGGCGTGTCCGATCGCATCCTGGTGATGGAGCACGGCAAACCGATCATGGTCGGCAAGCCCGAGGAAGTGCGCAACGACCCGCGCGTGATCAAGGCCTACCTGGGAGAGGACTGATGCTGAAGCTGGAAAACGTCCATACCCACTACGGCGCGGTCGAGGCGCTGTCGGGTGTGTCGATCGAGGTCAACAAGGGCGAGATCGTCACGCTGATCGGTAGCAACGGGGCCGGCAAGACCACGCTGATGATGACGGTGTGCGGCACGCCGCGCGCGTCCAGCGGCCGGGTGTCGTTCGAGGGCCAGGACATCACGCGGCGCAACACGCACGAGATCATGCGCATGGGCATGGCCATCTCGCCGGAAGGCCGCCGTGTCTTCCCGAGCCTGACTGTGCTGGAGAACCTCAAGATGGGGGCGTTCTTCGCCAGCCGTCACGAGATCGAGGAAGGCATCGAGCACGTGTTCAAGCTGTTCCCGCGTCTGAATCAGCGCGCTAGCCAGCGCGCTGGCACGATGTCGGGCGGCGAACAGCAGATGCTGGCGATCGGCCGCGCGCTGATGAGCAAGCCGCGCCTGCTGTTGCTGGACGAGCCGACGCTTGGCCTGGCCCCGCTGATCATCGCGCAGATCTTCGACATTATTCGCACGATTCGTGACGAGGGCGTCACCGTGTTCCTGGTCGAGCAGAACGCCAACAAGGCGCTGCAGGCGGCCGACCGGGGCTATGTGCTGGAAACCGGCAAGGTGGTGCTGGCCGATACCGGACAGAACCTGCTGGCCAACGACCGCATCCGCGCGGCGTATCTGGGCGGGTAAGGTGCCGATTTCTCCCCTCTCTCGTCCGCGCGAGAGGGGAGGCAGACTGGCCCACGTCAAAGGCCCCTTCGCCATCCGCGAAATCCCCCTTTCGCCAATGACCGCCGCCCGGGCGGTCTCTCCGACCCGCTGGCGGCCGGCCCACATGGCATAATCGATTGCGATGTCAAGCAATCCCCGGCCTCGCCGGAATCGCAGCAAAATACCTGCTTGCCCGCGAAGGCATCCGGAAAACAATTCCCCTGCAAACCAATGCGCGGACACGCGCCGCTGCTGCCCAGGATGGGCAGTACGGACGGTTCGCCACTCGCATCATGGCCAAGACGCTCTACGACAAACTCTGGGATGACCACACCGTCCACGTCGAGGAAGACGGCACCACGCTGCTCTACATCGATCGCCACCTGCTTCACGAAGTGACCAGCCCGCAGGCGTTCGAAGGACTAAAGCTGGCGGAGCGTCCGGTCTGGCGCATCAGCGCCAACCTGGCCGTGTCGGATCACAACGTGCCGACCACCGACCGCTCGCAAGGCATCGCCGACCCGATCTCGAAGCTCCAGGTGGACACGCTCGACCTGAACTGCGATGCCTATGGCATCACCCAGTTCAAGATGAACGATCACCGCCAGGGCATCGTTCACGTGATCGGGCCGGAGCAGGGCGCCACGCTGCCCGGCATGACCGTGGTCTGCGGTGACTCGCACACCAGCACGCACGGCGCGTTCGGTGCGCTGGCCCACGGCATCGGCACGTCGGAAGTGGAGCATGTGCTGGCCACCCAGACGTTGCTGGGCAAGAAGGCCAAGAACATGCTGATCAAGGTGGAAGGCAAGCTGCCCCGCGGCTGCACCGCCAAGGACATCGTGCTGGCCGTCATCGGCAAGATCGGCACGGCGGGCGGCACGGGCTACACGATGGAGTTCGCCGGCTCGGCCATTCGCGACCTGACGATGGAAGGCCGCATGACCGTCTGCAACATGGCAATCGAAGCCGGCGCGCGTGCCGGCCTGGTGGCCGTGGACGATGTCACGCTCGAATACGTCAAGAACCGTCCATTCGCGCCGCAAGGCGTGGAGTGGGACCAGGCCGTGGCGTACTGGCGCACGCTGCATTCGGATGCCGGCGCCCACTTCGACAAGGTTGTGGAGCTGCGTGCCGAAGAAGTCCGTCCGCAGGTGACCTGGGGCACGTCGCCCGAAATGGTCATCAGCATCGAGGACCGCGTTCCGGATCCGGAGAAGGAAAAGGACTCGAACAAGCGCAACGCGATGGAGCGCGCGCTCGAGTACATGGGCCTGCAGCCGAACGTGCCGATGGAGTCGATCAACATCGACAAGGTGTTCATCGGGTCCTGCACCAACAGCCGCATCGAAGATATGCGTGCCGCCGCGTGGGTCGTTCAGAAGCTGGGCCGCAAGGTCGCGTCGAACGTGAAGCTGGCGATGGTGGTGCCGGGATCGGGTCTGGTGAAGGAACAGGCCGAGCGCGAAGGCCTGGACAAGATCTTCAAGGCTGCCGGCTTCGAATGGCGCGAGCCGGGGTGCTCGATGTGCCTGGCGATGAACGCTGACCGCCTGGATCCGGGCGAGCGCTGCGCGTCGACGTCGAATCGCAACTTCGAAGGCCGTCAGGGCGCCGGTGGCCGCACGCACCTGGTGAGCCCGGCGATGGCTGCCGCGGCCGCGATCGAGGGGCACTTCGTCGATATTCGCAAGCTCGGTTGAGCCTGCGCCGATCGGCATTGAGACATATGAAAAAGTTCGTGATCACGCTGCTGGCATGTCTGGGCATGCTGCAAATCGCCGGCTGCAACACCATGGCCGGCCTGGGCAAGGACACGCAGGCCGCGGGCCGTTCGCTCGAGAGCGCGGCGACGAAGAAGTAAGGACATCACATGGAAAAGTTCACCGTACATAGCGGCCTTGTGGCGCCGCTCGATCGTGAAAACGTCGATACCGACGCGATCATTCCGAAGCAGTTCCTGAAGTCGATCAAGCGCACGGGCTTTGGCCCGAACCTGTTCGACGAGTGGCGCTACAAGGACGTCGGCGAGCCGGGGCAGGACAACAGCAAGCGTCCGCTGAACCCGGACTTCGTGCTGAATCAGTCGCGCTACCAGGGGGCTTCGATCCTGCTGGCGCGCAACAACTTCGGTTGCGGTAGCTCGCGCGAGCACGCACCGTGGGCACTCACGCAATACGGCTTCCGTGCCGTCATCGCGCCGAGCTTCGCCGACATCTTCTTCAACAACTGCTACAAGAACGGCCTGCTGCCGGTGGTGCTGACGGACCTTCAGGTCGACCACCTGTTCAACGAGACCAACGCGTTCCCTGGATACAAGCTGACGATCGATCTGGATCGCCAGGTGGTGGTCACGCCGGGCGGCGACAACTACTCGTTCGATATCGCCCCGTTCCGCAAGTACTGCATGTTGAACGGCTTCGACGATATTGGCCTGACGCTGCGTCACCAGGACAAGATCAAGGCATACGAGGCCGAGCGCCTCACGAAGATGCCGTGGCTGGGCAACCGCGTGGTTGGCTGAGGCAAGACAAACTACAGGATCAGAAAGATGAAGATTGCAGTTCTGCCGGGCGATGGCATCGGCCCCGAGATCGTTGCTGAAGCCGTCAAGGTGCTCAACGCACTGGACGAGAAATTCGAGATGGAAACCGCGCCGGTCGGCGGCGCTGGCTACGAGGCCGAAGGCCATCCGCTGCCAGACAACACGCTGAAGCTGGCCAAGGAAGCCGACGCCATCCTGTTTGGCGCCGTGGGCGACTGGAAGTACGACAGCCTGGATCGCCCGCTGCGTCCCGAGCAGGCCATTCTCGGCCTGCGCAAGCATCTGCAGCTGTTCGCCAACTTCCGTCCGGCTATTTGCTACCCGGAATTGACCGGCGCATCGAGCCTGAAGCCCGAACTGGTGGCTGGCCTGGATATCCTGATCGTGCGCGAGCTGAACGGCGACATCTACTTCGGCCAGCCGCGCGGCGTGCGCGAGGCGCCGGATGGCCTGTTCAAGGGTGCCCGCGAAGGCTTCGACACGATGCGCTACAGCGAGCCGGAAGTCCGCCGCATCGCGCATGTGGCGTTCCAGGCCGCTGCAAAGCGCGGCAAGAAGCTGTGCAGCGTCGATAAGGCCAACGTGCTCGAGACTTTCCAGTTCTGGAAAGACATCGTGATCGACGTCAGCAAGGAGTACCCGGACGTCGAGCTGTCGCACATGTACGTGGACAACGCCGCGATGCAGCTGGTCAAGGCGCCGAAGAGCTTCGACGTGATCGTCACCGGCAACATGTTCGGTGACATCCTGTCCGACGAGGCTGCGATGCTGACCGGTTCGATCGGCATGCTGCCGTCGGCGTCGCTCGATGCCAACAACAAGGGTCTGTATGAGCCGTCGCACGGCTCGGCGCCTGACATCGCCGGCAAGGGCGTGGCGAATCCGCTGGCCACGATCCTCTCCGCCGCGATGATGCTGCGCTATTCGCTGAACCGCGCCGAACAGGCTGACCGCATCGAGAACGCTGTCAAGAAGGTGCTGGCCCAAGGCTATCGCACGGCTGACATCGTGACGCCGGGCTGCAAGCAGGTTGGCACGCGCGAGATGGGCGAGGCGGTGCTGGCGGCACTGTAAGGCCAGGCGCCGAGTGGTTTGCTTCCCCTTTCCCGCAAGGCGGGAGCGGGGCAGCGGGGGACGGCCGGGCGGTGCAGGATGCGAATTCGCAATTTGTTGCCGATTACCGTCTTCCCCGACCTCTCTCCCACGTGTGGGAGAGAGGAGAAAGCCCTCCAGAAGCTACAAAACACCCATTATTTCCCCTGCGGCGCTGCCGCAAATTCGTGTAGACTGTCCCGCTATGGCCCGATTCCACCAGTCCCTTCTGACTGCATTCGCTGCTCGTACCGCCAAGCGCGGCTCGATTGGCGTGGATTCGCTCGGCCTGACCACCACGACGATTAAAACTATTACCAAAACGATCCCCTAGATCGTTCGTCGTGCCTGCCCGTCTTCCCCGCGCAGCCACGCCGGGCGAGGAAAATGGCGGGGAAGTTCACATCACATCCGAGGTAAGTCATGATTGTAGGTCTCGTCGGTTGGCGAGGAATGGTCGGCAGCGTCCTGATGCAGCGCATGCAGGAAGAAGGTGATTTCGACCACTTCGAACCCATTTTCTTCAGCACGTCCAACGCGGGTGGCAAGGCTCCGGCCATGGCCAAGAATGAAACCACGCTGAAGGACGCGAATGACATCGAAGCGCTGAAGAAGTGCGACGTGGTGCTCACCGCCCAGGGCGGCGACTACACCAACGACGTCTTCCCGCGACTGCGCGCAGCCGGCTGGAATGGCTACTGGATCGACGCCGCATCGTCGCTTCGCATGAAGGACGACGCGATCATCGTGCTCGATCCGGTGAACATGGGTGTGATCAAGGACGCGCTGAAGAAGGGCGTCAAGAATTTCATCGGTGGCAATTGCACCGTGAGTTGCATGCTGATGGGTCTGGGTGGCCTGTTCGAGCATGACTTGGTCGAGTGGATGACCTCGATGACGTACCAGGCCGCTTCGGGCGGTGGCGCCCAGCATATGCGCGAGCTGCTGACCCAGTTCGGCACGCTGAACGCCGCGGTCAAGCCGCTGCTGGACAACCCGGCCTCGGCCATCCTGGAGATCGACCGTCAGATCCTGTCGACCCAGCACGGCCTGTCTGCCGACGAAACCAAGCAGTTCGGCGTGCCGCTGGCCGGGAACCTGATCCCCTGGATCGACAAGGACCTCGGTAACGGCGTGTCGCGCGAGGAATGGAAGGGCGGCGCCGAGACCAACAAGATTCTGGGTCGTGGCGAAGGCTTCCTGGGCGCCACCGGCGCCAGCCCGATCGCCGTGGATGGCCTGTGCGTGCGGATCGGCGCGATGCGCTGCCACTCGCAGGCACTGACGATCAAGCTCCGCAAGGACGTGCCGCTGGACGAGATCGAAGGCATGCTGGCCGCCAACAACCAATGGGCCAAGGTGGTGCCGAATACGCGTGAGGCCAGCATGAAGGACCTGACGCCGGCCGCCGTGACCGGCACGCTGACGATTCCGGTCGGTCGCCTGCGCAAGATGCAGATGGGCGGCGAATACCTCTCGGCGTTCACCGTTGGCGACCAGTTGCTCTGGGGCGCCGCCGAGCCGCTGCGTCGTATGCTGCGCATTCTGATCGAGGGTTGATTCCCGAACTTGCCTCGCCGCATCGTTGCAGCGAGGCAACAGAATCTGCTGCTTTGCCTGCAACGCCGCGCCACAGCGCGGCGTTGTTGCATCCGGGTGGCTATTTTCCCCGGGGTTGCGTCACAATACAGCCGGCATGAGCTAGGCCAACGGGGTCAGCGTCACCCAGCGTCCGGGATGCGAGGTGACGAGAAGTGATGTGCGTCCGGGTAGATATTCGATTGGAACCGGTACCGCGCTGCCTGCCATGCGTTTTGGGGTCGGGTTAACTTTTGCTACTAAAAACATAACGGAGCACGAGGTGAGTGTGAGCCTACATCGCCGGAAAGATGCGCCTAATGTCCGTCAGCGCTGGTCAACGCTGGCCGTCACGGCTCTCGGCCTGCTGCTTGTCCAGCCGGCCGCGTATGCCGCGGGGTTCGGGCAACTACGGGTACAGTCCAACCTGGGGCAGCCGCTCCAGGCCGAAATCGATATCACCGGTGTGTCGGCCGAGGAAGCGGGCAGTTTGACTGTCAAGCTTGCCCCGTCGTCCGCCTATGCGCGCGCAGGGCTGACGTACCTGCCAGCCATCTCGAGCGTCAAGCTCGATGTGCAGCAACGCCCGAACGGCAGCTATGTTGCGACCGTCCGCTCGAACCAGCCGCTCAGCGAGCCGTTCGTGGACATTCTGGTCGACATGAGCTGGTCCAGCGGCAAGGTCACGCGGGCGTACACGTTCCTGCTGGATCCGGCCGGTGCCAAGCCGTCCAACCAGACTTTTTCCCCGACCACGGTGGTGCAGGCGGCCACGCCCGATGCAACACCGGCTCCGGCTCCAGCGCCAGCTCCAGCCCGGTCGGCGCCCGCGCCGGCACCGGTGGCAGCCGCCCCCGAGGCCGCGCGTCCGGCTCCTGCGGCGTCGACTCAGCCTCGCGCCCAGCAACAGCCACGGCCCGCCGCGGCTCCGGTGGCGAACGCAGGTGCCGCCGCCAATGGTTCCTATACGGTGCAGCGTGGCGACACGCTCTCTTCCATCGCCGGCGATGCGGTCCAGACGCAGGATTCCGTGTCGCTCGACCAGATGCTGTTGGCGCTGTATCGCAACAATCCCAACGCATTCATCGGCGGCAATATCAACCGGGTCAAGTCGGGTGCAGTGCTGAAGGTGCCGAGCGCCCAGCAGGCACAGGCCGTCAGCCCGCGTGAGGCCCGCCGTGAAGTGGTCGCCCGCACGCAGGGTTTCGACAGCTATCGCAGCCGTCTGGCCGCTGCCGCCGCCGCCAAATCGGTGGAGCCCGGTTCAGGCCGCGAGCAGTCCGGCAATGTGACGGCGCGCGTGCAGGACACCACCGTGCCCGCAGCGGGCCCACGTGACGAACTGAAGCTCTCCAAGGCGGACCGTGGCGCGCAGGGCAAAGCCCAGGCGCAGGCCGAAGCCGACGTGGCCAGCCAGCGCAAGCTCAAGGAAGCCGAGTCGCGCGTGGCTGACCTGGAGAAGAACATCTCCGACATGCAGCGCCTGATGGAGCTGAAGAACGCGGAGATCGCGAAGCTGAATCAGGCCAATCAGGCAGCCAAGGCGCCTGCGCCGGCTGGCAAGGCGGCCGAATCGGCTCCCGCGCCGGCCGTGGTGCCGGCAGAGCCGGCCAAGGCGGCAGCCACGACGACCGCAGCGGCCCC
Organism: Cupriavidus metallidurans CH34; assembly: GCF_000196015.1. Lineage (NCBI taxonomy): Bacteria > Pseudomonadati > Pseudomonadota > Betaproteobacteria > Burkholderiales > Burkholderiaceae > Cupriavidus > Cupriavidus metallidurans. The sequence goes on along the minus strand of NC_007973.1, from coordinate 2,682,563 downwards.
GAGCACCGCCACGCCCGAGCCTGCTCCGGCAGCCACGGCAGCCGCATCGGCACCGCAAGCCCAGGCTGCATCGGCTTCGGATGCTCAGGCCGCTGCTCCCGCTACCGCCACTGCCGCGGCATCGGCTCCGAAGGCAGCAACTGCGGCCGCCGCAGCTTCGGCCCCGGCTGCCGCGAAGAAGCCCGTTGCCCTGCCCAAGCCCGAGCCGTTGCCGCAGCCTTCGCTGCTCGACGGTCTGCTGGCCAACCCGATGCTGCTGCCGGGTGCTGCACTGATGGTTGTGCTGCTGGGCGGATATGCGTACTATCGCCGCCGCCAGAAGCAGAAGTCTGGCGAGAACACTGGCTTTGGCGACAGTATCCTGTCGCAGGAAAGCACGGTGATGGCCGGTGGCCACTCGCTGTTCGGCACTGCCGGTGGACAGAGCGTCGATACGTCGCAGCACAGCGTGTTTGGCGCGGACTTCCGCATTGGCAACAACTCGCCCGAGGCGACGGAAGTCGATCCGATCGCCGAGGCCGAGGTTTACATCGCCTATGGGCGCGACGTGCAGGCGGAGGAAATCCTGCGCGAAGCGTTGCAGCAGAATCCGGAGCGCCAGGCCATTCGCCTGAAGCTCATGGAGATTTACAGCACTCGTCAGGATGTGGAAGGTTTCCGAGTGATCGCAGAAGAAATGTTCGCCCAGACGGGTGGGCACGGCGCGGACTGGCTACAGGCCGCCGAAATGGGCCGCAAGCTGGATCCGAGCAACGCGTTGTACCTGTCCGTCGCGCCGGATACGTCGGTCGAGGCGGATACGACCACCCCGGTGGCCGATCAATGGCGCACGCAGGATCCCGCCGCGAACTTGACGCAACCGCCGGCCATGCCGGACTTGGCCTTGCCGCTCGATGCCTTCCCGGCACCGGCGGCGGGGGAGCCCATCGTGGCGCCCGAATCCGCTTCGCTGGTATTCGGTAACGATCTCGAGTCGGAGCCTGTGCGTCTCGACGACGCACTCGACGAACGTCACGATGCTGGCGTGCCGGCGCTCGATACGCCGACCCGTTCGCGTCCGCTTGAGTTCGATATGTCGAGCCTGTCGCTGGACCTGAATCCGGAAAAGCTGGAGCAGGACTCCGCCAAGCCGCTGTCCGGTATGGCGCAGTCACTGGACGAATCCACGGTGCCACTGCCCGCGCCGACGATGCTCCAGGGCGGCAAGCTCGTCGAGCCGATCGATCTGTCGCGCGTGACGTCGGAGGGGAGGCACGGCGATTCGAATGGCATGTCCGCCAGCACGTTGTCGGTCACCACGATGGATGGCAGCCGCGATATGCAGATCAAGCTCGATCTGGCGCGCGCCTATATCGAGATCGGCGACAAGGAAGGTGCCCGCGAACTGCTGCAGGAGGTGGTCGATCAATCGCAAGATTCCCTGCAGGAGGAAGCCCGCTCGTTGCTGCGCGAGGTGGCCTGATCCATTGCGACAGACGGCCGAGGGGCACGCCCTAAAGGTCGGTATGATGCAGGGTTTGCGGCAGATGCCTTGCCGCAACCCGAAGCGATGCGCCGGAAGCGTCCCTTCCGGCGCATTTTGTTTTTGTGCCATCAGGAAACTGTTTCTTGCCTGTGAACCGCATCGCCATCGGCCTCCACTATGACGGCTCGGCCTACTCCGGCTGGCAGTCGCAGCCCCATCGCAATACCGTGCAGGACCACCTCGAGGACGCGATCGAGCGCTTCGCAGGCGTGCGACTGCTGACCACGGTAGCCGGGCGGACGGATGCAGGTGTGCACGCGCTGGGGCAGGTCATCCACCTCGACACCGAACTCGACCGCGACCGCTTTTCATGGGTTCGCGGCGTCAACGCCTTCCTGCCTCCGTCGATCGCGCTGCAGTGGGCGGAGCCCGTCGACGAGAACTTCCACGCGCGCTTCCTGGCCTACGAGCGCATGTATTACTACGCGCTGTACACGGGGCCGCATCGCGCACCGATGATTCACGGCCGTGCCGGTTACCTGATGCTGCCGCACGGGCAGCGGCTCGATACCGAGGCGATGCGCCGGGCGTCGGCATGTCTGCTCGGCGAACATGATTTCTCGGCGTTTCGCGCCGCCGAATGCCAGGCCAAGTCGCCCGTCAAGACGATGTACGACGTGACGATCGAGGCGGATGGCAACTGGGTGTTCCTGCGCTTCCGGGCCAGCGCCTTCCTGCACCACATGGTGCGTAACCTGATGGGCTGCCTCGTGGCGGTGGGGCGTGGCCGATATCCTGCCGAGTGGATGGCGGAAGTGCTGGAAGGGCGCAATCGCCAGAAGGCCGCGCCAACCTTCATGCCGGACGGGCTCTATCTGGTCGACGTGAAGTATCCTGAGCCATACCAGTTGCCCAAGGCGGACCCGGCCGCCAGCTTCTTCCACGGAGTATTTGTCGATGACAGCCACGATGGCGCTTGAGCCCCGCACGCGCATCAAGATCTGCGGCCTGACGCGCGAAGAGGACGTGCGCGCCGCCGTGGACGCCGGTGCCGATGCGATCGGTCTGGTCTTCTACGCCAGGAGCCCACGCCACGTGGATGTGGCCCACGCCGCGGCCCTGGCCGAACTGGTGCCGCCGTTCGTGTCCGTGGTTGGCCTGTTCGTCAATGCAGATGCCGAAGAGGTGGCCCATGTGGCCGAGCGTGTGCCGTTGACGTTGCTTCAGTTCCACGGCGACGAGACGCCCCAGCAGTGCACCGAGATCGCCCGGCGCTGCCGGCTGCCATTCATGCGTGCCGCACGTGTCCGCCCGGGGCTCGATTTGGTAGAATTCGCAAATCAATATCGTGACGCTTCCGGCCTGCTGCTCGATGCCTTCGTGGAAGGCTATGGCGGTGGCGGCCACGTTTTCGACTGGACCCTGATTCCTGCCCAATGGCTTCCGCCCAATCCTGCCAATCCCCGCGCAAACGACGCTCCTCGCATCGTTTTGAGTGGTGGATTGAACGCGCAAAACGTCGCTGGAGCGATTGAGCGCGTGCGGCCCTACGCTGTGGATGTCAGCAGCGGCGTGGAGGCCAGCAAGGGTGTGAAAGACCACGCCCGTATTGCCGCATTCGTGCGCGCCGTTCGACAGGCCGACGCAGGGCGATCCGCAGGATAATTCCCTCCGCCTTCCGTGGCTCACGGCCGCGCCGACCCCGATACCCCGCGCGTCATCCCATGGCTGACGCGCTTCCTGAGAGCCTGGACATGTACGACCTGCCCGATTCCCGTGGCCACTTTGGCCCCTATGGCGGTACCTTCGTTTCCGAAACCCTGGTTCACGCGCTGGACGAGTTGCGCGACGCCTACGCGCGATACCAGAAGGACCCTGATTTCGACGCCGAGTATCGCCGCGAACTGAAGCACTTCGTTGGCCGCCCGTCGCCGATCTATCACGCGCAACGCTGGAGCGAGACGCTCGGTGGCGCGCAGATCTACCTCAAGCGCGAAGACCTGAACCACACTGGCGCGCACAAGATCAACAACGTGATCGGCCAGGCGCTGCTTGCCAAGCGCATGGGCAAGAAGCGTGTGATTGCCGAAACCGGCGCGGGCCAGCATGGCGTGGCCACGGCCACGATCGCGGCGCGCTTTGGCATGGAGTGCGTGGTCTACATGGGCTCCGAGGACGTGCGCCGCCAGGCGGCCAATGTCTATCGCATGAAGCTGCTGGGCGCCACCGTGGTGCCTGTGGAAAGCGGCTCGCGCACGCTCAAGGACGCGCTCAATGAAGCGATGCGCGACTGGGTGACCAACGTCGAGACCACGTTCTACATCATCGGCACCGTGGCCGGCCCGCACCCCTACCCGATGATGGTGCGCGATTTCCAGTGCGTGATCGGCGAGGAAGCCAAGGTGCAGATGCCCGAACTCGCGGGTCGCCAGCCCGACGCCGTGATCGCGTGCGTCGGCGGCGGTTCGAACGCGATGGGCATCTTCTATCCGTATATCGAACACAAGGATGTGCAGTTGATCGGCGTGGAAGCGGCCGGTGATGGCCTGGATTCGGGTCGCCACGCTGCTGCGCTGATCGGCGGTTCCCCGGGCGTGCTGCACGGCAACCGTACCTATCTGCTGCAGGACGCCAACGGCCAGATCATCGAGACGCACTCGGTGTCGGCAGGCCTGGACTACCCCGGCGTCGGCCCCGAGCACGCGTGGCTGAAGGACATGGGCCGCGCGCAGTACGTGCCGATCACCGACGAAGAGGCCCTCAAGGCGTTTCACGACTGCTGCCGCATCGAAGGCATCATCCCAGCGCTCGAATCGAGCCATGCGATCGCCTATGCGTGCAAGCTGGCGCCGACGCTGGGCCGCGACAAGCTGCTGCTCGTGAACCTGTCCGGGCGTGGCGACAAGGACATGCATACCGTGGCCGAACGCGCGGGGTTGAAGCTCTGATGCGTACGCTGCCTCCCAATACGACGCTGCCCCAGTCCGAGGCGGGCGGGGCGGGCTCGGAACCGTTCGATATTCTCGATACGGCAACCATGCGCCTCTATCAGGAAGACGTGCTCGAAGGGATCAAGCGTATCCCCGACGGCTCGATCGACCTGGTCGTGGCGGACCCGCCCTATGGCCTTGGCAAGGACTACGGCAACGATTCCGACCTGCTGTCGGGCGATGCCTATCTCGAGTGGTCGGAGCGCTGGATGGACGCGATCGTGCCCAAGATCGCGCCACGCGGCACGCTGTACCTGTTCTGCACCTGGCAGTACTCGCCCGAGCTGTTCGTCATGCTCAAGCGGCGCATGACGATGATCAACGAGATCATCTGGGATCGCCGCGTGCCGAGCATGGGCGGCACCACGCGAAAGTTCTCGTCGGTGCACGACAACATCGGTTTCTTCGCTCGTCAGCGCGACTACTTCTTCGATCTCGATCCGGTACGGATTCCGTACGACGCCGAGACCAAGAAGGCGCGCAGCCGGCCGCGCTTCGAGGGCAAGAAATGGCTCGAGGTGGGGTACAACCCGAAGGACCTGTGGAGCGTGCCGCGCATTCACCGCCAGGACCCGGAGCGGGCCGACCATCCGACGCAGAAGCCGCTCGAGATCGTCGAGCGCATGGTGCTGTCCAGCTGTCCGCCGGGCGGCATCGTGCTCGACCCATTCACGGGCAGCGGCACGACCGCCGTGGCTTGCGTCCGGCACGGCCGCAGTTTCGTCGGATTCGAGATGAATCCGGAGTACGCCGGCCTGGTGCGCGAGCGCGTGACCGCCGCGCAGCCCGTGTATGCGCCGCTCAAGCCGCAAGCGTCCGATGTCGCCGATACCGCCGACGCCGCCAATGACGATGCCAATGAAGCGGCATCGCCCGTGCAACGCCTTATCTGATTGCCACTGACATGTCCCGTATCCAGAAGACTTTCGCGGCACTGGCCGCGCAGCAGAAGAAGGGCCTGATTCCGTTCATCACCGCCGGCGATCCGGCTCCCGCGTTGACCGTCGACCTGATGCACGCCCTCGTGGCTGGCGGCGCCGACGTGATCGAGCTTGGCGTGCCGTTTTCGGACCCGATGGCCGACGGCCCCGTGATTCAGCGCGCCTCCGAGCGCGCGCTGGCCCAGGGCGTTTCGCTGACGCAGGTGCTGGCCTGGGTGACCGAGTTCCGCAAGACGAACGCGACCACGCCGGTAGTGCTGATGGGCTACGCCAACCCGATCGAGCGCATGGGTGAGGAAACCTTCGCCAAGGCGGCCAGCGCGGCCGGCGTGGACGGCGTGCTCGTGGTCGACTACCCGCCCGAAGAGTGCGAGTCTTTCGCCGCGCTGATGCGCGCGAACCAGATGGACCCGATCTTCCTGCTGGCGCCGACCTCGACCGACGACCGTATCGCCGCGGTGGCGAAGGTGGCCAGTGGCTATCTGTACTACGTGTCGCTCACGGGCGTGACCGGCTCGGCCACGCTCGACCTCGAGAGCGTGGCTGCGCGTCTGCCGCTGATCAAGCAGCACGCGAACCTGCCCGTGGGCGTGGGTTTCGGTATCCGTGATGCGCAAACCGCACGTGCCATCGGCAGCGTGGCCGACGCCGTGGTGATTGGCAGCCGCCTGGTGCAGTTGCTTGAGGATGCGCCGCGCGAGAAGGCCGTGGACTCCCTGCGTGCCTTTATCGCCGACATCCGCCAGGCACTGGACGCCTGATTTCTGGTCCAACGCTTGACGTACCGCTGAGAAAATCGCGCCATTTATGATTCTTGCTGCACAAATGGCGCGTTTTGCTTCGGTCCGATGGCCCGGGCATGGTAAATTCGCGGCCTGATTCCCTGCCGTTCCTGTATTCGCCCCTCCCGAAGGAGGCCCGCGCGCGGACGGCAGTTATCCGAAAGGAGCTTTCATGAGCTGGTTGGATAAACTCCTGCCTCCCAAGATTCAACAGACCGACCCCTCCACCCGCAAGGGCATTCCGGAAGGGCTGTGGGTCAAGTGCCCGTCGTGCGAGGCCACGCTGTACCGTACCGACGTCGAGGCCAATCTTCACGTCTGCCCGAAGTGCGACCACCATATGCGCATCGGTTCGCGCGAGCGCCTGGACAAGCTGCTCGACGCCGAAGGCCGCTATGAAATCGGCCAGGAAATCGTGCCGGTGGACGCCCTGAAGTTCAAGGACACCAAGAAGTACCCGGACCGTATCAAGGCCGCCATGGATGACACCGGCGAGACCGACGCGATGGTGGTGATGGGTGGCGCGATCCACACCATTCCCGTGGTCGTGGCCTGCTTCGAGTTCGAGTTCATGGGTGGTTCGATGGGCTCGGTAGTGGGCGAGCGTTTTGCCCGTGGCGCCCAGGCGGCGCTGGAGCAGAAAGTGCCGTTCATCTGCGTAACTGCCACCGGTGGCGCGCGGATGCAGGAAAGCCTGCTGTCGCTGATGCAGATGGCCAAGACCACGGCCATGCTGAACCTGCTTTCGAATGCCAAGCTGCCGTTCATCAGCGTGCTGACCGATCCGACGATGGGTGGTGTTTCGGCAAGCTTCGCGTTCTTGGGCGATGTGGTCATCGCCGAGCCGAAGGCGCTGATCGGTTTTGCCGGCCCGCGTGTGATCGAGCAGACCGTGCGCGAAAAGCTGCCGGAAGGCTTCCAGCGTGCCGAGTTCCTGATGCAGAAGGGCGCGATCGACATGATCGTGGACCGCCGCCGCCTGCGCGCCGAACTGGCGCAACTGCTGGCGCTGCTGCAGAAGCAGCCGGCTGACGCGGTAGCCTGACGCGGCAAGCAAATTTGCAGGACAATGGCGCGGGTGCCGAATACCCGCGCCATTTTGCTTTTGTAGTTCTGAATCCGTATGCCCATCTTCCACAATCTCCCCGACTGGCTCGCACATCTTGAAACCGCTCACCCCGTGGGCATCGACATGGGCCTGAGCCGCATCACGCGGGTCAAGGAAGCGCTGGGCCTGCGTATCGACGCCGTGGTCTTCACGGTGGGCGGTACCAACGGCAAGGGATCCACCTGCGCGATCCTGGAGCGCATCCTGCTCGAAGCGGGCTACAAGGTGGGCCTGCATACCTCGCCGCACCTGATCCAGTTCAACGAGCGTGCCCGCCTCAATGGCGAGCAGGCGACGGACGCCCAGCTTCTGCCGCATTTCGAGGCCGTCGAGCGCGCACGCACGAGCTTTGCCGATCCGGTCAGCCTGACGTATTTCGAGTTCACGACGCTGGCGATCATCCACATGTTTGCCGAAGCCGGACTCGACGCGATCATTCTGGAAGTCGGTCTCGGTGGCCGCCTGGATGCGGTCAATGTGATTGATACGGACTGCGCGATTATCACGAGTGTGGATATCGACCACACCCAGTACCTTGGCGACACACGTGAGAAGATCGGCTACGAGAAGGCCGGCATCTTCCGCCCGCACGTGCCGGCGATCGTCGGCGATCCCTTGCCACCGCAGTCGGTGATCGATCACGCCGAGGCGATCGGCGCCGAACTCTGGCTCGTGGGACGCGATTTCCGCCACCAGGCCGCGCAGGGCCAGGAACGCCAGCAATGGGACTGGGCCAGCCGCGACCGCAAGCTGAATGGCCTGGGCTACCCGGCATTGCGTGGCGCCAACCAGCTGCTCAACGCATCTGCGGCGCTGGCCGCGCTGCAGGCCATGCGTTCGCGCCTGCCTGTGAGCGCGCAGGAAGTGCGCAACGGCCTGGCGTTCGTGGAGTTGCCGGGACGGTTCCAGGTGCTGCCGGGCCGACCGGCCGTGATCCTCGATGTCGCGCACAACCCCCATGCCGCAGCGACGCTTGGACAGAACCTTGAGAATATGGGGTTCTTCCGTTACACCTATGCGGTGTTCGGCGCCATGCACGACAAGGACATCGCCGGCGTGCTGCAACACGTGGCCGACAAGGTGGACCACTGGTGCCTGTGCGACCTGCCGACCGACCGGGCCGCTACTGCCGCGGAATTGCGCGAGAAGCTTGAGGCAACTGGCTTCCGTGAGGGCCCGGACAACACCGTTGCATGTTTTTCCAGCCCCGAACTTGCGTATCGCGATGCTGTCGAGCGCGCTACCGAGAATGATAGAATCCTGGTCTTCGGGTCGTTCTACACAGTGGCCGGCGTGATGGCATATCGTGCCACGCAGGCCAACTGAGCCGGAACGGCATCGCACCGAACACCATACTTTGGGCATCTATGGGCCTGCTTTCGCTGTTCTCGTCCCGTAAGGGCACTGACCCGGCACCCGAACGCGGTCGCCGCACGCGCGCGGAATCGAGCGCCGGCATCGGCGCGTCGCGTCGGACGGCGGACGAATACGCTGACGATACCCTTGACCCCGATTTTCCCCAGAAGCAACGCGCGCGGCGTCGTCTGATCGGTGCCGTGGTGCTGCTCGCGGCCGCGATCATCGTGTTGCCGATCATGTTCGAGCACAAGCCGCGTCCGGTTTCGGAGGATGTGGCCGTCAGCGTGGCCAACGGGCAGGGCGCCACGCAAAAGCCGAAGGTCGAGGCACGCAAGGCCGAGCCGCTGCCACCGTCCGCCAATGCCAATCGCAACGATGCGGCGCTAGACGCGGGCGAGGAGATCGTCACCGCACCCGCTTCGGATAAGTCCGACAAATCCGACAAGCCGAAGGCTGACGCGAAGCCTGACACCAAGGTTGCCGATAGCAAGCCGGCGGACAAGCCTGCCGCCGCCGGCACGAAGTACCTGATTATGATTGGCGCGTTCTCGTCGGAAGAACGCGCGAAGAACTGGCTGGCTAAGCTCAAGGAGAGCAAGGTGCCGGCCTATGTGGAAAAGAAGACGCTGGCCGATGGCGAGCGGAACCTGCTGCGGGCAGGTCCGTTCACCAGTCGCGACGCCGCCGAGGCGGCGGAGAAGAAGGTCAAGGCGATCGGACTCACTTCGAAGATCGTGGAGCAGTAAGAGGCGCTTTCAACATGAAGCGAAGCGGTGCTGGCTAGCCGCGCGGACGCAGACAGTACAAGTGGACTGGCCAAGGCCGCGCAGCGACGCCAGCGTCATTTTGATAGCGCCTCTAAGCCGATGCGTCGGCGAGTGGGCACGTGGTGTGCCGCGACGTATCGCAATCCGGCAGTCTGCCCCCATCTGACAGGAACGCATCGGACCGCCCAGGACGCATGGCTTTTACTTTTTTCGATTACGCGGTGGCCTTCATCGTGGTGGCCTCGGGCCTGGTTGGCATACTGCGTGGCCTGGTGCGCGAAGTGCTCGCGCTGGTGGGCTGGGTCGTGGCTTTCGTGCTGGCATACCATTTCGGCGGCATGGCCGCACAATGGATGCCGGAGTCGCTGCCTGGCGGCGAACTGACGCGCAGCGCGCTGGGCTTTCTCGCCGTATTCTTTGGTACGTGGATCGTCGCCGCGTTGGCGGGGGCGATTCTGGGCCAGTTACTGGAATCCACCGGGCTGAAGCCGGCGGATCGCGGCCTGGGGCTGTTGTTCGGGCTGGCGCGTGGCGCGCTGATCGTGATGCTGGTCGTCGTGCTGGCGGGCCTCACCAGGCTGCCAGAAGAGCCATTCTGGCGTGACGCGGTGTCGCGCCCCTATGTGATGCAGGCCATGGACGAGCTGCGGCACTGGCTGCCGCCGGACCTGGCCAAATATGTGAAGACGTGAGCGCCTGCGGGCGTTGCTCGACAGAGCGCACCCGCGGCGACAGTGACAACGCAGATCCCGTTCTCCCTTGACGGGATTGCGCCCCTGAATCATTTGCCTTTCCTGGGAGTTCGGCATGTGCGGTATCGTCGGTGCGGTTTCCACCAGCCCTGTCAATCAACTCATCTATGACAGCCTGCTGCTGTTGCAACACCGCGGACAGGATGCAGCCGGCATCGCCACGGCCAATGGCAGCACCTTTCACATGCACAAGGCCAACGGCATGGTGCGTGACGTGTTCCGCACGCGCAACATGCGCAGCCTGCCGGGCACGTCGGGCATCGGCCAGGTGCGCTACCCGACCGCCGGTTCCGCGTCGAGCGAGGAAGAAGCACAGCCGTTCTATGTGAACGCGCCGTACGGCGTCATCCTCGCCCACAACGGCAACCTGACCAACTCGGAACAGTTGCGCGAGGAAATGTTCCGTCGCGATCGCCGCCACATCAACACGCATTCGGACTCCGAAGTGCTGCTGAACGTGCTGGCCGACGAACTGCAACGCGCCAGCAGCGGCAACGAACTGGACCCGGAGACAATCTTCAAGGCCGTCGCGGGCATGCACCGCCGCGTCAAGGGTGCCTATGCGATCACCGCGCAGATCGCCGGCTACGGCCTGCTGGCCGTACGCGATCCGTTCGGCATCCGCCCGCTGTGTATTGGCAGCGTCGACACCCCGACCGGCAAGGAATACCTCATCGCCTCGGAATCCGTGGCCCTGGAAGGCATCGGCTACCAGATGGAGCGCGATGTGGCGCCGGGCGAGGCGATTTTCATCGACCTGGACGGCTCGTTCCACAGCAAGCAGTGCGCTGATAATCCGGTGCTGACGCCATGCATCTTCGAGTATGTCTATCTGGCCCGTCCGGATTCGTGCATTGACGGCGTGCCGGTCTACGATGCCCGCCTGCGCATGGGCGACTACCTGGCCGAAAAGATCCGCCGCGAAGTGCCGGCTGGCGATATTGACGTGGTCATGCCGATTCCCGATTCGAGCCGCCCGGCCGCCATGCAGGTGGCCAATGCGCTCGGCGTGCAGTACCGCGAGGGCTTCTTCAAGAACCGCTACGTGGGCCGTACGTTCATCATGCCGGGCCAGGCAGTGCGCAAGAAGTCGGTGCGCCAGAAGCTCAATGCGATGGGTGTCGAGTTCAAGGGCAAGAACGTGCTGATCGTCGACGATTCGATCGTCCGTGGTACCACGTCGCTCGAGATCGTGCAGATGGCGCGTGACGCAGGTGCGAAGAAGGTGATCTTCGCGTCGGCAGCGCCGCCGGTGAAGTTCCCGAACGTCTACGGTATCGACATGCCCACGCGTGCCGAACTGGTGGCCTATGGTCGCACGGACGAAGAAGTGGCGCGCATGATCGGCGCCGACCAGCTCGTCTACCAGGACGTGGAAGCGATGAAGCAGGCTGTGCGCGACATCAACCCGAACCTGCGTGACTTTGATGCGTCGTGCTTCGACGGCAAGTACGTTACCGGCGATATCGACGACGCCTATCTGGAGCGCCTCGAGACCGCGCGTAGCCTGGCCGATCGTGAAGGCACCAACGGCGGTGAAACCGAACGTTCGCAGCTGCATCTGCAGCGCTCGGGCGGCAACGAATAACAAGAGACAAGAATCTTCGGAAGGCAGCAAAGCAGCATGAGCGAACCGTTCAACCCCGACGCCTACGGCATTGATACCCTCGGCGTGCGCGCCGGCACGCTGCGCACTGGCGAATTCATGGAGCACTCCGAGGCGATGTACCTGACCTCGAGCTTCTGCTTCAACAGTGCAGCCGAAGCCGCCGCACGCTTCGCCAACTCGGAAGAGGGTTACACCTACTCGCGCTTCACGAATCCGACCGTGTCGATGTTCCAGTCGCGCCTGGCCGCGCTGGAAGGCGCGGAGGCCTGCATGGCCACGGCTTCGGGCATGAGCGCGATTCTGTCGGTGGCGCTCGCCACGCTGCAGGCCGGCGATCACCTGGTCAGCTCGCGTTCGATCTTCGGCTCGACGATGACGCTGTTCAACTCGATCCTGGCCAAGTTCGGTGTGGAGACGACCTACGTCGACGGCACCGATCTGGCTGCCTGGCGTGCCGCTGTGAAGCCGAACACGAAGCTGTTCTTCCTGGAGACGCCGTCGAACCCGCTGACCGAGGTGTCCGATATCGCGGCAGTTGCCGATATTGCGCACAATGCCGGCGCGCTGTTCGTGGTCGACAACTGCTTCTGCTCACCGGCTTTGCAGCAGCCGATCAAGTTCGGTGCCGATGTGGTGGTGCATTCGGCCACCAAGCACATCGATGGCCAGGGCCGCGTGCTTGGCGGCGCGGTGGTCGGCAAGCACGATTTCATCATGGGCAAGGTGTTCCCGTTCGTGCGTACGGCGGGCCCGACGCTGTCGGCGTTCAACGCGTGGGTGATGCTCAAGGGCATGGAAACGCTGGCGATCCGCATGGAGCGTCACTCGCAGAGCGCGTTGGCGATTGCCGAGTTCCTCGAGTCACATCCGGCCGTGAATCGTGTGTTCCACCCGGCGCTGAAGTCGCATCCGCAGTACGAGATCGCCCAACGCCAGCAGAGCGGGGGCGGCGCGATCGTGTCGTTCGAGTTGAAGGGCGATAGCCCCGAAGCCATGCGTGCTGCTGCGTGGCGCGTGATCGACAGCACGAAGCTGTGCTCGATCACCGGCAATCTCGGCGACACGCGCACGACGATCACCCATCCGTACACCACCACCCACGGTCGCGTGGCGCCTGAAGCCAAGGCCGCCGCCGGCATCAGCGAAGGGCTGATCCGACTGGCCGTTGGCCTGGAGTCCGTGGAGGATCTCAAGGCCGATCTGCTGCGCGGCCTGGGCCAGTAAGCGGTTGGTTTTTCTCCCCTTGCCCATGACTGGGCGAGGGGGGCTTCACCGCAGCATCCTCTTCCTCAGCAGCACCAGCGCCACCGTCAGCGCCACGACTGCATACGCCGCGAGCACACCGACGTGCAGCGCGACATTCTCCACCGGCCGCCCCAACATCAACGGGCGAATCAATGCCACCGCGTGCGCCAGCGGTAACACCTGCGTGGCGGCCTGCGCGCCTTCCGGCAACTGTTCGAGCGGAAAGAACACGCCCGATAGCAGCAGCATCGGCGTCATGACCAGCGTCTGGTAGAACATGAAGAAGTCGTAGCTCGGTGCCAGCGCGGTCACGATCATTGCCAGACTGGCGAACGTCACACCCGCCAGCACGATGACCGGTAGCGCCCCGAGCGCGCTCGGAAACTGCGCATAGCCCAGAAGACCGGCCACCAGCATGATCGCCACCCCGGACAGCACAGCCTTGCTGGCTGCCCATAGCACCTCGCCCAGCACCACGTCGCCCAGCGTCAGTGGAGCGTGCATGATTGCTTCCCAGGTGCGCTGCACATGCATGCGCGAGAACGCCGAATACATCGACTCGAAGCTAGCGGACATCATCACGCTCGACGCAGTTGTGCCTGCCGCGAGAAACGCGATATACGACACGCCATGCACATTGCCGACCAGCAATCCAAGCCCGAGACCCAGGCCGAACAGATAGATCATCGGATCCGCCAGGTTGCCGATCAATGACGGCACGGCCAGCTTCTTCCAGACCATGTAGTTGCGGTACCAGACCATCATCCAGTTGCGCGCATTGCGTGGCAGCAGCGGCTGAGGGTAGCGCTGGTGGGTTTGCACGACAGGCGGCGCGCTGGCGACGATCGCGTCAGTGCTTCGTGGTGGATCCAGTTCGCTCATTTCAATCCCTCATCTCGCGGCCGGTCAACTTGAGGAACACGTCCTCGAGGTTGGCGGGCCGATGCAGGTAGCGCACGCCGCCCTTGCCATGCAGGGCGGCCAGCAGCGGAGCCGGCTCGCGCACGTAGAAGAACAGCGTTTCGCCGCGCATTTCGGTCCGTTCAGCCAGGGGCGTCAGCGTGTCGCGCAGCGGTTCGAGCTCATCGCCGTAGACTTCCACCACATCGCAGCCGATCTCGCTGTCGATCAGTTCATGTGGCTTGCCTTCAGCGATCTTGCGACCCGCGTCGATGACGCACAGGTGGTTGCAGAGCCGTTCGGCTTCCTCCATGAAGTGGGTGGTCAGCAGAATCGTCTTGCCGGCCGAGAGCAGTGATTTGAGTCGCTCCCAGATCAGGTGTCGGGCCTGCGGGTCGAGGCCCGTGGTCGGCTCGTCCATGATCAGCAGGTCAGGATCGTTGATCAGCGCTCGCGCCACGGTCAGCCGCCGCCGCATGCCGCCAGAGAGATCGCGTACCTGCGCGTCGGCACGGCTTTCCAGTCGCGCGAACTCGAGCAGCTTCGGCACTCGCTCCGCGATCTGGGCGGAGGACAGGCCAAAGTAGCGCCCGAAGATGCGCAGGTTCTCGATGACGGAGAAGTCGGGATCGAGATTGTCGAATTGCGGCACTACGCCCACGCGCATCCGCGCCTGTGGGGCGCGTTGCGGAATCGGTTCACCGCAAAGCATCAGCGTGCCGGATGCTGGCGTAGTCAGGCCCAGCAACATCCGCAGCGTGGTGGTCTTGCCGGCGCCATTCGGGCCGAGCAGGCCGAAGCACTGGCCGGGCTGGACTTCCAGGTCCAGGTTGTCGACCACGACGTGGTCGCCATAGAGTTTGCGCACATTGCGCATCTGGAGGATTGCGGTCAAGGCGAGGTCCCGAGGATGCGATATCTGCCATTATGCAGGGCATCGTTCGGCGTATTGTTGCGCGAATCACGGCGAGACAATTCCATTTGCCGGAGTGTAGGTTGGCTAACGCGCGACGTTCGGCTTACTCTTAATATTTCCGAAGCCGGACTTCAAAGGAGCCGTGATGACTTTCGAACACTGGATTACGTTCGTGTTGACCAGCGTGATCCTGCTGATCATTCCAGGGCCGACGATCCTCCTTGTGATCGGCGATGCGCTCGCGCACCGCGGCCGCAGCGCCTATGCCACGGTGGCTGGTGTGGCTTGTGGCGACCTGACGGCCTTCACGCTGTCGATGGCCGGCCTGGGAGCGGTGCTGGCGGCCTCTGCCACGCTTTTCACGGCCCTCAAGTGGGTTGGGGCGGCCTATCTGGTCTATCTCGGTGTGCAGGCGCTGCGTACCGCGAATCAGGCCCGGGAACTCGAGGTGGCGCCGCAGTCCGGCAGCGGCGCCCAGCGCTTTGCCAAGGCATGGTTGGTCACGGCGCTGAACCCGAAGAGCATCGTGTTCTTCGTGGCCTTTGTGCCGCAGTTCATGGATGCGAAGTTGGCATTCTGGTCGCAGGCCGTGGTGCTGATCCCGACCTTCGTTGTGCTGGCGAGTGCCAATGCCACGGTTTATGCGCTGCTGGCGCGTTCGCTGGCGACTCGGCTGACCACGCGACGGGCGCAGGCCAATATGCAGCGTGCCGGCGGCATTACGCTGATTGGGGCGGGCGCGCTGATCGCCACGCGTTCCTAGGCGGTGCCGCAGGGACGAAAAAAAACCGCCAGCTTGCTGGCGGTTTTTCTTGGCAATGCGCGAATCAGTAGAGCTTCTTCGGCAGCATTTGCATACGCAGACGCTTGCGCAGACGGGCCTCGGCAGCCTTCTTCTTGCGCTTGCGCTCGGTCGTCGGCTTTTCGTAGGCGGTGCGGCTCTTCAGTTCCACGATCAGGCCAGTCTGCAGAATGGCGCGACGGAAACGACGCATTGCAACTTCAACGGGCTCGCCCGGTTTCAGAACGATCTTAGTCAATTCAGTCCTTCGGAAATTACCGCCTGGGGCGGTGGGTTCATAGGGGGAAACGTGTCATGTCAGGCTCCGGAGCCTTTCGCGACGGTGGTATTGCACACAGCGGCGAATGCCGTGGTGCGCCCCTAGAACCTGCTGTGGACCGAAATCCGTACTGCCTGTGTCAGGGGTGATGGGCCAAATTTTCCTAGCTAGGTAAAAACTTGGCGGTCTACCTGTTTCCGTGAATATTGCGCAAGAAATACGCCGGTAAGCTTTTACAGGTATACCGGGGGGTGAGTCAAGTAAACTTGGGCAATCCGAGATCATACACCAGGAAATGTGCGCGACGACCGCCAAACGAGGGATTGGCGTTACTGCAACAGGCTGCACCATGCCGAGATCAGTAGTACAAGCGCCATGAGGCGGTCAAAGCGCTTCATCATGGCGGGCGATCGGATGAAGCGGGTGGCACCCGCGCCGAGGGCCGCCCATACGCCCATGCAGGGCAGCGAGACGACAAAGAAGGTGAGTGACAGCAGGATCACCTGATGCGACTGGTCTGATCCGTGGCCCGCGAAAACACTTACCACGGCCAGCGCCATCATCCAGGTCTTCGGATTCACGAGCTGCAAGGCGGCCGCGCCTGCGAGGCCGAGTGACCGTTTGTCTTTGCTGTCGACCTCGACACTTGCCGCCGGGCTGCTCCAGATCTGCCACGCCAGCCAGGAGAGCCAGAGCACGCCGCTCCAGGCCATCACGCGTTGGACCTGCGGATGGTCAGTCAAGGCATCGCCAATGCCGATGCCGACGGCCAGTACCAGCAAGGCTGCGCCGCCACAGCCGCCTATGATGATTGGCAGCGTTGCCACGATTCCGCGGCGGGCGCTGTGGCTCAGTACGATGACGTTGGTCGGGCCGGGCGTGATCGACGCAACGATCGCGAAAAGCAGGAAAGGAAGGAAAGGGAGCGTGTCGAGCATGTGGCCATTGTTGCGGCCGATGTCTCACGCGTCTGGAAGATTTGAGCAGCGCTTGCGGTAGTGCGCGGGTGTCAGGCCATAGGCGCGCCGGAACCAGCGTCCCAGATGGCTCTGGTCGGCAAAGCCGAGCGCGACGGCGACATCGGCTGGCGTTGCGCCTCGGGCCAGGAGGTGTCGTGCGCGCGCCAGACGCATCTGCACCAGATAGGCATGCGGCGCGATGCCGAATGCCGCTTTGAATGCGCGTGTCAGTCGATAGCGATCCACGCCGCTGATCGCAGCCAGGTCATCGAGCCCGATATCGTGATCAAGGTGGTCGTGGAGATAGTCGCGCGCCCGCTGTGCCACCAGGGGCAAGCGCGGGTCGAATGCGTGATGCGCGCGCCAATGCAGATGCGCTGTCAGTTGGGCGAGCAGCGCATCGAGTGCCGACTGACGGACGATGCGCAATTCGGGCTGCTGCAGGACCGTATAGGCGCTACCGATGGCCGAGATCAGCGCAGGGTCTTCTCTCAGGGTCTGAGCAAAGCCGGGTTGGCAGTGCGCTGGGGCGTCCTCGAATACGGCGCGTAGCTCGCGCTCCATCCACTGTGCGTCGAGATAGAGCATCGAGTAGGTGAAGCCTTCCGGCGCCACCGCGTAGCCATCATGGATCTCGCCAGGCTCCAGCGTGAACACCTTGCCGGGGGTGCTGCGCTGGACTTCGCGGCGACAGTGGAACTGCTGAATGCCCTGCTCGGTGTATCCGACCAGGTAGCTGTCATGCCAGTGAGGATCGTAGGCGTGGCCAGTGAAATGGGCGCGAATCGTCTCGATGCCAGTGCTGGCATCCTGCCTGAGATCGATCCAGCTTTGGGGGCTCACAGCGATTTTTGCGTTTCGGTTCCTTGAGCGGGCATCTTATACAGTCTGATGCGAAGGCTCTGGAACGTTTGTGCAGGGGAGGGGTGTCGGACGCGCAAAAAGAAAAAGGCCGATGCTTTCGCATCGGCCTTCCTCTTCTATCGGTTGGCTCCCCGACCTGGGCTCGAACCAGGGACCTACGGATTAACAGTCCGGCGCTCTACCGACTGAGCTATCGGGGAACAGCTGAGAAAGAAATTATAACCAGCTTCTCTTCGTTTCGTCAACAACTTTTTAACGTTTTGTTTTCGCTAGAAGTTGTTGCCAGAACTCTGGTTCGCCTCGAAACCGGCTTGCAGCGGGCGTTTCCACCTTTTGCAGCGTTGCCGTGTTTAGCAGCGAGGCCGCATTATAGCCAGCTTTTCGATTTATGCAAACAAAAAACCGCCCGGAGGCGGCTTTTTTGTTTCGGTTCCGATCTCAGTCGAAAACCGGCGTCTCCACGCCAAGCACCTTGTGCAGCTTCGGCGAGGTCGTCGTGTACTGCATGTGGATCTTCTTGTCCGGGAAGATGTACGGCGCGGCGCCGAAAGCAGCCAGCGCGGCTTCGTGGAAGCCCGACAGGATCAGCTTCTTCTTGCCCGGGTAGGTGTTGATGTCGCCAACCGCGAAGATGCCCGGGATGTTCGTCTCGAACTTCTCGGTGTCCACCTTGATCTGCTTGCGCTCGAGGTCCAGGCCCCATTCGGCGATCGGGCCGAGCTTCGGCGAAAGGCCGAAGAACACGAGGATGTCGTCGACGGGCATACGGCGGGTCACGCCGTCGGCGCCGGTCACCTTGATCTCGGTGAGCACGCCATCCTTCTCTTCATAGCCGCCGATCTGGCCGACCATGAATTGCATTTCCATCTGCTCGCACAGCTCGCGCATCTTGGCCACCGATGCCGGTGCGGCACGGAAACCATCGCGGCGGTGGATCATCACCACCGACTCGGCCTTGCCCACCAGATCCAGCGTCCAGTCCAGCGCCGAATCACCACCGCCGACGACGACCAGATTGCGGCCGTGGAAGCGGCTCGGATCCTTGACGCGGTAGAACAGCTGCTTTCCTTCGAACTTGTCGATGCCTTCCACCTTCAGCGTGCGCGGCTGGAACGAGCCAACGCCGGCGGCGATGAAGATGGTCTTGGTGATGAAGCGGGTTCCAAGCGATGTTTCGACGAAGAAGCGGCCGTCTTCGCGGCGCTCCACGACGCTCACTTCCTGACCCAGATGGAACGTCGGCGAGAACGGCTCGATCTGCTTCAGCAGGTTGTCGGTCAGTTCCTGGCCCGTGCAGATGGGCACGGCCGGGATATCGTAGATCGGCTTGTCCGGATACAGCTCGACGCACTGGCCGCCCACTACCTTGAGCGAGTCGATGATGTGTGCCTTGATTTCGAGCAGCCCCAGTTCAAAGACCTGGAACAGGCCGACCGGGCCAGCGCCCACGATCAGCGCGTCAATTTCCAGCGGCTGACCGCCAGGGTTCCCGCCGGCCTGATGGGTCGCGTCGGCCACGGGGTTAGGAATGCTCAAGTCCATATTCGTCCTGATACGTTGTGGGCACACATGTGCCCGGCATTGCTAGAAAGCGCGGGGGACGGCTCTCTGTATTTTTTTAGCGCTGCAGGTATTGCAGCTTGTCGGTGGCGTCCTTCCATTCCTCGGCTTCGGCCAGCGGGGCCTTGGTCTTGGTGATGGACGGCCAGATCCGGGAGAGTTCGGCATTCAGTTCGATGAACTGTTGCTGATCGCCCGGCACGTCTTCCTCGGCGTAGATCGCGTTGACCGGGCACTCGGCCACGCACACGGCGCAGTCGATGCATTCGTCCGGGTCGATGGACAGGAAGTTCGGGCCTTCGCGGAAACAATCGACCGGACACACATCAACGCAGTCGGTATAGCGGCAACGGATGCAGGATTCGGTGACAACGTGAGTCATTTCGGTTCCAGAAAAACGGATCGGTCTTCAAATGGGGGAGGTCCAAGGCCGCATTCTTGCCCGGCGTTCCCGCCAGTCACCCGACATGCGTCAAGCGCAGCGCAAGTCAATCGGGATAACTTGGGGCGAACGGGGGCCGTGGACTTTCAAAGACCGATATTGTAGCCGAGCCTTCCCGCAAGAATAGCGAGTCTATATAGCTGGGTAAGATAGTTTTCTTATTTCTTTATGTGTTTTGTTGGCAATTCGATTCGAAAGTCGGCCTGCCAGGCGGCTTTCGTGGCGTTCAGGGCATCGGAACCGGTGGCGAACCGCTAATATTCTCCCTACGACGCCTGTGGCTACCCAGGGTAAAAGTGCCGCCACGGGCCCTTGCGGGACATTCAGACCACGCAGCATCCGACCGGGGATCCATGCCATGCCGGCACGCCATCTGTTCCGATTCGCAGTTTGCCTGACCACAGCGATGCTTGCGCCGCTGCCGTTGGCCGCCCAGTCGTTGGCGCCGGCGGACGGATCCGCGGCCATGGCCGATAGCGTGGTCTCCCGGCTGGTGGCCTGGCGGGCGCGGACAGATCAGCCGGTCACGCTTTCATCGCTGACGGCGTTCGAATGGGATAGCTTCAGCGTGGTCCGCGCGGCCGCCGGCGACCCGATGGCCAATTGCAGCCGCGAAGGTCTTGTGCCATGCGGCCCGGACCTGCACCCGCCGCCCGGCTCGATGATCCAGGTGCTGCGCTTCGACCGGGCCGGCCGTTCGGTCTACCAGGAGCGCATCATGGTCGCATCGGCCAATTTCGCCGATCCTTTGCCGACTGCGGTGCCACGTGCGCAGGCCACGCTGGTCACCTGCCCGAACGAGCAGGGGGTGCCGCTCTGGTGTGTGCAGACGCCCCGCAAGTCGGAACAGAAGCCGCCACAAGGACTGCGCTCGCTCGATGGCGGCTGACGACGCCAGGCCACGCCAGCGCGCCTCCGCGATACTTTCGGTTAGCATGATGGCCTGACTTCCGGTATGCCCCCGTCTGGCCTCGTTATGATCATCCGTTCCCTGCTCGACACTGACCTGTACAAATTCACGATGATGCAGGTGGTGCTGCATCACTTCCCGCAGGCCCAGGTGGAGTACCGCTTCAAGTGCCGCAACGCCGGGGTCGACCTGACGCCGTACGTCGACGAGATCCGGTCCCAGATCACGCAGCTTTGTCAGTTGCGATTCACCGACGATGAACTCAATTACCTGCGTGGCCTGCGCTTCATCAAAAGCGACTTTGTCGAGTTTCTGGCGCTGTTCCATCTGAACGAGAAGTACGTGCAGGTGCTGCCGTCGGCCAAGGGTAATGGCGAAATCGAGATCATCATCAAGGGTCCGTGGCTTCATACGATCCTGTTCGAGATTCCGCTGCTGGCCATCGTCAACGAGGTGTACTTCCGACGTACCCAGCCGAAGCCCGATCTGGCGGAGGGCCGTCGCCGGCTGCAGGCCAAGCTGGAGCTGCTCGCGGCGCCGCCCTATGTGGATTGCGTGATCGCGGACTACGGCACCCGCCGCCGGTTCTCGTGCGACTGGCAGGAGGAGGTCCTGCTGTCGATGCGCGACGCCATTGGCCCGCAATTGGCCGGCACCAGCAACGTCCACTTCGCGCGTCTGCACAACATGACGCCGCTTGGCACGATGGCGCACGAGTACCTGCAGGCCTGCCAGGCCCTTGGGCCGCGCCTGCGTGATTCGCAGGTCTACGCGCTGGAGCGGTGGGCACACGAGTATCGTGGTGACCTTGGCATCGCGCTTTCGGACACCTACGGCTTCGACGCATTCCTGCGGGACTTCGATCTCTATTTCTGCAAGCTGTTCGATGGCGTGCGACACGATTCGGGCGATCCGTTCGAATGGGGCGAGCGGATGATCGCGCACTACGCAGCGAACCGCGTGGATCCGCGCGGCAAGACGCTGATCTTCAGCGATGCGCTGGACATTCCCAAGGTCATCGAGCTCTATGAGCGATTCCGTGGCCGTTGCAAGCTCGCATTCGGTGTGGGCACCAACCTGACCAATGATCTTGGCTACAAGCCATTGCAGATCGTGATCAAGATGGTGCGCTGCAATGGGCAGCCCGTGGCCAAGCTGTCGGACACGCCCGAGAAGACGATGTGCGACGATCCCGGCTATCTGTCGTACCTGCGGCAGGTGTTCGCGGTTCAGGCCCCCGCTTAGGAACTTTCAACCGCGCGCATCAGGACGCTTTCTACAATCGGTCTGCCCCTTCAACTGCCACATACTCACATCGCCATGGAAACCAACGCCGCCCGTGACCGCATCTTCGCCCGCATCCGCGCTGCCCAGGGCCGGGGGCCCGCCGTGACCGAAGGTGAACGGGAGGCAGTGGCCGATTATCTGGCGCGACATCCACAAGGGCCGCAGCCTCCGGTTGACGGCGATCGTACAGCTGGGTTCGTCGCGCAGGCGCAAAAAATGGCCTCGACCGTGGATCGCGTGGCGACCCTGTCCGAAGTTCCGGCGGCCGTGGCGCGGTACGTGGATGGGCTGAAGCTCGTGCGCCGTGCCGTGGCATGGACCAGCCTGGGCAGCTTGCCGTGGGCGGAGCAGGGGATGACGGTCGAATGCCGCCCGCCGCTGCGCGATCCGCAAGGTGACCATGATCATGGCGACCTGGTCGGCATCACGGGCTGCTTCGTGGCGATTGCAGAGACTGGCTCGCTGATGCTGCTATCGGGCCCGGACACGTTTGCGTCGGCAGCGCTGCTGCCCGAGACCCATATTGCGGTGGTACCGGTGTCGCGCATCGTGGCCAATCTTGAAGAAGCCTTTGCGCAAATGCGCGCCGAGCATGGTCGACTGCCGCGCGCCACCAATATCATCAGCGGTCCGTCGCGAACCGGCGATATTGAGCAGACCATCGTGCTGGGCGCCCATGGCCCATACCGGGTGCACGTGATCCTCGTCGATCAGGGCTGATCATCGCCCCACGCGCCGCAACAGGCGCATTTTGAGACCTTTCTCCGAGGGGTTTGCTTTACACTGGCCCTCTTCACGAGAAAGGAGAAATCCACACGATGCGACGTGTCAGCACACTGCTTCCCCATTGTCTGCTTGCGCTTGTTGGACTGCTGCCGGGGTGGGGCCACGCTGCCGACCTCGACGGGGCGGCGTTAGCGCCAATCTGGGGACTGCCGTTTGCCGGCATTCTGTTGTCGATTGCGCTGTTTCCGCTGTTCGCGCCCAAGCTCTGGCATTACCACTACGGCAAGATCGCCGCGGCGTGGGGCGTGCTGTTCCTGGTGCCGTTCGCGACGGTCTTTGGCATGCATACCGCGGCGGCCAACGTCGTGCATGCGCTGCTGTCCGAGTACATCCCGTTCATCGTGCTGCTGACTGCGCTCTATGTGGTGGCGGGTGGTATCTGCGTGCGCGGCAACCTGCATGGCACACCAAAGCTGAACACCGGCATTCTCGCGCTGGGCACGTTGCTGGCCAGCATCATGGGCACCACCGGCGCGGCGATGCTACTGATCAGGCCGCTGCTTCGTGCCAACGACAATCGCAGGCATGTGGCGCATGTCGTCGTGTTTTTCATCTTCCTCGTGGCAAACGCAGGCGGTGCGCTGACGCCGCTCGGCGATCCACCGCTGTTCCTTGGTTTTCTGAAGGGCGTGGACTTCTTCTGGACCATGCGCAACATCCTGCCCGAGACGATCTTCATGTGGGTGCTGCTGCTGGCGCTGTTCTACGTGATCGATCGTCACTACTATCTGAATCGGGAAGAGGAACTGCCGGTCAGACAGGATCCGACGCCTGATTCGCGGGGCATTCGCATCGACGGCAAGGTGAACTTCGTGCTGCTGCTGGTCGTAATCGGCCTGGTGCTGATGAGCGGGCTGTGGAAGCCGGGCATCGTGTTCGATGTGATGGGCACGGACGTGCCGCTGCCGGCAGTATTGCGCGACGTTCTGCTGGTCGTGGTCACCGTGGCGTCGCTCATCGTCACGCCGCATGTGGCGCGCGCAGGAAACGAATTTAACTGGGAGCCGATCCTTGAGGTCGGCAAGCTGTTCGCCGGCATCTTTCTGACGATTATCCCCGTGATCGCCATGCTCAAGGCCGGTACGGATGGCGCTTTCGCCGGCGTGATCCGCGCGGTCAGCGATGGCAATGGGCAGCCTATCGACAGCATGTATTTCTGGGCCACAGGCATCCTGTCGTCGTTCCTCGACAATGCGCCGACCTACCTTGTCTTCTTCAATACCGCTGGTGGTGATCCGGCCACGCTGATGACGCGCGATGCTTCGACGCTGGCGGCGATTTCCGCTGGCGCGGTGTTCATGGGCGCCAATACCTACATCGGCAATGCGCCGAACCTGATGGTGAAGGCAATTGCTGAAAGCCGTGGCGTGCGGATGCCGAGCTTCTTCGGCTACATGGCCTGGTCCTGCACTGTGCTGCTGCCGCTGTTCCTGGTGATGACGCTCCTCTTTTTCCACGTATGACTGATATGAAGCCCTCCATTCTGGTCACCCGCGCAATCTTCCCCGACGTCATCGAACGGCTCGCGCAGTACTTTGACGTCGATGACAACCAGGAGGATCTGGTGCTCGACAGCGGCGCACTGCGAGAACGACTGGCGGGCAAGGTGGGTGTTCTGGCCAACGCTGCGGACCGGATCGATGGCGAACTGGTGGGGGCTTTGCCGCAGTTGCGTGCCGTATGCAACATGGCGGTCGGATACAACAACCTCGATCTGCCTGCGCTGACTGCGGCCGGCATCGTCGCGACCAACACGCCTGACGTGCTGACGGAAACCACCGCGGACTTCGGCTGGGCTCTGCTGATGGCAACGGCGCGTCGCGTGACCGAAGGGGAGCACTATCTTCGGGCTGGCAAATGGGAGCGCTGGAGCTACGACATGCTGGTCGGCATGGACGTCCAAGGCAGCACGCTGGGTATCCTCGGCATGGGGCGTATCGGCCAGGGGCTGGCGCGACGCGCGGCAGGCTTCGACATGCAGGTGCTTTATCACAACCGGAGCCAGTTGCCGGACGATGTCGAGCGTTCGCTCAATGCGCGATACGTGAGCAAGGCGGAACTGTTGCAGCAGTCCGACCACCTCATCCTGGTGCTGCCGTATAGCGTCGAAAGCCATCACGCCATTGGCGCAGCTGAAATCGCGCAGATGAAGCCGACTGCGACGCTGATCAATCTCGCGCGCGGTGGCATCGTCGACGACGCCGCGCTTGCGGCGGCACTGCGCGCACGCAAGATCTTTGCAGCGGGGCTTGATGTGTTCGAGGGCGAGCCGAGCGTGCATCCGGATCTGTTGACCGTGCCGAACGTCGTGCTGACGCCCCATATTGCCAGCGCTTCCGAGAAGACGCGCCGCGCCATGGCCAACCTGGCCGCGGACAATCTGATCGCCGCGCTGGACGTGGGTCCGCAGGCCGGGAAGCCGCCAACTGTCGTCAATCCTGAAGTGATGGCGCGTCGTCGCTGATTGCTGGGCTGCCCGAGACATGTCACTGGTTTCCATCCTGACCCTCGCGACCGCCGTGGTGGCGGTACTGCTGCTACTGGTGCTGGTATGGCGCACGCAGCGCAGATCCGCTGGCGCGGACCTGCAACCGCTGCTCGGCGAGTTGCGTGACGACGTGCGCGAGGATACCGCGCGTGGCCTGGAGCGGCTCGAACGCGAAGTGCGCACGGAAATCGCCGAAAGCGCGCGCGCCAATCGCGGTGAAGCCGGACAGCAGATGCTGCGATTCCAGCAGACGCTGTCGACGCATCTGACGAGCATCGCGACGGTACAGCAACAGCAGCTTGCGCAGTTGTCGGAAGCCAATGAGCGGCGGCTGGTGGAGGTGCGCGCGACGCTCGAACAGAAGCTGCGCGACATCGAGGCCAACAATGCAGCCAAGCTTGAGGAAATGCGTCGCACCGTGGACGAGAAGCTCCACGCCACGCTGGAGCAGCGGCTCGGTGAATCGTTCAAGCTGGTGTCCGATCGTCTGGAGCAAGTCCATCGTGGACTCGGCGAGATGCAGGTGCTGGCGCAGGGCGTAGGCGACCTCAAGCGCGTGCTGACCAATGTGAAGTCGCGCGGCACATGGGGCGAGGTTCAGCTCGAAATGCTGCTTGAGCAAATACTCACGCCTGACCAGTACGCCAAGAATGTCGAAACGGTCCGCAGTTCTGGCGCACGCGTCGAGTTTGCCATCCGTCTGCCTGGGCGAGAGTTGGAGAGCGGGGCGGTCTGGCTGCCGATCGACGCCAAGTTCCCGAAGGAGCAATACGAGCGCCTGATCGACGCCCAGGACCGGGGTGATGTGGACGGGGTGAACAGTGCGAGCCGTGAGCTCGAGGTCGCAGTGCGGCGCGAAGCCCAGACGATCTCGGAGAAGTATCTGTCGCCTCCCGCAACGACGGACTTTGCGATTCTGTTCCTGCCTACCGAAGGGTTATATGCCGAGGTGCTGCGGCGCCCAGGACTAACTGACCTGCTGCAGCGAGACTATCGAGTGACTGTGGCTGGCCCAACGACGCTGACCGCGTTGCTCAACAGTTTGCAGATGGGTTTCCGCACGCTTGCATTGGAGAAACGATCGAGCGAAGTCTGGGAGGTGCTCGGCGCCGTGAAAACCGAGTTCGGCAAATTCGGTGAAGTCCTCGCCAAGACGCGTGACACGCTGGTACGTGCGGCTCGGAACATCGAACAGGCCGAAGTCCGTACCCGGCAAATGGAACGCAAGCTGCGTACCGTCGAGGCGTTACCTGGAGATTTGGCGGAACAGCTACTGGGAACGGCCGAGAAGGCCTCAGTGGATGCAGATGCTGCGGAGCAGGGGCAGGCGGAAGGCCTTTAGTCTCTCAGATTCGGACGCGTTCTCGGAGCGTCCACAAGGCTGTAGATCAGCCGCCGGAGGAAGGCGGCGAAAGTTACAACATTTGCCTACGGCACGTCCAGCTTGTGGCGCTGCGCGGAACCGGCGCAGCGCCTGAGTGACAGTCGAAACGGCTTACTGACGATCTTCGGGCGTCAATTCGCGCACGTGAACTTCGATGCCGCCGAAGCGGGCAGCCACCCAGTTGTATGCCTTGCAACCGAGCCAGAGCAGTCCGAATCCGATCAACGCGTTGAGGATCAGGGCCGTGAAGACGGTGATGCCGGGCAGGTCGCCGTAGCGAATGAAGGCGACGAACAGGCCCATGGCGACGATCGGTACGGAAAAGCACAGGTAGACCAGCACCAGCGCGCGAGCGGTTTTGACAGGGTGGAGGTACGCGATCTCCTGGTTCATGACGACAGACACAATATTCGGGGATTCGGATTTTCGTGCTGCAAGTGTAGCGATTGGGGCTTGCGACGCCTAGTCTGCCCCTCTTGTGGGTGGGCAATTCGGATGGCGGGGCGCGGCTTTTGCCGCCGAATGCGGCACAAAAACGACACCCGTCGCAGGACGTTGCCGTACCGCTGCGCTTAGATCAATCCGTCGAAAAGCATGATTTCGACGCTTTCCCCCGCTTCCACGGTGCCTTGTTCATGCGCGAGCACGATAAAGCAGTTGGCTTCGCTCATGGACCGCAACACCCCTGAGCCCTGCTGGCCTGTGACGCGGACTTCCAGCGTGCCATCGGCACCGGGGGCGAGAATGCCTCGCTGGTATTCGGTACGGCCCGGTTTCTTGCGAATGGTTCCGGCGCTGCGCACGCGCATCAGCGGGAGTGGGGCGACCTTGGCACCCATCAATCGATGCAGCGCTGCCCGCACGAAATGGTAGAACGTGACCATCACGGCCACCGGATTGCCTGGCAGGCCGAACAACAGTGCTTCGCGGCCATTCGACGTGATGCGTCCAAATGCCATCGGGCGGCCGGGGCGCATTGCGATCTTCCAGAAGGTGACGTCGCCCAGTTGCGCCATGATCTGCTTGGTGTAGTCCGCTTCTCCGACGGAAACGCCGCCTGACGTGATGATCGCGTCGGCATTCTCGCAAGCGCTGCGGAACGCGGCTTCCAGTGCTTCCGGGTCGTCCCGGACCACGCCCATGTCGATCAGGTCGACATTGAGACGGCGCAGCATACCGTGCAGCGTGTAGCGGTTCGAGTCGTAGACGCAGCCCGGGTCCAGTACCTCGCCGATCGAGCGGAGCTCGTCGCCGGTGGAGAAGAAGGCCACGCGCAGGCGACGGCGCACTTTGACTTCGGCCACACCAAGCGAGGCCAGCAGGCCGATATCCGCTGGCTGAAGGATGCGGCCCGCAGCAAGCGCGGCCTGCCCGCTGGCCAGATCCTCGCCACGCAGCCGGCGGTTGTCGCCGGCGCGCACGGCATCAGCCGCGAAACGGATCTGGTTGCCACCGGCCTGGATCTCAACAAATTCCTGAGGCACCACCGTATCGCAACCGTCGGGCATGACCGCGCCGGTCATGATCCGCACGGCTTGCCCCGGGCCTGCCGGGCTACCAAGCGCATTGCCGGCGTAGGCCGTACCGATGACCTGAAGCACCACGTCGCTCCCGGCGTCGGCCAGCGCCGCGCTGCTGAACGCGTAGCCGTCCATCGCGGAGTTGTCATGCGCCGGCACGTCGATCGACGAGATCACATCCTCGGCCAGCACGCGATCGAGTGCGGTGCGGATCGCCAGTTGTTCGATGCCGCCAACAGGCTCGATCACATCGCCAATGATGGCGTTGGCCTTCGCCACGGGCAGGGCGGAGGGGTCGTAGTCTGACAGGCAGGAGATGACGGATTGAAGCGAAGGCATGGCGTAGTCTGGTGGCGCGCGTGACAGTCTGAACAGAAACAGTGGACGGCGCGCGTGTACTCGGAAGGCGAGGTCTTGAGCGTAGGCTGGAAGTCTAACCCGCGCGCTTCTCGCTTTCGTGCATGTGCAGTTCGTCGAGCGTGTTGATATTGGCGAAGGCCGCGGCATCGTCGAACGGCACTTCCACCAGCCGATGGCTGGCCGCCCAGGTCTCGATCTTGCGGCCGCCACCGTTCAGATAGGCGACCAGGCTGTCGATGGCCGAGGCCGGCATCAGGCAGAACACGGGCTGGGTCTGGCGCCGGCCGTCGGCGTCGATCGTGACCGGAATCGCCAGTTCGGCGTCCTCGGTCTCGATGGCCTGGGCCAGCCGTTGCACCAGATCCGTGGGCAGGAATGGCGAATCGCAAGGCGCCGTCACCATCCAGCCGGTCTGGCATTGCTCGAGCCCTGCCAGCATGCCGGCCAGGGGACCTGCGAAGTCGGGCACGGAGTCGGTGACGACCGGCACACCGAACGATTCATAGGCGGCAAGGTTGCGATTGGCGTTGATCAGCACCGCGCCGGTCTGCGCGGAAAGGCGCATCAGCGTGTGCATGGCCATCGGCACGCCGCGAAGCGG
This sequence comes from Cupriavidus metallidurans CH34, assembly GCF_000196015.1. Classification (NCBI taxonomy): domain Bacteria; kingdom Pseudomonadati; phylum Pseudomonadota; class Betaproteobacteria; order Burkholderiales; family Burkholderiaceae; genus Cupriavidus; species Cupriavidus metallidurans. The sequence continues at coordinate 2,653,507 of NC_007973.1, read as the reverse complement.
TTGCAGGCCCTTGTCCGTGCCGCCCATGCGGCTGCCTCGGCCGCCGGCCAGGATCAGGCCGGTTATGTCGTCGCGTGAAATCATGGATCTCGAGGATTGGGGCGCGGCGCCCGGAAGGGCATCACCCGCCGATATAGGACATCTCGATCTTGCGCTCGGCGCGTGCCGCGCGAATTGCCGGATCGCTGCGCTGTTCGGAATAGTTGTCGGTGCGGCCTTGCCAGACCTGGGCGATTGCGTTGGCGATCTCCAGGTCGCTGTGCCCACCGCGCAGCAGGGCGCGCAGGTCGTAGCCCTCGGTGGCGAACAGGCACAGATAGAGCCGACCTTCGGTCGACAGCCGGATGCGGCTGCAGTCTCCGCAGAAGGCCTGCGTGACGCTCGAAATCACGCCGATCTCGCCGCCGCCATCCCGGTAGCGCCAACGCTCTGCGGTCTCGCCCGAGTAATTGGCGGCCACAGCGTCCAGCGGAAACACTTCGTCGATCCGGCGCACGACTTCGGCCGATGGCAGAACTTCGCCCATCTGCCAGTGGTTGCTGGCGCCCACGTCCATGAACTCGATGAAGCGCATGATGATGCCGCTGCCGCGGAAGTGGCGCGCCAACGGCACAATTTCGCCGTCGTTGGTGCCACGCTTGACCACCATGTTGACCTTGATCGGCGCCAGCCCGACGGCTTGCGCCACTTCGATGCCGTGGAGCACGTCGCGCACGGCATAGTCGACGTCGTTCATCTTGCGGAAGATCGCGTCGTCAATGGCATCAAGGCTCACGCTGATGCGGGACAGTCCGGCGTCGCGCAATGACTGCGCCTTGCGTGCGAGCAGTGATGCGTTGGTGGTCAGCGTCAGGTCCAGCGGCTTGCCCGATACGGTTTCGATGCGCGCGAGCATTTCCACGAGTCGCTCGATGTTCTTGCGCAGTAGCGGTTCGCCGCCGGTCAAACGAATCTTCTCCACACCCTGCGAGACGAAAATGCGCGCGGTGCGCTCGATCTCTTCGAAGCTCAGCAACTCGGAGTGGGGCAGGAACGTGTAGTCCTTGTCGAACACTTCCTTCGGCATGCAGTACACGCAGCGGAAGTTGCAGCGGTCAGTGACCGAGATACGCAGGTCATGCAGCGGCCGGCCGCGTGTATCGGCGACGAGTCCGTTCGGCGCAACCAGGTGCGAAGGAATGCTCGGCACCATCGAACGGTATCGATGGTCGCGCAGGTCGAGAATGGGGATGACGGTATCGGTCATGGCCAGGGTGAGGACGGAGGCTCTTCGGCGCGCGGGCGCCAGGGAGGCCTTTCTGTCAGCCATTCTAGCCGAGCGGCATCGGGCATCGTGGATGACATTATTGCCATAGGGTCACAGTTTGCCCGAGGCAGCTGCAATACAGCTTGCGGCATTGCAGCAAGTCAATCAATCCGCAAACAAAAAAAGGGGACGGCTTCTGGCCGTCCCCTTTCCCCTTGCCGGCGCGCGGTCAGCGCGCGAGGCAATTACTGCTGTTGCTGCTGTTGCTGTGCAGCGGCTTGCTGTACGCCACCGGTCTCGACCAGAACCATCGGGCCTTCCGGCAGCGGCGGTAGCGGCTTGCGCTCACGCGGCACGCGCGGTGCCGGCACGATCTGCGAAGCGGCTTCCTGTGCGGCGCGGTGCTTGTCGCCGTCCGTACGGACCCACTCCAGGCCAGCCGCAGCCAGCATCGGCTCCAGGTTCTCGGCGCTTGGCGCGGCGGTCACCTGCGTTGCGGCCGATACGACTGCCACGGTTTCCACCACGGCTGCAACCGGGGCTGCAACCGGGGCTGCAACCGGGGCTGCAACCGGGGCTGCAACCGGGGCCGGCGCGACGTCCGGCGTGGCGATGACAGGTTCCGAAATCACCGGAGCAGCTGCCACGGGAGCGGCTACCACCGGCGCAGTCTCGACCGGAGCGGGCGTCACTACCGGCGCCGCTTGCGGCTCGGCCACGGCTGCGAAGACGGGCTCGGATGCCACCGGGGCTACCGGAGCGACCGGTGCTGCTGGGGCCACTTCCGCCGGCGTCACCGCCACGGCCGTTTCGACAGCCTTGACGCTTTCATCGGCCTCGGCAACAGCGGGCTGGAAGCCAGTCGACTCAGATTCCGATTCCGTCACGCCTGCGCTGACTTCGGCCAGATTGGCTTCGTCGCCGTCAATACCTTCGGCATTTTGCGCAGTGTCATCACGGTCGCGGCGATAGCGGTTGCGGCCGCGACGATTGCGGCGACGGCGTTCTTCGCCTTCACCGGTCTCGGCACCTTCCACGCCAGCCGGCAGTTCTGTGGTGTCTGCTTCCGTGGTCACGGCGACCATTGCGGCGGCTGCGGCGGCTGCGGCGGCTGCGGCGACTGGCGCTACCTGGGCGGCGCCGACGGCCAACTGCGGCGCTTCGGTGCTCAGTGCCTCATCGGTCTCGCGGGCCTCATTGCGCTCGCGTTGACGCTCGCGCTGACGCTCGCGGCGTTCCTGGCTGCGCTCGCGGCGGCCTTCCTGGCGTGCCTCGGCACGTTCCGGCTGGGCGATTGCCGGGGTGGCCTGGCCTTCGCGAGGCGCGCGTGCAGGGCGTTCGCCACGTTGCTCACGCGGCTCACGCTGCTCACGTTGTTCGCCGCGTTGCTGCTCGCTGCGTTCACCACGCTGGCCACGACCCTGACGGTCACCGCGCTGTTCGCCACGCTCGCCGCGCTGGCCACGGCCCTCGCGACCTTCACGACCTTCGCGTCCCTCACGGCCTTCACCACGGCCTTCGCCGCGTTGACCGCGCTCGCGGCGGCCTTCACCACCGCGCGACGGGGTTTCGGCTGCCGGCTTTGCCGGTGCCTCGGGCGGCGTGGCCGGCTTGGCGCCGAACAGGCCCTTGAGCCAGGCAATGAAACCGCCGCTGGCCACCGGCTGGGTTGCCGGTGCGGGGCGCGCCGCAGGCGCCTCCGGGCGCACGCGCTCAGGGCGCGGCACCGAAACCGGAGCCGGCGCGTCGGGCGTGATGCCCTTGACGGCCGCTTCCTGACGCGGACGCGTTTCTTCCTTCTTGCGGCTGCTGTAGCTCGTGTCGGCCTCGAGTTCCTTGGCGGCAGCCTCGGCCATGCGGTAGCTGGCGGTCGATTCTTCCAGGCGCGGATCGTCGTGGCGCAGGCGCTCGAGCTTGTAATGCGGCGTTTCGAGGTGCTTGTTCGGGATCAGCAGCACGTTGACCTTGAAGCGCAACTCGATCAGGTTGATTTCCTGACGCTTTTCGTTCAGCAGGAAAGCGGCCACTTCCACCGGCACCTGGCAGTGGATGGCGGCCGTGTTTTCCTTCATCGCCTCTTCCTGGATGATGCGCAGCACCTGCAGGGCGGACGATTCGGTATCGCGGATGTGGCCCGTGCCGTTGCAGCGCGGGCAGGTGATATGCGAGCCTTCGGACAGGGACGGACGCAGGCGCTGGCGCGACAGCTCCATCAGGCCGAAACGACTGATCTTGCCCATCTGCACGCGGGCGCGGTCGTGGCGCAGCGCATCCTTCAGGCGCGTTTCCACATCCTTCTGGGCCTTGCCGGACTCCATGTCGATGAAGTCGATCACGATCAGGCCGCCAAGGTCGCGCAGGCGCAGCTGGCGGGCGATTTCGTCGGCCGCTTCCAGGTTGGTGCGCAGCGCGGTTTCCTCGATGTCCGCACCCTTGGTGGCGCGGGCCGAGTTCACGTCGACGGAAACGAGGGCTTCGGTGTGGTCGATCACGATGGCACCACCCGACGGCAGCATCACCATGCGGGAGTAGGCCGATTCGATCTGGTGCTCGATCTGGAAGCGCGAGAAGAGCGGCACGTCGTCGCGGTACTTCTTCACGCGACTCATGTTGTCCGGCATGACCACGCTCATGAAGGCGCGGGCCTGCTCATAAATCTCGTCGGTATCGATCAGGATTTCGCCGATATCGGGCTGGAAGTAGTCGCGGATCGCGCGGATCACGAGGCTGGATTCCAGATAGATCAGCAGCGGGGCCTTGTTGTCGCCGGCGGCGCCGTCGATGGCCTTCCACAGCTGCAACAGGTAGTTCAGGTCCCACTGCAGTTCTTCGGCGGCACGGCCGATACCGGCGGTGCGCGCGATGATGCTCATGCCTTCCGGCACCTGGAGCTGCGCCATCGTCTCGCGCAGTTCCTGGCGGTCTTCGCCCTCGATGCGGCGCGAAACGCCACCACCGCGCGGGTTGTTCGGCATCAGCACCAGGTAGCGGCCGGCAAGCGAGATGAACGTGGTCAGGGCTGCGCCCTTGTTGCCGCGCTCTTCCTTCTCAACCTGGACGATCAGTTCCTGGCCTTCGTGCAGGGCGTCCTGGATGCGCGCGTTGCGCACGTCCACGCCGTCCTTGAAGAAGGCGCGCGCCACTTCCTTGAACGGCAGGAAGCCATGGCGCTCTTCGCCGTAGTTGACGAAGCACGCTTCCAGCGAGGGTTCGATCCGGGTGATGACACCCTTGTAGATGTTGCCTTTGCGCTGTTCGCGCCCGGCAGTTTCGATGTCGATGTCGATCAGTTTCTGACCATCGACGATGGCGACGCGCAGTTCTTCCTGTTGCGTCGCGTTAAACAGCATGCGTTTCATCGCAATACCTCACTCCAGTGCCGCGGGTGCCAAATGTCATGAATCGGCCATGCCCGCAACGGTCCAGGGAGCACGCGAGGAAAGTGAGCGAGGGTGGGAGAATTGCCAAAGACGCCAGCGCGCGCAAAAACGCGGCCGGCTGGGCGCGGGTGAAAGGAGAAGCTGTCGGCGAATTGGCCGTCCCTGTGGACGGGCAGTCAGTTGGGTCGGGAGAGCAATGCAATATTGCTCCTGATACAGCGACCTCTGGCGGATACCGGCTGGCCGGGGGCGGGGGGACGTGTACGCCGTGCCGGCGGCACAGGCTTTCGTTTCCCCTCGCAGCCGGGCCGGGGTGGCCAAGACGCGTCAAAGAGCAAGTTATCCGGACGCGGCGTGCGCATGCCGATACCAATCCGACCTGTGTGCTGGCGGGCGCGCCACTGCTTCTTGGCGTTCTACGTCAGGGCGCCAGACGATCCGGGTGTTATGAACCACGCCGGATCGCGGCCGATTTGCAGGTCGGTTGGCAGGCTGGCCTGCCGGGCCGGCACCGATTCCCGGTGCGGGCGGTCTTCTCTCACCGATGTGGATGCCCGATGGCGGGCATCCACATTGAATTCTTTTCTACCTGAACACTCAGTTTCCACGTGTCGACCGGTTCGATGCCGAAGTTACCTCTGGGCAACTTCCTGCGTGCCGGCGCGGCGCGTGCGTGCTGCTGATTGCCACCATTCGCCTGTCCGGCGCTTGCGGGGTACGCAATAAGCGGGGGACGGGCCGGGTCGATGGCAACCCGAAGTGTAAAATGCGAAATCTTGCGCGGATACTGGTGGGACTACCCAATTCAATCTGTTGGGTGTCCCGCATGTTCCTGCCCGATGCGCCGCGAAAAATGGCTGGCAAATCCGGGCAGGTTTTCAGGGCTCGCGCCAAACCTCGCTTACACAGGTCGTGCGTTTCCGGTCTTTGGCCGGTAACGGCCGGGAAATTATATTGAAAATGAATGAGTTACGCCATCAAATTGCAACGGAGCCGCAATCGCGCCCCAGCGGGCTCCAAGTGGCGTACGTGACAGTCGACGAAAGTTCGGAAGGGCAGCGCATCGACAACTTCCTGTTGAAGGTGGCCAAGGGCGTGCCCAAAAGCCACATTTATCGCGTGTTGCGCTCGGGCGAAGTGCGCGTCAACAAAGGTCGGGTCGACGCCACTTATCGGCTGCAGAACGGGGATGTGGTGCGTATCCCGCCGATGCGCGTGGCGGAGAAGGCTGCCCCGACCGGTGGTTTCGTGCCCGCCGGCGAGTTTCCTGTGCTTTTTGAGGATGCCGCGCTGCTCGTGATCGACAAGCCGGCCGGCGTGGCCGTGCATGGCGGGTCTGGGGTGGCCTTCGGTGTGATCGAACAGCTACGCCGCGCCAGGCCGGAGGCGAAGTTCCTCGAGCTGGTCCACCGGCTCGATCGGGAAACGTCCGGAATTTTGGTGCTGGCGAAGAAGCGTTCCGTGCTGGTGCACCTGCACGAGCAGATTCGTGGCAACGGCATGGACAAGCGGTATTTCGCCTGCGTGGCGGGCGAGTTTCCGAACACGCGCCAGCATGTGAAGCTACCTCTATATAAATACAGCACGCCGGACGGCGAACGCCGCGTGCGTGTGCAGGCGGACGGGTTGGCGTCACATACGGTCTTCAATCGCATGGAGGCCTTCGATGGCTACACGTTGCTGGAGGCCGAACTGAAGACCGGGCGGACGCACCAGATTCGCGTGCATCTGCAATCGATTGGCTTCCCGATCGTTGGTGATGATAAATATGGCGATTTTGCGCTCAATAAGGCGCTTTCTCGCAGCGGCACCAAGCCGGGGCTGAAACGCATGTTCCTGCATGCGCACCGGCTCACGCTGACACATCCGGTCACCGGCGCGCCGATGACAGTGTCCGCGCCATTGCCTGCCGAGTGTGTTGAATTTCTGCAACAATTGCGGCAAGGGCGACCAGCGCGCGACGCGGACTGATCCGTACGCACCATCGCTGTTAGCGCTCACACACTTTCAGTATCCAACAAGGACCGCAATGGCCAGGCAGCGCTTCGACCTGATCGTCTTCGACTGGGATGGAACCCTGATGGATTCCACCCCGACCATCGCCAAATGCATACAGCTCGCCAGCCGTGACCTGGGACTGCCAGTGCCGGATGACAGCGCGGCCAGCCATGTAATCGGACTCGGCCTGAAAGACGCGCTCTCGTATGCAGTGCCGACGCTCGATCCCGCCGACTATCCGCGTCTGGCGGAACGCTACCGCTATCACTTCCTGACGCGTGACGCCGAACTGGTGCTGTTTCCGGGCGTGCTCGACATGCTCGAGGCGCTTCACGCCGAGCATTACTTCCTGGGCGTGGCCACCGGCAAGACCCGAGTCGGACTCGAACGTGCCCTGGCGGCAACTGGCATCGGCAAGCTGTTCGATGCTACGCGCTGCGCCGACGAGACGTTCTCGAAGCCGCATCCGGCCATGCTCCACGAACTGACGCGCGAACTTGGCCAGGATATCGGTAGGACCGTGATGATCGGCGACACGACCCACGACCTGCAGATGGCCATCAACGCTGGCGCGCAGGGGCTTGGCGTCACCTACGGCGCGCATCCGGCGGAATCGCTGCGTGAGATGTCGCCTGTGCATTGCGCAACGTCGATTTCCGACCTGCAGGCCTGGCTGCTCGCTCATGCCTGAAGCATCGCTGGAACCGCGGCGCCTTTGCGCGGCAGAGGAACTGGTCGACGGTGGCGCAGGTGTGCGCTTTGCCGTGCGTCTCAACACGCGGGAGATCGGCGCGTTCGTCGTGCGATACGACGGCGCCGCGCACGGCTATCTGAATCAGTGCGCCCATGTGCCGATGGAACTGGACTGGCAGGAAGGCCAGTTTTTCGATAGTGCGGGCTTATACTTGATGTGCGCTACACATGGCGCGACCTACGCGCCGGACACCGGCTTGTGCGTGGGTGGCCCGTGCAAGGGGGCCGCGCTCGCCAAGCTCCGGATCGAGGAGCGCGAGGGCGCGGTCTTCTGGTTGCCTGAACCCCCATTTTTCCCGCTCGACGCCGAGTAAGGCGGAGCGGGACGTCATCTGACTTTATCGAGTCCATTCGCATGACAGAACAGCAAAATCCGCCGAACGAACCGGGTCAACCGCAAGAGCGCGCGGGCGACGACAGCAAGCTGGAGACGGCAAAGCACGCCGAATTCCCGCTGGAGCGGGAACTGCAGGCTGGCGACGACGCGGCCAAGCGCGAAGCCGACGAGCGGCGCGCCCGCCTGGCAGGCAAGGGCGGTCCGGTTGGTGGCAGCAGCGGCAGCGGTGGTGGCAGTGGTAGTGGCGGCTGGGAGCGCGACGTGCTCGAGAAGGTGCTGATGGCCTCCCTGCGCGAGCAGCGCTCGGCGCGACGCTGGAAGATCTTCTTCCGCTTTCTTACCCTCGCCATCGTTGCACTGATTCTCTACGCGGTGATCGACTTCAAGGGGGATGTGCTGAGTTCGACGAGCGGTCGCCATACCGCCATGGTCACGCTCGACGGCGAAATTGCCGCCGGCACCACGGCCAGCGCGGACTCTATCAACGCCGCGCTTCAGGCGGCCTTCGAGGACACATCGGCAGCTGGCGTGATCCTGAAGATCAACTCGCCAGGCGGCTCGCCGGTACAGGCCGGCATCATCAACGACGAGATTCACCGCCTGCGCAAGCTGTATCCGGACAAGCCGTTCTACGTGGTGGTCGAGGAAATCTGCGCATCTGGCGGCTATTACGTGGCCGCCGCAGCCGACAAGATCTATGTCGACAAGGCCAGTATTGTTGGGTCGATCGGCGTGCTGATGGATGGCTTTGGCTTTACGGGCCTGATGGACAAGGTCGGCGTCCAGCGCCGCCTGTACACGTCAGGCGCCAATAAGGGCATGCTCGATCCGTTCTCGCCGGAAGTGCCACGCCAGAAGGGCTACGCGGAGTCCATGCTCAAGGAGATCCACCAGCAGTTCATCGACGTGGTGAAGGAAGGTCGTGGCGATCGGCTCAAGAACGATCCCGAACTGTTCTCGGGGCTCTTCTGGTCGGGTGAGCGCGCTGTGGAGCTTGGGCTGGCCGATGGCCTGGGTAGCGCGGACTACGTGGCCCGGGACCTGTTCAAGGCCGAGGACATCGTCGACTACACGGTCAAGGAGAACATCGCCGAACGCATGGCCAAGCGCTTCGGCGCGGCCGCTGGATCGGCGGCGATGAAGTTGATGATGATGAGTGCAACCGTGCCTTCGGTGCGGTAATCGGCGCGATGCGCCCATGCAAAAGCCCCCGATTTCCGGGGGCTTTTGTTTTTGTCTTACTGCGCCAGCAGCGAGAAGATCGCGGGGCGCTTGTGCAGGTCGAGCCGGTCAGGGCGCCATGCTGAAATCGGCAGCGTGACGATGGCTTCGGTTGGGAGCGTCAGGTCGACTGCGATCGACAGCAGCGTGGTACCAGAGCAGTGTTGGCGCAGCGCCTCGAGCAGCGCACCGTTGCGGTAGGGCGTTTCGATCCACACCTGCGTCTGATGCGACTTGCGGGAGCGCTGTTCGAGTTCGCGCAGCTTCTGCGCGCGGACATCGGCGTCGACGGGCAGGTATCCGTTGAACGCGAAGCTCTGGCCGTTCAGACCCGAGCCCATCACGGCGAGCAGGATCGAGCTGGGCCCGACCAGCGGGCGCACGGTGATGCCGCGCGTATGCGCCAGTCGCACCAGGTCCGCGCCGGGGTCGGCCACGGCCGGTACGCCAGCCTCGGAGAGCAGCCCGCCATCGCGGCCCGCGGCAATCGGGTCAAGCAAGGCCGTCAGTGTGTCCGGGCGGGTATTGACGTTCAACTCGCGGATCTCGATCTGCTGGATCGGCTGCGCGAGCGGGGTCGTTTCGCTGAGCTTTTTCAGGAATGCACGTGCGGTCTTGGCGTTCTCGGCGACGAGGTAGTCGAGGCGCGCCGCGATCTGCTGGACGCCCGCTGGGATCACGTCCATCACGGGGTCGAATTCGTCGCGCTTGCCCAGTGTGTTGGGAATCAGGAACAGGTTACCGGCCATCGGTCAGGCTCCGAAGCATGGATAGCCGGCGTGACGCAGCATCCCGGTGAGTGCGATCAGCGGCAGGCCGATCAGCGCGGTCGGATCGTCGGATTCGACGCGCTCGAGCAGCATGATGCCCAGTCCTTCGACCTTGGCGCTGCCGGCACAGTCATAGGGCGTCTCGAGTCGCAGATAGGCGTCGAGTTCGGCATCGGAAAGGTTGCGGAAAGTGGCGTGTGTCTGGATATCGGCGATCTGGGCCTCGCCGGTGCGCCCATCAAGCAGGCACAGCGCGGAATGGAAAGTGACCGTTCTTCCGCGCATCAACTGGAGCTGGGCCAGCGCCTTGGCATGGGTGCCGGGTTTGCCAATCTGCTGGTCGTCGAGCGTGCAAACCTGGTCGGAGCCGATCACCAGGGCGCCGGCGTGAAGCGCGGCAATTGCTTCCGCCTTGAGGCGGGACAGGCGCAAGGCCGTGGCAGCGGGACGTTCGCCGGCCAGGGGAGTTTCGTCGATATCCGGCGTGGCAACCTCGAACGGGATGCGCAGGCGCGACAGCAATTCGCGCCGATAGGGGGAGCTCGACCCGAGAATCAAGGCAGGGCGGGTGTCGGAAGACATATTGTTAACAGAGAGCAGAGAGGCAGAAGCTGTGGTGGGCGGCGTACTGCTTGTATACTTTGACCGCTTCGGGTTTTTCAACGTATAATCGCGCGTTTAGCTGCACAGGCACGCACGTCGCCGGGATTTGTGTGGCAGACAAGGCATTTTGAGCGATTCAGCCCGTATGAGTCAGCCAACCCAGCCCGTGGCGTCCGCCGGGGCATTCGATCTGCGCGAAACCGATCTCTTCGCCTTCTGCCGTAAGGGCAGCAATGCGACGGGGGATGTGGCCACGCGCGATTTGCCGCGCATCTTAGCCGAGACGGCCGCCGATGCGCCAGCTTCGGCGCCGGACGAGACATTCCACTATACGGTGGCAGGTTCCGTCCGCGATGAGGCGGTGGAGCCCGGCACGCCGGTCGTGCAGCGACTGTTTCTCGATGTGGCGGTCAATGGACGTGTCTGGCTGGATTGCCAGCGGTGTCTCGGGGTGTACGCCGAGCCGATCGCCACGGAAATGTGCTTTGAAGTGGTGGTCAGTGAAGCGGCCGCCGAAGCGGCGCCAATGGATGACGACGAAACCGATGTCATTGTCGGTTCGAAGAAATTCTCGGTGCTGGAACTGATTGAAGACGAGGTGCTGCTGGCATTGCCGACAGCGCCGAAGCACGCGGTCTGTCCGTCGGTGCACGAGTCGCTCGTGACCGGCGCGGACGGCGAGGTGGAGCCAGAGGCGCCACCTGAGGAAGAAAAGCGGCCGTCGCCCTTCGCGGCGCTGGCCAGCCTGAAGACGAAGCATTGACGCCGCAGACGCGGCACGGCAAGCGTCTTTTCGGTAGCAGTTGAAGCATCCGGCCGGGCCCCGGCTACGCCTTGCGCAGGATGCGTGTGTTAATATCGCAAAATTCTCGAAGGAGTCATCATGGCTGTTCAACAGAACAAGAAGTCGCCGTCCAAGCGCGGCATGCATCGTTCGCACGACCATCTGTCGGTCGCGCCGCTGGCTGTCGAGCCGACCACCGGCGAAACCCACCTGCGTCACCACGTGAGCCCGAACGGCTACTATCGTGGTCGCAAGGTCATCAAGACCAAGAACGACTGACCAAGTCGTCTGGCGTGACCAAGTGTCCCGCTCGCGCACGTTGTCAGGTGTAAAACAGGAAAGCGGCAAGCTCGTTGCCGCTTTTTTGTTGGGCGCTCGGCTCCCGCACCGCAACGTATTCGCGCGTCCGGCTGATTGCGTCCCCGCAGCCCCAGGCGACGGGTGCCGGCGCGCTTTCCGTATCAGGAAATAATGACGATCAAGCTCGCTATCGACTGCATGGGCGGCGATCACGGCGTATCCGTGACGGTGCCGGCGGCGATCAGTTTTCTTTCCAGTCACGACGACGCCGAGATGATCCTGGTCGGCTTGCCCGACGCCATCGGCGCGCAGCTCAAGAAGCTGCATGCAACGGATCATCCGCGTGTGACCGTCGTGCCGGCAACCGAGGTCATCACCATGGATGACCCGGTGGAAGTGGCGCTGCGCAAGAAGAAGGATTCTTCGATGCGCGTGGCCGCCACGCAGGTCAAGGAAGGCAAGGCCGATGCCTGCATCTCCGCCGGCAACACCGGCGCGCTGATGGCGGTGTCGCGCTATGTGCTCAAAACGCTCGAAGGTATCGAGCGCCCGGCTATTGCCACCACGATTCCAAATGAACAAGGCTGGGGCACCACGGTGCTCGACCTCGGCGCGAATGCCGACTGCGAGCCCGGACACCTGCTGCAGTTCGCGCGTATGGCCGATGCCATGGTGTCGGTGGTGGATCACAAGGAGCACCCGACCGTCGGGCTGCTCAATATCGGCGAGGAAGTGATCAAGGGCAACGAGGTGGTCAAGGCCGCCGGCGAGTTGCTGCGTGCTTCCGAGCTAAACTTCTACGGCAACGTGGAAGGCAATGACATCTTCAAGGGTACGACCGATATCGTCGTTTGTGACGGTTTCGTTGGCAATGTGGCGCTCAAGAGCACAGAGGGCCTCGCGAAGATGATCGGCAGTATGATCAAGGAAGAATTCACGCGGTCGTGGTTCACGAAGCTGCTGGCGGTGGTGGCAATGCCGGTGCTGTCGCGCCTGGCGCGACGGCTCGATCCGGCCCGCTATAACGGCGCTTCCCTGCTGGGCCTGCGTGGGCTCGTGATCAAGAGCCACGGCTCGGCCGATGCCCATTCTTTTGAGTGGGCCATCAAACGCGGGTATGATGCCGCCAGAAATGGCGTCATCGAACGCATAGCAAGGGCATTCGCTCACAAGTCAGGTGCCGGTGGCGCCGCGACGGGCAGCCCGGAGACAGACGCACCGAACCCACATCCCGATTCTCGCGCCGCCTGAGGCCGCTTGCCCGCTGCGGCGGGCAGCCTGCGCGACCGCGCACAGGGCGACCCGGTGAGCATCACGATCCGACACGACATGACCAAGTACGCAAAAATCATCGGTACAGGGAGCTATCTGCCTCCTCGGCGCGTCACGAACGCCGACCTGGCGGCTCAGCTCGCCGAGAAGGGCATCGAGACCAGCGACGAGTGGATCGTCTCGCGCAGCGGCATCTCGGCGCGTTACTGGGCCGAGCCCGACGTCACGTCGAGCGACCTGGCCGTCAAGGCGGCCGAACGGGCGATCGAGGCGGCCGGTATCGACCGTCAGGACATCGACCTGATCATCGTCGCCACGTCCACGCCCGACTACGTTTTCCCGAGCGCCGCTTGCCTCGTGCAGCAGAAGCTCGGCATCACCAACCAATGCGCGGCATTCGACCTGCAGGCCGTCTGCTCCGGCTTTGTCTATGCGCTGGCCACGGCGGACAAGTTCATCCGCAGCGGCTCGCACAAGAATGTGCTCGTGATCGGCTCCGAGGTGTTTTCGCGCATTCTGGACTTCAACGATCGCACCACCTGCGTGCTATTTGGCGATGGCGCCGGTGCGGTGGTCCTGACCGCGTCCGATGAGCCGGGCATCCTGTCCACGGCCATGCATTCGGACGGAAGCCACGTGGGCATCCTTTGCGTGCCGGGCAATGTGTCCGGTGGCGCGATCACCGGCAATGCGTTCCTGCATATGGACGGACAAGCTGTGTTCAAGCTGGCTGTGACCGTGCTCGACAAGGTCGCGCGCGAAGCCATCACGGCGGCCGAGATGCAGGCCGACGAGATCGATTGGCTGATCCCGCACCAGGCCAACATTCGCATCATGCAGGGCACGGCCAAGAAGCTCGGCCTGCCGAGCGAGCGCATGATTGCCACCGTGCATGAACACGGCAATACCTCCGCCGCTTCGATTCCGCTGGCGCTCGACGTCGCGGTACGCGATGGCCGCATCAAGCCCGGGCAGACCGTGCTGATGGAGGGTGTGGGCGGCGGCTTTACCTGGGGCGCGGTGCTGCTGCGCATGTAAGATGCGGCCGGCGCGCGGCGCGTAGAACGCGGTGCACCAGTTGACAAGATGAATTGCTAGGACTGGATTTCAGATGAAATTCGCATTTGTTTTCCCCGGACAGGGTTCGCAGTCGGTCGGCATGCTCAATGCCTTTGCCGATAACCCAGTGGTGCGTGCCACGCTTGAAGAAGCTTCGACGGCGCTGGGTCAGGACATCGGCAAGCTGATTGCGGAAGGTCCGGCCGAAGAGCTGAACCTGACGACCAACACGCAGCCCGTGATGCTGACGGCCGCAGTGGCCGTGTACCGCGCATGGCTCGACGCCGGTGGTCCGGCTCCGGCGCTGGTTGCAGGCCATAGCCTGGGCGAGTACTCGGCGCTGGTGGCCGCAGGGGTGATCCCGTTTGCCGAGGCGGTGCCGCTGGTTCGCTTCCGTGCCCAGGCGATGCAGGAAGCGGTGCCGGTGGGTGAGGGCGGCATGGCCGCGATCCTTGGCCTGTCGGACGATGACGTGCGCGCCGCGTGCGCCGAGGCTGCGGCGGCAGGCGCTGGCGTGGTCGAGGCTGTCAACTTCAATGCCCCGTCGCAGGTGGTGATCGCCGGCAACAAGGGCGCCGTGGAAAAGGCCTGCGAGATTGCCAAGGCGAAGGGCGCCAAGCGCGCGCTGCCGCTGCCGGTGTCCGCCCCGTTCCACTCGTCGCTGCTCAAGCCTGCCTCCGATCGCCTGCGCGAGCGCATGGCTGGCCTGTCGTTCTCGGCACCGGCCATTCCGCTGGTGAACAATGTCGACGTGGCAATCATCAGTGACCCGGCTCAGATCAAGGACGCGCTTGTTCGTCAGGCAGCCGCTCCGGTACGCTGGGTCGAGTGCGTGCAGAAGATTGCCGCCGAGGGCGTGACACACGTGATCGAGTGCGGTCCGGGTAAAGTGCTGGCCGGTATGACCAAGCGCATCGACGGCAACCTCGTTGGTGGTGCAATCTTTGATCCGGCGTCGCTGCAGGAAACGCTGGCGCTGCTGAAGTAAGACCAAGGAACAAACGCAACATGAGCAAGACTCTGGAGAATCAGGTCGCACTGGTGACCGGCGCATCGCGCGGGATCGGCCGTGCCATCGCGCTGGAGCTCGCACGGCAGGGCGCAACGGTGATCGGTACCGCCACGAGTGAGTCGGGCGCTGCTGGCATCAGCGAGTACCTGGCTGGCGAAGGCCTGAAGGGCGGCGGTGTGGTGCTGAACGTCAACGACGCGGCGCGCTGCGAGGCAGTGATCGACGAGATCATCAAGGCGAACGGCGGTCTGAACGTGTTGGTCAACAACGCCGGCATTACGCAGGATCAGTTGGCCATGCGCATGAAAGACGAGGATTGGAGCGCCGTCATCGACACGAACCTGACGGCCGTGTTCCGTCTGGCCCGTGCCGTACTGCGCCCGATGATGAAGGCTCGTGGCGGCCGCATCATCAACATCACCTCGGTGGTCGGCTCCACCGGTAACCCCGGTCAGATGAACTACGCTGCGGCGAAGGCTGGTGTCGAGGGCATGACGCGCGCGCTGGCCGCCGAAATCGGCAGCCGCAACGTCACCGTCAACTGCGTGGCCCCCGGATTCATCGATACCGACATGACCAAGGTACTGTCGGAAGAGCAGCATGCGGCGCTGAAGACCCGGATTCCTCTGGGTCGTCTTGGCCAGCCGGAAGACATCGCCAATGCGGTGGCGTTCCTGGCTGGTCCGCAGGCCGCCTACATCACGGGCACTACGCTGCACGTGAACGGCGGGATGTACATGAATTGATGGTTCCGCCCGGGATCGGTTTCGAGGGAGAAGCCGAAAGAAGCCGGGCGAAGCTGTTGTTTTTCAAACCAAACGGGCGTGATTCTTGCAAAGTTCGGCAGGCGGATTTTTTGTGGTCCAAACCTGCTAAAATGCGCCCACTTTTTGTCGAACTTCCCTGGAGGGTTACATGGACAATATCGAACAACGCGTCAAGAAAATCGTTGCTGAGCAGCTTGGCGTGGCCGAGGCAGACATCAAGAACGAATCGTCGTTCGTGAACGATCTCGGTGCGGACTCGCTGGACACGGTTGAACTCGTGATGGCGTTGGAAGATGAATTCGGCATGGAAATTCCCGATGAGGAAGCCGAAAAGATCACGACCGTGCAACAAGCTATTGACTACGCTACCGCGCACGTCAAGGCCTAAGCCGTCGTCTTCATATTCCGAGCCACAGAAGGCAGGTCGGCGGGGCCGTTACGGTCCTGTCACGCTGTTTTCTGTGGCTTTCGTCTGTTCGACGAAGCAGAATCGGAATGATCTCAGCCGCTTCCTCTCGCAAGGAATCACTTCCTATCGGCAGGAGCAGCGAGATCCTGAATCAATCCAATTCCGCTTCACGTACTCGTAGGAAAAAATAGTGAGCCGTCGTCGCGTCGTCGTCACTGGGCTTGGCCTTGTGTCTCCCGTCGGAAACACGGTTGCCGAAGGCTGGGCCAATCTGGTTGCCGGCAAGTCCGGCATCGCCACCATCACCAAGTTCGATCACTCTCCCTTTGCTGTGCACTTTGCGGGCGAAGTGAAGGGCTTCAATGCCGAGGATTACATCCCGGCCAAGGAAGCCCGGAACATGGATACCTTCATCCATTTCGGCATCGCCGCCGGTTCGCAGGCGCTCAAGGACAGCGGCCTGGAAGTGACCGAGGCCAACGCCGAGCGCATCGGTGTGCTGGTGGGCTCGGGTATTGGCGGGCTGCCGATGATCGAAGATACGCAGATGACGCTGGCCGAACGCGGCCCGCGCCGGATCTCGCCGTTCTTCGTGCCAGGTTCGATCATCAACATGATCTCCGGCCACCTGTCGATTATCCACGGCCTCAAGGGCCCGAACCTGGCTGCGGTGACGGCCTGCACGACCGGGCTGCACAGCATCGGCCTGGCGGCGCGTCTGATTCAGGCGGGCGACTGCGATGCGATGCTGGCTGGCGGAGCGGAGTCGACGGTGTCGCCGCTCGGCATCGGCGGTTTTGCGGCAGCACGCGCGCTTTCCACTCGCAACGATGACCCTGCTGCGGCGTCGCGTCCGTGGGACAAGGACCGCGATGGCTTCGTGCTGGGCGAGGGTGCCGGCGTGATGATGCTCGAGGAGTATGAGTCGGCCAAGGCGCGCGGCGCGCGAATCTATGCTGAACTCATCGGCTTCGGCATGAGCGGTGACGCGTTCCACATGACGGCGCCGAACACCGACGGTCCGCGCCGCTGCATGGTCGCTGCGATCAAGGATGCCGGAATCAATCCGGACGAAGTGCAGTACCTCAACGCGCATGGCACCTCGACGCCGCTGGGTGACAAGAATGAGACCGATGCCGTCAAGCTGGCATTCGGTGATCACGCCTACAAGATGGTGGTCAACTCGACGAAGTCGATGACCGGTCACTTGCTGGGTGGCGCTGGGGGCCTGGAGTCGGTGTTCACGGTTCTGGCGATTCACAATCAGATCTCGCCGCCGACCATCAACATCTTCAATCAAGATCCCGAGTGTGATCTCGATTACGTCGCCAATACGGCACGTGACATGAAGATTGATGTCGCCGTGAAGAACAACTTCGGCTTCGGCGGTACCAACGGTACGCTTGTCTTCCGCCGCGTCTGATATCGCGCGCGTTTCGCATGAAACGGGGCCGGCTGGTGACAGCGGCCCCCGTCCCATCCTGTACTCCCCGGCATTTCCCCGAATCCTTGGGTTGCACGCAGGTGCAACCGCGTTCGTGGCCAGGCGGAACCTTATTGCGCAGTTGTGGTCACAGAATGCGCTCCGCGACACCCGAAATCGCCTGGATCGTAGGTAAAATACAACGCTTGTCTTGACGACGAAACCAAGAGATACACTGCAGCAGGTGAACTATTCGTGAGTGAACGCGAAGCCGATCAGCTTCTAGTTGAACGCGTCCAGCAGGGCGACAAACGGGCCTTTGAGTTGCTGGTGACCAAATATCACCGCAAGATCATCCGCCTGATCTCCCGCCTTGTCCGAGACCCCGCCGAAGTGGAGGATGTGGCGCAAGATGCCTTTATCAAGGCATATCGCGCGCTGCCCCAGTTCCGGGGCGAATCCGCTTTCTACACGTGGCTGTACCGGATCGCCGTCAACACGGCCAAGAACTACCTGGCCACCCAGGGACGGCGGCCGGAAGCGTCCAGCGATATCGATGCCGAAGAGGCTGAAACTTTTGCGGACGGTGAGCAACTAAGGGATATCAATACGCCGGAGTCGATGCTCCACACGCGCCAGGTTGCCGATACGGTGAACCGCGCCATGGAGGCATTGCCGGAAGAATTACGCACCGCCATTACGCTGCGCGAGATCGAAGGCCTCAGCTATGAGGAGATCGCGGAGGCGATGGGGTGTCCGATCGGTACGGTGCGCTCGCGGATTTTCCGGGCGCGCGAAGCGATCGCCGAGAAGTTGCGCCCGCTGCTGGGAACGGCAGAGGGCAAGCGGTGGTAGGGGATGTCAGCAGGATGCTGGTGTCTCTCAGTTTGAATGTCGTGCAGCCAGCGTTGCAGCCTATTCCTGCATCGATAAACGACAAGCAGTAGTGACGGGATTTATCGGTGTTCGATGGAATTTCTTGGGGTTGGAAATGGGTCAGGCTCATAAGCAGTCGGTTCATGTAATGGAAGCCGCGGAGCAGATCTCCGCATTGATGGACGGCGAGCTGGCGCCGCACGACGTGGATGCCGCGCTCGGCCTTGCCAAAGACGACGCTGGTATGGCCGACTGGTCGATGTACCAGTTGATCGGCGATGCGATGCGTTCGGAAGAGTTGACGCACGCAGGGTCGACCGAAGCCTTCCTCTCCCGATTCTCCGCGCAGCTTGAAGCCGAGCCGCATGTGCTGGTGCCGGCTGTCGCGCAGGCTGGCCGTCATCGACTGCTGGTGCGTCCATCGTGGGTGCGCCGTGTGGTGCCGGGTACCGCGATTGCCGCCGCAGTGGCTGCTGTGAGCTGGGTCGTGGTGCCGCAGATGCGTGGGCCAGGCGGTGTGGGCGCTCCGGATGCTGTGGTTGCAAGCGTCGAGCAACCGGCCGGTGCGACGGTAAAGGCTGGCGTTGCTGCGCCGGCGGCCGCGGGTTCGATCATGGCGGTCTCCGCCGATAGTGCCCAGATGATTCGCGATCCCCGTCTCGATGAATACCTGCGTGCCCATCGCACGTCGGTCGCAACCGATGCCTTTGTGCCGACCATGCGTACGGTGGTGAATGGTGTCAACTTCTCTCAGGACAATTCGCAGGAATAATGCCGGACATGCATAAAGGACCGTCGCTCGCCAATGCAGCGGGCGTACACGGAAAGAAGGGCCTGCGGAGGTCCTTTTTTCTGGCCTTATGTCTGACCGCTGCCGCCGCGACTGCGCAGCCGTCTGACTCCACGCTGAACCGCCGTGACGCCACGGCGTGGCTGAACAAGATCCATCGTGCTGCCCAGCGGGAGAACTACGTTGGTACGTTGATTTATCAGCGCGGCAGCATCATCCATGCCTCGCGGATCCAGCATTACAGTGATCTCGTACACAACGAGTACGAACGACTGGAAACGTTGGACGGCAAACCGCGCGAGGTGCTGCGCCAGAATGATGTGGTTCACAGCCTGATTCCCGAGGCCAAGCTTGTGGTCGTGGAGAAGCAGGAGGCCAAGGACCGTTTCCCGGCGCTGCTGGCGACGAACAAGAGCGACGTGCTCGACCTGTACGACATGCACAAGCTGCCGGCCGAACGTGTCGCCGGCGTCGAGTGCGAGGTCTTCTCGCTGGACCCTCACGACACGGCACGTTACGCGGTGCGGTTGTGGGCCGACAGGAATTCGGGCCTGCTGATGCGCGCGCAGACGATCGGCGAAGGCGGCAAGGTACTCGAGCAGGTCGCATTCTCGCAGGTCGATATCGGCGTGCCTTCAGACAAGCAGCGCATCCTCAATGCGATCAAGGGCGCGAGCTCCTGGAGTCATTACGAGGTTACCTATCAGCCTGCCAGCATCGCCGACGAAGGCTGGTCGATCAACACGCCAATCAAGGGCTTTCAGAAGATCCGGGAAGTGCGCCGCCCACTGGGCGAGTTGCATGCCCCGACCTCGGCCAACAAGTCCGGGCAGGTCTTCGAAGTATTGCAGGTCGTCTACAGTGATGGCCTGACGGGGCTTTCGGTCTTCATCGAGCCCGTATCCGAGCAGCGTGCCCGCCGCGAGGGCGTGGCGTCGCTAGGTGCCACCCAGGTCGTGGTACGGCGCGTGGCCGATTTCTGGATTACCGTGGTCGGCGAAGTGCCTGCTTCTACGGTGAGGCAGTTTGCGGCCGGCGTGGAATACCGCCCGCCCAAAGCGGTACACTGACCGAAATTGGTCCGGCGGCGGTGGAGTGGCAGTCCCGCAACACCGCCAGGCAGTACGCTTTGCAGGCGTCCCCCGGCCTTATGCGCTGTGAAGCATCCGTTTCTCGCTGATCTCCCGGGAGTTTTGTCGATGATTTCCAGATCTCCAGCCCTGGCAAGGGTCGTGGTCATGGTGGCCATGCTCGTGTTCGGTCCGGCTGTTTCCGAATTGGGGCACGCTCAGGCGGCGGCCCAGAACTACAACCTGCCCGACTTTACCGACTTGGTCGAGAAGGTGAGCCCGGCGGTTGTGAATATCCGCACGACAGAGCGCGTGCGCTCGCGTGGCGGCAATTCCCCCGATGACGACGAAATGGCGGAGTTCTTCCGTCGCTTCTTCGGCGTGCCAATGCCCGGAACGCCGGGACAGCCGCGCCGTGGCCAGCCTCCGCAAGGACAGGGCCAAAGTCAGGGGCAGGGCGAAGAGATGAGCCGGGGCGTGGGTTCCGGTTTCATCATCAGCCAGGATGGCTACGTGATGACGAACGCCCACGTGGTGGCAGAGGCTGACACGATCTACGTGACGCTGCCTGACAAGCGCGAATTCAAGGCCAAGCTGATTGGTGCGGACAAGCGTACCGACGTGGCGCTGCTCAAGATCGATGCAACGGGTCTGCCACGCCTGCCACTCGGGGATTCGGACAAGGTCCGCACTGGCGAGTGGGTATTGGCCATTGGTTCGCCGTTCGGCCTGGACAGCAGCGTGACCGCCGGTATCGTATCGGCTAAGGCGCGCGACACCGGCGACTACCTGCCGCTTATCCAGACTGACGTGGCGGTGAACCCTGGTAATTCGGGTGGCCCGCTGATCAACCTGCGCGGCGAAGTCATCGGCATTAATTCGCAGATCTACAGCCGCAGCGGCGGTTATATGGGCATTTCGTTCGCGACCCCGATCGACGAAGCGATGCGTGTGACCGAGCAACTGAAGGCGACTGGCAAGGTGACGCGTGGGCGGATCGCCGTGGCGATCGGTGATGTGACCAAGGAAGTGGCGGACTCGCTGGGCCTTGGGCGCACTCGCGGCGCGCTGGTTGGTAGCGTCGAGCCGGGCGGTCCTGCCGAAAAGGCCGGTATCGAGGCGGGCGACATCATCCTGAAGTACAACGGCCGGGATATTGAGAAGGCTGCGGATCTGCCGCGGATGGTCGGTGACACCAAGCCGGGTACGCGCGTGCCGATGCAGGTGTGGCGCAAGGGGCAGACCCGCGAGGTAATGATCACGGTGGCGGAGCTTGAGCCCGACACCCCTCGCGCCACGCCGCGCCGCGGCGACAAGCGCGGCGGAGGTAACGAAGAGGCACCCGCGCCGAAGCCGAATGCACTGGGCCTGATCGTCAACGACATCCCCGAGGCGCGGATGCGCGAGCTCAAGCTGAAGTCAGGGGTGGAGGTCGACACGGTTGATGGTCCGGCCGCTCGCGCCGGGATCCGTCCGGGCGACATCATCCTGCGACTCGGTGATACCGACGTGACCAGTGCGAGGCAGTTCAACGATCTCGTCAAGGGACTGGACAAGAACAAGATGGCTGCCGTGTTCGTGCGCCGCGGCGATGCTACCCAGGTGCTGACGCTGCGTCCCAATCAGACGCGCTGACCAGGCCCTGGATCGAGCCTTCAAACAATCGCGCCGGACAAGTTCCGGCGCGATTGTTTCGTGGTGGGTGCGTCAAACGTCATTTTGGCGCACCGCGCCCCGCGTCGCCCGAGTTCAATTCGCGGACGGAAGTCCTTGAAAATCCGGTAAAATCGCGGATTGGCGCGAGCTCCGTGCGCCCCAACTTTTTTGCTCCCGCGCCCGACAGATCTACCCATGAGCGCGCCGGTGCTTCCCAGAACGTTAGATGGACCACATTCGTAATTTCTCGATCATTGCCCACATCGACCATGGTAAATCCACCTTGGCCGACCGGATCATTCAGCGCTGTGGCGGGCTGTCCGATCGCGAAATGGAAGCGCAGGTGCTCGATTCGATGGATATCGAGAAGGAGCGGGGCATCACGATCAAGGCCCAGACCGCCGCGCTGAGCTACAAGGCGCGCGACGGCCAGGTCTACAACCTGAATCTGATCGATACGCCGGGACACGTCGACTTCAGCTACGAAGTCAGCCGCTCCCTGTCCGCATGCGAAGGCGCGCTGCTAGTGGTTGACGCCTCGCAGGGCGTGGAAGCCCAGACCGTTGCCAATTGCTACACGGCCATCGAACTGGGCGTCGAAGTCGTGCCCGTGCTGAACAAGATCGATCTGCCGCAGGCCGACCCGGCCAATGCGATCCAGGAGATCGAGGACGTGATCGGCATCGACGCACAGGACGCTACACCGTGCTCGGCCAAGACTGGCCAGGGCGTGGAAGACGTGATCGAGGCGCTGATCGCCAAGGTTCCGCCCCCCAAGGGTGACGCCGCCGCGCCTCTACAGGCGCTGATCATCGATTCCTGGTTCGACAACTACGTTGGCGTGGTGATGCTGGTGCGCGTGGTCAACGGCACGCTTCGCCCCAAGGACAAAGTTCTGCTGATGGCCACCGGCGCCCAGCATCTGGTGGAGCAGGTCGGTGTGTTCTCGCCGAAGTCGATCCAGCGAGATGAGCTGACGGCGGGGCAGGTGGGTTTCGTGATTGCGGGCATCAAGGAGCTGAAGGCAGCCAAGGTTGGCGACACGATCACCACTATGACGCGCCGCGCCGAAGCGCCGCTGCCGGGCTTCAAGGAAGTCAAGCCGCAGGTGTTCGCGGGGCTGTACCCTGTGGAATCGAATCAGTACGAGGCCCTGCGCGAATCGCTCGAGAAGCTGCGTCTGAACGATGCATCGCTGCAGTTCGAGCCGGAAGTCTCGCAGGCACTCGGCTTTGGTTTCCGCTGCGGCTTCCTGGGTCTGTTGCACATGGAGATCGTGCAGGAGCGTCTGGAGCGTGAATTCGACATGGACCTGATCACGACCGCGCCGACCGTGGTCTATCAGGTTCAGCAGCGTGATGGCACGGTGTTGACCGTCGAGAACCCGGCCAAGATGCCAGATCCGAGCAAGATCGAAGCCATTCTCGAGCCGATCGTCACGGTCAACCTGTACATGCCGCAGGATTATGTCGGCTCGGTGATGACGCTGTGCACGCAGAAGCGGGGCGCGCAGATCAATATGAGCTATCACGGCAAGCAAGTGCAGCTCACGTACGAGATCCCGATGGCGGAAATCGTGATGGATTTCTTCGATCGCCTGAAGTCGGTATCGCGCGGCTACGCATCGATGGATTACGAGTTCAAGGAATACCGGCAGTCGGATGTGGTGAAGGTGGATATCTTGATCAACAGCGACAAGGTCGATGCCTTGTCCGTGATCGTGCACCGTTCAAACTCGCAGTATCGCGGTCGCGAGGTGGCGGCCAAGATGCGCGAGATCATCCCGCGTCAGATGTACGACGTGGCCATCCAGGCCGCCATCGGCTCGAATATCATCGCGCGCGAGAACGTGAAAGCGCTGCGCAAGAACGTGCTGGCCAAATGCTACGGCGGCGATATCAGCCGGAAGAAGAAGCTGCTGGAAAAGCAGAAAGCAGGCAAGAAGCGGATGAAGCAGGTGGGGACCGTCGAAATTCCGCAGGAGGCCTTCCTGGCGATCCTGCAGGTGGACGACAAGTAAGCGCACCCCAGCGACGACACAACATCGACATCACTTGAAGCCGTTATGAATTTTGCACTGATACTTTTTGTGCTGGTGGTCATCACAGGCATAGCCTGGGTCGCGGACAAGCTGGTGTTCGAGCGACAGCGCCGGAGCGTGGCGCAACTCGCGCTGGCCGAATTCGATGCGCGTCGTAATGACATGCAGTCGATGCAGGGCGGCGCAGACATCGATCGCTCGCGTGCGCGTCTGGCGGAAGAGAAGCTGCGCCAACCGTGGTGGCTGGAATATTCGGCGAGCTTTTTCCCGGTGATCCTGGCGGTGTTCGTGCTGCGCTCGTTCGTGGTGGAGCCGTTCAAGATTCCGTCGGGATCGATGATCCCCACGCTACTGATTGGCGACTTCATCCTGGTCAACAAGTACGACTACGGCATTCGTCTGCCGGTCGTGAACAAGAAGATCATCAGCCTCGGCGAGCCCCAGCGCGGCGATGTCATGGTGTTCCGCTATCCGCGGGACGAGTCGCTCGACTACATCAAGCGCGTGATCGGCGTGCCGGGCGATGTGGTGCAGTACGAAAACAAGAAGCTGACGATCAATGGCAAGCCGGCCGAATACAGCCCGCTGCCGGATTATCTCGACGAAGAACGTCTGGCGTACTCGAAGCATTTTGTCGAGCAGTTGCCGGGCGGACCCCAGCACGGCATCCTGAATGACAATGATCGCCCCGCCTTCGTGGCCGGTGCCGATCCCGATTTTCCGTTCCGCGATAACTGCACTTACAATCAGCAGGGCGTGACGTGTAAAGTGCCGGAAGGTCACTATTTTGTGATGGGTGACAACCGGGATAACAGCCTGGATTCCAGATACTGGGGGTTCGTGCCTGATCAGAATATCGTGGGCAAGGCGTTCCTGATCTGGATGAATCTGGGTAATTTCGGGCGCGTGGGATCGTTCAAGTAACGCTCGTACGGTTTCACGCGGCGCAAGACACTCAAAAAAGAGGGAAGCGCAACATGGGTCAAAAGCGGTTGGGTTCACAGGGGCGGGTTCGTTTCGATGTGATTCATCGGGCGCGCGGGTTCTCGCTGGGATCGTTGCTTGTCGTTTTCATCATTGTGGGGGCGGTCGCCGTACCGGCGTTGAAGGTAATTCCAAGCCTGATCGAGTATTTCTCCATCAAGCGCGCCGTCAACTATGCCAAGGGTACTGGTACCAAACGTAGTGAAGTCGCAGCCAGTTTCGACAAACAGGCCACGATCGATCGCATTTCGTCGATCAAGGGCGAGGATCTGGATATTGAAGAGGACGAAACCGGGCGGATCCGCGCGGTCGGCTTCGAGTACCGGACCGAAGTTCAGATTTATGGTCCGTTGAGTTTTTTGATTACCTACTCGGGAACGCAGTAACGACATGACCCTCGACGCCTTGCAGCAACGTCTCGGCTACCGATTCAGCAAGCCCGAATTGCTGCAGCAGGCGCTCACGCATCGCAGCCATAGCGCCCAGCACAACGAGCGCCTGGAATTCCTGGGCGACTCGGTATTGAACTGCGCCGTGGCCGATATGCTCTTTGGCATGTTTGGCAAGCTCGACGAAGGCGATCTTTCACGGGTGCGGGCCAATCTGGTCAAGCAGCAGGCGCTCTACGAGATCGCCCAGATGCTGCAGCTTTCCGATGCGCTGCGTCTGGGTGAAGGCGAGTTGAAGAGCGGCGGTTTCCGCCGCCCCTCGATTCTTGCCGATGCGCTCGAGGCTATCGTTGGTGCCGTGTTTCTCGATGCGGGGTTCGACGCGGCGCGCGCGTTGATCCGCAAGCTGTATATCCCGATTCTGGAGCAGGTGGACCCGCGCACGCTGGGCAAGGACGCCAAGACGCTGCTCCAGGAGTATCTGCAGGGCCACAAGATTGCCCTGCCGCAATACAACGTCATCGCCACGCACGGTGCGGCGCACAGCCAGCAATTTGAAGTCGAATGCATCGTGCCTAAACTGGAGGTGCGCGTGTTCGGAACCGGCGCGTCGCGTCGCGCCGCCGAACAGGCCGCGGCCAAGCTCGCGCTCGACGAAGTCCAGAAGCTCGTGCCGCAGTTGCTCAAGCGCAGCCGTGCCGAACGTACGGGCAAGACGCGCAAGCAGCCGGTGCCGCCCGATCCCCAGTTGTCTCTCAGGTTGAAGGAATGACCGATTCTCTCCCTCCGCAGCAAGATGCGGCGGAACCCTCAGGTGCCGTGGCATTTCGCTGCGGCACAGTGGCCATCGTTGGCCGTCCGAATGTTGGCAAGTCCACGCTGATGAACGCGCTGGTCGGCCAGAAGATCAGCATCACGTCCCGCAAGGCACAGACCACGCGGCATCGTATCGTCGGTATTCAGACGACCGATGATACCCAGTATGTGTTCGCGGATACACCTGGTTTCCAGACCCGCCACGCCAGCGCGCTGAACCGCTCCCTGAACCGCGCCGTGACGTCGACGCTGTCGTCGGTCGATATCGTGCTATTTGTCGTCGAAGCCGGCTATTTTGGCCCCGATGACGAGAAGGTGCTGTCGCTGCTCCCCAAGAACGTTCCGGTGCTGCTGGTCTGCAACAAGCTCGACCGAATCGGCGAAGGCCGCAGCGAAGTCATGATGCCGTTCCTCGAGCAGATGGGGCAGCGTTTCCCGTTCCGGGAGGTGGTGCCGATGTCGGCCAAGACGCGCGATCATATCCAGCGTCTGCTGGCGATCATCCGGCCGTATCTGCCGGAAGGCGAGCCGATGTACGACGTCGATGCTATGACCGATCGCAGCGAGCGATTCCTGGCGTCCGAGATCATCCGCGAAAAGGTGTTCCGCTGGACCGGCGACGAACTGCCGTACACCAGCACTGTCGTGATCGACAAATTCGAGACCGAAGGGCGCCTGCGCAGGATCTTCGCGACGATCCTGGTCGAACGCGACGCGCACAAGGCGATGATCATCGGCAACAAGGGCGCCAAGCTCAAGCAGATCTCCACCGAGGCACGCCTGGATATGGAGAAGCTGTTTGATGGCAAGGTCTACCTGGAGATGTGGATCAAGGTCAAGAGCGGCTGGGCCGATAACGAAGCCGGACTGCGCGCCTACGGCTACGAGTGAGCAAGATGCCTGACGTGCGCCGCGCTGCCGCGCCGCGTGCGCGCAGTGCCGACCCGATTGCCGAGGAAGCGGCGGAGCTGCTGGGGTCTGGCGCGGTACCTGCCATGAACGCGGCGGTCAGCCCCTCGGTGGCGGCCGGCCGCGAAATGATGGATCGCGCGATGCGTATCGTTCCGGCTCGCTCGGAACTGCGCGTCACCAATGAGGCGGGCTTCGTGCTTCATGCGCATCCTTATCGCGAAACCAGTCTGGTTCTCGATGTCTTCACTCGCGATCACGGTCGCGTGGCCATGGTCGCGAAAGGGGCCAAGCGGCCGCATTCCGCACTGCGCGCGGTGCTGCAGCATTTTCATCCGATCGCCCTGTCCTGGACCGGCCGCGGCGAGGTCAAGACGCTGACCAAGGCGGAGTACGTGGGCGGCATGCTGCCGCTTTCCGGCGACGCGCTGCTTTCCGGCTTCTACCTGAACGAACTGCTGCTGCGCTTCTGTCCGCGCGAGGACGCGCATCCGACCCTGTTCCGCCACTACATGGCGACGCTGACGCGGCTGTCACATGGCGAGCCGGCCAGCTTCGTATTGCGCAGCTTCGAGCGGGTGCTGCTGCAGGAGACGGGGTTTGCGGTAGCGTTCGATCAGTGCCTCAGATCGGGCGAACGCGTGCAGCCGGGGCTCGATTACGTCTACCAGCCTGAGCGCGGGGTGCGGCGCACGCATGCGTCAGATCCGTCGAGCTGGCCCGTGGTGTCGGGACAGACGCTGCTGGATATGGCGCAGGATGATTATTCGCGTGCGCAGACCGTTTCGCAAAGCCGCGCACTGATGCGGTTCCTGCTGCATTATTATTTGCAGGGTGCGCCACTGAAGACGCGCCAGATCCTGATCGATCTGCAGTACCTTTAATATCCCAATTCTCCTGAGAGAAGCCGGCATGATTTTCCACGCGAACCCCGGTGTCATAGACCTCGGGGTCAATATCGACCACGTGGCCACGCTGCGCAACGCGCGCGGCACGGTGTATCCCGATCCGATCCAGGCAGCGCTGCAGGCCGAGGAGGCCGGCGCCGACCTGATCACGCTGCATCTGCGCGAGGACCGTCGCCATATCCGCGACGCCGACGTGCGCGCGCTGCGCCCGAAGTTGGCCACGCGCATGAATCTGGAATGTGCGATCACTTCCGAGATGCTCGACATTGCGTGCGAGATCAAGCCCCAGGACGTCTGCCTGGTGCCCGAGAAGCGCGAGGAAGTTACCACCGAAGGCGGACTCGATGTAGCGGGCCATTTCGAGCAAGTCAGCGCCGCATGCCGGCAACTGGCCGACGCGGGTATCCGTGTATCGCTGTTCATTGATGCTGACCCTGACCAAATTGCCGCCGCTGCCGCGTGCAAGGCGCCGGTAATTGAAATCCATACTGGCCGCTACGCCGATGCGCATACGGCGGAGGAGCAGGCAGCCGAGTTCCGCCGTGTAGCGGCGGGCGTGGAAGCGGGGCAGAAGCATGGTCTGATCGTCAACGCCGGCCACGGCCTGCACTACACCAACGTGCAGCCGATTGCTGCGCTGCCGGGGATCAAGGAGCTCAACATTGGTCACGCGATCGTTGCCCATGCGGTGTTTGCCGGGTGGCAGAACGCCGTGCGCGAGATGAAGGCCATCATGGTGGCGGCGCGCCTCGGTACCCGTTACCCGGTTCCGGGTCAGCCCGCGTGATCTACGGCGTCGGCACCGACATCATCCAGATTGATCGCGTGCGCGGCGTGATGGAGCGCACGCGTGGGCGCTTTGTCGAGAAGATTCTCGGGCCGCGTGAGATGAAGATCTATCTTGCACGCAAGGCGCGCTCGGAAAAGCGCGGCTTGGCATTCCTGTGCACGCGTTTCGCGGCCAAGGAGGCATTCTCGAAGGCCATCGGCCTGGGGATGCGCTGGCCGATGACGTGGCGTGCGATGGAACTGCTGAACCAGCCATCGGGCGAGCCCGCGCCGCATTGCACTGGCGAACTGGCGGAATGGGTGCGGGAACGCGGCCTGACCGTTCGTGTCAGTGTCAGTGACGAACATGAATATGCGGTCGCGTTCGCGATCGCCGAGCGGGGTGGTCAGCTGGCGGCCCCGCAATCCGAACCCGCTTCGAACTGAATTCGATATTCGATATGAACAAGAAAGTCTCCGGCAAGCGGCCGGGCCCGGTAGTGCTCGACGTCGTGGGCAAGGAACTCACCGCCGACGATGCGCGTCGCATTGCCCACCCGTTGACGGGTGGCGTGATCCTGTTTGCGCGCAACTTCGAATCGCGCGCGCAACTGGTGGCGCTGACGCGGGCCATTCGTGAAGTCCGCGACGATGCGCTCATCTGCATCGACCATGAAGGTGGCCGCGTGCAGCGCGCCAAAACCGATGGCTTCACGCACCTGCCGGCGATGTCCCGGCTTGGGGCGCTGTGGGACCGTGACGTGCTGGCTGCCACCAAAGTGGCGATGGCTTGCGGCTACGTGCTGGCGGCCGAACTGCGTGCATGCGACATCGACCTGAGCTTCACCCCGGTGCTAGACCTCGACTATGGCCGCAGTGGTGTCATTGGCGATCGTGCGTTCCATGCCGATCCTCGTGTAGTGACCATGCTGGCCAACCATCTGACGCACGGACTGCTGCTGGCCGGCATGGCCAACTGCGGCAAGCACTTCCCGGGGCATGGCTATGTCGAAGCCGATTCGCATGTGGCCATTCCGGTGGACGAGCGCGGTCTTGATGAAATCCTGTCCCAGGACGCCCGTCCCTATGACTGGATGGGCCCGGCGCTAGCGTCTGTGATGCCTGCCCACGTGATCTACCCGACCGTCGATCCGAGCCCTGCGGGCTTCTCGCGCTACTGGCTGCAGGACATCCTGCGGACCCAGCTTGGTTTTGAGGGCGTGATTTTCAGTGACGACCTCAGCATGGAGGGCGCGAGCGTGGCCGGTACCGTTACCCAGGCCGCACGTGCCGCGCTCGAGGCGGGTTGCGACATGGTGTTGATCTGCAACCATCCGGATCGCGCGGACCAGCTTTTGAATGAACTCGATGTGTCGATCGGCAAGGCCTCGCAGCGGCGCATCCGCAAGCTGTTCGGTCGCCGCAAGCCGCTGGACTGGAACAAGTTGCAGCAAGAAGGCGAATACCGCGCCGCGCTGCGCCTGCTGAAGGAACACGATCTTATCGCTTGAGCGACTCCGGCCGCCGGGTGGTGAATCGACACCACCCAGACATGAATCAGCAGGAATGGATCCGTGGAAAGAAAAAGGGCAGCCGAAGCTGCCCTTTTTTGCGTATGCCCTAAGAGATCTTAGTTGGCGCGGCTGCGGTATTCGCCGGTACGCGTGTCGATTTCGATCTTGTCACCGATGTTGCAGAACAGCGGCACTTGCAGTTCGAAACCGGTGTTGATCTTGGCGCCCTTGAGCACCTTGCCCGACGAGGTGTCGCCCTTGACGGCCGGTTCCGTGTAAATGATCTCGCGAACCAGCGTCGTCGGCATTTCGACCGAGATGGCCTTGTCGTTGTAGAACACCACTTCCACCACCATGCCGTCTTCGAGGTAGTTCAGCGAGTCGCCCATGCTGTCCTTCTCGACTTCGTATTGGTTGTACTCGGTGTCCATGAACACGTACATCGGGTCGGCGAAGTACGAGTACGTGCACTCGCGGCGCTCCAGCACCACGACTTCGAACTTGTCGTCGGCCTTGAAGACGGATTCGCCCGGGGCTTCCGTCAGCAGGTTCTTGTACTTCATCTTGACGACAGCGGCGTTACGACCTGACTTGTTGTACTCGGCCTTCTGAACCACCATCGGGTCGGAACCAATCATGAACACGTTGCCGACGCGGAGTTCCTGTGCGATTTTCATCTGAACTGTTTTCCTGAAAAAAATGGTCCGGGATCGTTGTAGGTGCCCGGAAATCGGTATGGCGAAGGGCGCAGCCGGCGTTTGCTGTTCTTGGGCCTTTGAACTTGGCTCGCCATAAAAATCAACCGGCTATTTTACCCGATTTTCGCAGAAGGCCACGAGATTCGCCGCCAGATCTCCCAAGTGCTGCAACTGCCGCTGCCAGCGGTCCATACCGGAAGTGAGGGCGGGTAATTGTGCCTGTAACGCCGCCCAATCCGGTGCATGGCCGTAGCCATTCCACGCGTGCGTGAAATTCGTCAGCGCGGCGGAAGCCTCGGGCACCACGCCGGAGCGTGAGAACCGGCCGAGCCAGGCGTCGAGCTTCTCGCGGTGCGCGTGGTCATCCTGGGGGTAGATGTGCCAGATCATTGGCTTGGCGGCCCAGTGCGCCCGCACGCATGAATCCTCGCCGCGCACGAAGTTGATGTCGCAGGCCCACAGCAGTTCATCGTAGTGTTCCTGGCGCACGAACGGGATGCATTGCATGGTCAGATTGCCGCGCTGGTGCGATTCACCCGGCTGTAGCGGCGCGCCGAGCCACCCGCCCGCCTGCGTGGCGGCCAATCCTTGTGGCACAAGGCATTGGACCGGCGTCGTGCCGTCGCGCCATTGTTCGAGTAGCGCAGGTAAGGCCGGGTTCGAATAAGCGAACAGGCTCGTCCGCAGGGCGCCTGCGATCGGCTCCACGCCCAAACGGTGCCAAAGCGTGGCTTGCGCGGCCGGGCTGTCCAGGAATGCCGCGCGTGATGCGCCGAGCATGGATTCGCGCAAGAGGCCTCCGGTGCCGTGTGCAAATCCCGGGAAGAAGAAGTACTTGGTCAGTGGCAGCCGGGAGTGGGGCGAGGCCATCGCATGATGTTCGCTCACCCAGGCCTCGGCGCTCAGGTATTCAAGATTGATCCAGACGGGTTTGCGATCGGCCGCGGCCATGGCGGCCTGCAACGGCTCGGGCAGATGGCAGGCAAAGGCCTCGATCACCACGTCGTGTGGCGTGACGGGCTCGAACGGTGCCTCCGGCTTTGGATCCCAGGTGTGCACGTCCACGCCGGCCAGCCGCTGGCGGGTGGCCGTCACATCAATCTCGGGTGCCAGTCGGGAAAAGCTGGTCAGGTCATCGACCCACAGTCGCACCGCATGACCGTGCTCCTGCGCCAGTTGGCGCGCCAGTCGCCAGCAGACGCCGATGTCGCCGAAGTTGTCGATGACGGTGCAAAAGATGTCCCAGGAACGGATTGGCATGACGATGACGGTGCCCGCCTGCGGAAAGTCCGGCGGGAGAATTGCTCTAAACTTGCGATTCTAGAGCGAGCGCCCCACGTTGGCGCGTTACGTCACACACTTTCCGTCCCCGATGCCCGAGCAGGAACCCGTCCCTCCCACCGAGACAACGTCGCCCGAATCCGATACCCCGGAATCGTCCGACGCGCCGGCGTTCGACCCGCGCCCGATCCTGGCGCGTATGCCGGGGTTGCCTGGCGTCTATCGCTACTTCGATGCCGACGGCAACATCCTCTATGTCGGCAAAGCGCGCGACCTGAAGAAGCGGGTCTCGAGCTATTTCAACAAGACGCAGTTGTCGCCGCGCATTGCGATGATGGTGGCCAAGATCGCGCGCATCGACACCACGGTGGTGCGGACCGAGGCGGAAGCGCTGCTGCTTGAGAACAACCTCATCAAGGCCCTGGCGCCGCGTTACAACATTCTGTTTCGCGACGACAAGTCCTATCCATTCCTCAGGCTGACTGGGCACAAGTTCCCGCGCATGGCGTACTACCGTGGCGCCACCGATCGCAAGCACCAGTATTTCGGGCCGTTCCCAAGCGCTCACGCCGTGCGCGAGAGCATGCAGATCTTGCAGAAGGTCTTTCAGTTGCGAACCTGCGAGGATACGGTTTTCAACAATCGCACGCGGCCGTGCCTGCTGCATCAGATCCACCGCTGCACCGGGCCGTGCGTCGGCGCGATCAGCGAGGACGACTACGCGCGCGACGTGTCGAACGCGGCGCGCTTCCTGCAGGGCCGCGAGACCGAGGTGCTTGAGGGTTTGCAATCCAAGATGGAAGCCCATGCGGTGCAGCTGGAGTTCGAGCAGGCTGCGGCGGTTCGGGACCAGATCGCCGCGCTGTCGACCGTGCTCAAGCGGCAGGCCGTGGAGGAAGTCGGCCAGGCGCGCGACATCGACATCCTGGCCGTGGCGGTGCAGGGTGGGCGTGCCTGCGTGAACCTGGCAATGGTGCGCGGTGGTCGTCATCTCGGCGACAAGGCGTACTTCCCGGCCCACGTCGACGAGGCGGCGATGATCGTGGAGGAGGGAGACGAGGCAGACGGTAGCGCGCATGAAGGAGCGGCTGCCGATACGGATCAGTTGCCCATCGACCGCATCGCCGCTCGCGTGCTGTCCGCTTTCATGGTGCAGCACTATCTGGATCAGGCACCGCCGCCCATCGTGGTGGTGAGTCATCGGCCGGCCGATTCCGCCTTGGTCGAGGCGCTGTCGATGCAGGCGGGCCGGAAGATCACGCTGGTGCGCCAGCCTCAGGGTCAGCGCAAGACCTGGCTGGAGATGGCAGCGCAGGGTGCGGGCTTGGCGCTGGCTCGTCGGCTGGCAGAGCAGGGCAGCCAGGAGGCGCGCACGCGCGCGCTGGCCGAAACCATTGGCCTCGACCTGGAGGATCTGGCGACATTGCGCATCGAGTGTTTCGATATCAGTCACACCGCTGGCGAGGCCACGCAGGCATCGTGCGTAGTGTTCCATCATCACGAGATGCAGAACAGCGAGTACCGACGCTACAACATCGCCGATATCACGCCGGGCGATGATTACGCGGCGATGCGCCAGGTGTTGACGCGCCGGTACCAGAAGCTCGTCGAGCAACTGCAGGAGGCGGGTGGCGATCCGGCTGGCGATGGCGGCGACGGTGTGCCCCGCATGCCCCGCGTGGTGCTGATCGACGGTGGCAAGGGGCAGGTCGAGGTCGCGCGGCAGGTGTTCGAAGAACTCGGTCTCGATATCGGCCTGCTGGTTGGCGTGGCCAAGGGCGAGGGACGCAAGGTGGGTCTCGAGACGCTGGTGTTTGCCGACGGCCGGCCGTCGCTGGAACTGGGGCAGGGCAGCGCGGCGCTGATGCTGGTTGCGCAGATCCGCGACGAGGCGCACCGGTTCGCGATCACGGGTATGCGCGCGCGCCGGGCCAAGGCACGCACCACTTCGCGGCTCGAGGAAATCGAAGGCGTGGGGGCGCGCCGCCGGCAGAAGCTTTTGACGCGCTTCGGTGGTTTGCGGGGTGTGATGGCGGCCAGCATCGACGAGCTGGCCAGCGTTGAAGGCATTTCGCGCACCCTGGCCGAGGAGATCTACCGACAGTTGCACTGAGCCTCGCGTGCCCACGAATTGGGCGGTTTTCGGCCCGAAACTACGTGTCGGGTCCGAAATCGGCGACAATCGCGGCAATCGACATCGCAATCCGGCGTTGTCTGCCCGGGAACACACTGCCCTAGCACCGCCCATGCCACTTAACATTCCCATTCTGCTGACCTGGCTTCGCGTGGCCATGATCCCGCTGGTCGTCGGGGTTTATTACCTGCCCGAGGCCTGGCTGCCGATGCACACCAAGAACGTCACCGCGGCATCGTTCTTCGTCATCGCGGCAGTGACGGATTGGCTCGATGGCTTTCTGGCGCGGCGCTGGAATCAGACCTCGGCCTTCGGTGCCTTCCTCGATCCGGTGGCCGACAAGCTTATGGTGACAGCCGCATTGCTGTCGTTGCTGGCGCTGGGGCGGGTGGCCGACCTGATCGCGCTGATCATCATCGGGCGTGAGATCACGATTTCGGCACTGCGCGAATGGATGGCCCAGATCGGCGCTTCGAAGAGCGTAGCGGTAAATTTCCTTGGTAAGCTGAAGACCACCGTGCAGATGATCGCGATCCCGTTGCTGCTGTTCAACGACGCGCTGTTCGGTGTGGACGCATCGCTGCTTGGTGGCTGGATGATCTACCTGGCGGCCGTGCTCACGTTGTGGTCGATGTTCTATTACATGAAGCTCGCCTGGCCGCAGATTCGCGAGCGCAGCGAGGTCATCAGCGGGGCTCGGACACAAAAGTGAGATTTGCTGCAAAAAGTTGTTGACGAGCCGGATCGTCCTTTGCAATAATCTCGTTCTCGCTGCTGACGACGCAAACGAAAGCAGCAAGATAAGCGGTACATAGCGCGAAATGGCAGCATAAAGCTGCGCGTTTAAAAGAAGTTGCGCGATAGTCTGCTTTTCGGTAAGATGCAGGGCCCTGCGGGAGTAGCTCAGTTGGTAGAGCGCAACCTTGCCAAGGTTGAGGTCGCGAGTTCGAGACTCGTCTCCCGCTCCAGGTTAATGGCATCCGGTGACATGACGAAGCATGTGCAAGTCATCGGAATGGCAGCAAAGCTGCCACAGCAGTAAAAGTTGTACGCGGGAGTAGCTCAGTTGGTAGAGCGCAACCTTGCCAAGGTTGAGGTCGCGAGTTCGAGACTCGTCTCCCGCTCCAAGTTTTGATCTACAGACTTCCACTGACGTCTGTAAGTCATTGAAATTAGGGGCTTCGGCCCCTTTTTTCATTCCAGCCAAAGCCACGGAAATCCACCGACAGCCAGCGTTTTTGAGGCCAAAATTGAGGCCAGAGAATGCGGGTGGTGCCGGTTCCGGGTTGTTGCTGGGGTTGGATCGGGATGACCAGCAGCATTGAGCCTAAGTCTCACGACTTAGGAGTTTGATGATGGCACTCTCTGATCTGACCGTGCGGCAAGCCAAGGCCGCCAAGAAAACCTACAGCATCCCCGATACCGATGGCCTCGGCCTGGTGGTCGCCCCCACCGGCGGCAAATCGTGGCACCTGCGCTACTACTGGCTCGGCAAGCAAAAACGCATATCCCTGGGCAACTATCCCGAGATCGGCCTGCGCGAAGCCCGCACCTTGCGCGACGAAGCCAGGGCGCTCCTGGCCCAAGGCATCAACCCCCACACCGACCGCAAGCAGAAACGGCATGCGGTCAAGCTGGCCTCGGACTACACATTCAAGGCAGTCTTCGATGCTTGGGTCGAGCACCGCGCCAAGGAACTCAAGGAAGGCCGGAACAGCACACTGTCGCAGATCAAGCGGATCTTCGAGAAAGACGTGCTGCCCAGCCTCAAGCAGATGTCGATCTATGACATTCGCAGGCCGCAACTCCTGGGCGTCCTGGCGCGGATCGAGAAGCGCGAGGCCTTCACCACTGCCGAAAAGGTCCGGACCTGGCTGGGGCAGCTATTCCGCTATGCGCTCGTCATCGTCGAGGGCATGGAGGCCAATCCGGCCACGGACCTGGACGTAGTGGCCGAGCCCAAGTGTGCGTGAGCACGAGATTCGATGGATGCGCGAGCACGGTAATTGATGGTCGGCTGCGGCACCGTCCATCACCAATGTTGCGTGCCGTCGGGCAACGCTGATGGACGTGGCGATCTATCGCGGTGGACCGGATGCGGAGCAGCGGCACTGATGTAACAAGGGGCCCGGCGGGCCCCTTGTTACTGGATCAGAAGTCGTTATCTGCGAGATCGCCAAGGCCATCAGGATGCTCCTGCCGATCTTCGGCCAGCCACTGGGCCAAGGCCAATTGATAGTGAGCATGCAGACGGTCGCGCAGATCGTCGAGCAATTCGATCACAGCCCAGGCCTGCGCGGGCGTCCAGTTGGCATCAATGAGCAGGGGCAGCCCCTGGGCGATGCCGGATGGCTGGTGGAAGGTCATGGTGATGTCGTCGTTGTGTTGATGGACGTGGCGGCGATGGCCAACGGCGCCACTCACCGCCTGGCGCGGCGGTTCAGGGTTGCGCTGTAGGTTTCCAGATAGAGCTTCTCGTCGATCTGCGGTAGCTCCCGCTGCGCGGCCTGGGCCAGAAGCTCGCCCGCCAGGTTCATCAGGATGCGGTAATTGCCGGCGGCGTGCTCACACAGGGTCTGGCGCAATGGCATGGTCATCAGGGTGGCGTTGCCGGCGGCGGCCAGCAAGTGGTCCAGGCAGGCCTGCAGCTCGTCGATGCTCGCACTCTCCAGCGCCAGACGGCAGCGGATGCGGCTGCCCAGCGGGATCAGGTCCTCGCGGCTGAACTTCTCCGGCAGGCGAGCGTCGCCGGCAAGCACCACGCACAGCAGCAATTGCGAGTCGAAGCGTGCCTGTGCGAGCAGGCGCAGTTCCGAGAGGGCTGGCACCGCCATCTCCTGGGCTTCATCGATGAGCAGCACGCAGCGGCGGCGGCTGGCCTCCATGTGGGTGAGCCAGCGCTCGCGCAGCGCCTTGAAGCCGCCCCAGCGATTGTGGGGCTTGAGCGGTACGGTAAAGATGTCGCTGAGCTCGCGATAGAAGTCCGCCAGATTGCTCTGTGGGTGAGCGATCGAGCCGACCATCAGATCGGGGACGCGCATGAGGCGCTGATGGAGCAGGCGCAGCGTGACGCTCTTGCCGCAACCGGGGTCGCCATGCACCATGGCGAAGCCGCCTTCGCGGGCCATACCGTTCTCAATGCGCCAGCAGAAGTGATCGAGCTTGGGTGGCACGAACACGGCCTCGACGGGGATGTCCTGGGCGAAGGGGTTGAACTTCAGACCGTACAAGGCCAGCAGGTTGGGTTGATTCATAGCTTGGTGGGTGCGGGTGGGAGATAGGCCGGCGGCAGGCCGGTGGCGGCGTGTTCGGCGAGCAACTGACGCAGCAGCGGCGCAGTGCCAGCCTGCGCGGGTTCCTCGTTAGCAGGCGAGGCACCCTTGGCCGTGAGATGCGCGCGCCGTGCGTCGGCATTGGCAGACTTGTCCAGCGGGAACACGGCGGCCAGGATCGCGCCGATGCGCGCATCGATCAGGTCGACTTGGGAGAGATCCCAGCGCGCGTAGCTCAGGCAGACTTGCTCGAGGTGGCGGTAAGCGCCGGGGATCTCGAAGCGCACGCCGTCCAACGTGAAGGTGCCGTCGGTTCTGCGCTGGCGGCGATGCTGGCGGATACGGAAGGCCCGGCGCAAGGCCAGCGCCTCGGGACTGGGGCGCGAGACGTCGGCACAGGACAGGTAGCGCTGCAGAGGCGTCGCCTCGAGTTCGGCGTGTTCCTTGTGGTGGTATTCCTGCTCGACCCAGGCCTGCGTGGCGAGGTTCAATTGCTCCAGGGTGAGGTGCGACTCACCTTCGAGCATGGCCATCAGCCGGGACTCGAGCTGTCCCCAGAAGCGTTCCTGCTTGGCATTCTGGTATGGGCTGTAGGGCAAGGTAGTCTGGTGCAGGATGCCCAGACTGGCCAGCCCCTCGACGAACTCGTCGGCCATCATGGCTGCGCCGTTATCGGTCATGATGGCCCGCGGCAGCCCTCGCTTCATGATCGCCTGCGAGACGCCGTGCACCAGCGAGGCAGTGGTCTCGTCGAGGAACCACTGCAGGTGGCAGACCAGCCGCGAATGGTCGTCCATAATGCAGAGCAGCAGCGGCTTGTGCCACTGCCCATCGGGGGTGAGCACCTTGCGCGAACCATGGTGGAAGTCCAGGTGCCAGAGCGCGGCCACGTGGTCGACCTCGTAGCTACGCACCTCGCGTGCCTCGCGGCGAGCCGCAGCAGCGATGGCCCCATCCGTGCTCGAGCGCGGGGTTGGCTTGCGCACCAGACCCTGCGCCTTCAGATACCGGCACACCGTGGTGTAGGACGGCAGCGTGTCCGGGCCATCCTTGGTCGCGACGCGCAGGTTGTCGTAATGCAACTGCATGGTCCAGCCGGGGTGCTGACGGTACTGCTCGACCAGCGCTTCGATGATGGCTGGGCTCAGACTGACGAAGTGGCCGCAATCGTCGCGCAGTCGGTTCTTGAGTTGATCGACCGGATCCTGGACGTGACGGGCCCGGTAATACCAGCGTTCGATGGAAGACGCGCCGAACTGAACGTCGGCGCCGGTGATGGGGTGCCGCCAGACCTTGGCGGCCAGTGCCTGGAACGCTTGCTGCAATTCTCCTTTGGCAGGCGGCGAAGCCAGCAAAGGGCCAATGACCGAGAAGCGCAAGCGCGCCCATCGGTTGCGATGATCAATCGATAGTGACATGACTCTCCGTTGGGGGGATAACGGGAGCAGGCTACGGGCAGTGCGGGTGACCCGCCATCGACATGTTCTGCGGGAGATTCCCCTATCTGGCGCATCCCTCAGCCAGCGTGGTCAGGCCGGGCCCAGCAGCAGAAGCAACACCGCGGCCAGACGCTCGTCTTCGCTGTCGTGCTCGACCGATTGCAGCAGGCAGTCGGGATAGATGAACGGCTCGGGCGTTGGCGGGATGAGGCCACGCAGCCACCGACCGACGGGGGTCTTGGGGAAGGTCTCGGTCCACCACTGACGCCAGCGCTTGAGCGTGGCCCAACTGATCGCCGGCAGGCCGTCCAGGCAGGCGCCAGTGGCACGGCTCGATCGCAGTACCAGGACAATGGCCAGCCAGACACGCCGGCCGAGAAAGCGCACCGAATCGGGCGTCATGCGTTTGCGGCATCCGGCACAGCACAGGCTCAGGCGCGTATTGCAGTCCGGGTGTGCTGCCGGTGGGCATCCGCGCGGCTTACGCGGATAGTTGGCACTGTGCAGCACAGAGCCGCAATGGCAGCAGCCCCTGTCTCGCGCCACCTTCATCAAGTCTTCGTCGATCCGGCGCAACAGGGCAAAAAACGCTGGCGTTTGTAGCAAGGCATGGCACACTGCTGAGGTCTCCTTCATTGCTCGACACAATAAAGGCGACATCTTCCCTCAGGCGCGTGCATGCACGCTCCCTGAGGGAACCCCTCCAGCGTCCATCACCGTTCTTGCTCAAATCCCCACGCTTTCGGCATCACGAAAGCTGCTTATGCACACCAAGCCCGCGGTGACCCATAACCCCTACCTGCACCTGCCCGAGCTTCCCGAGTTCCTCCAGAAGCTCAGGCTCTACAACCCGCGCGGCTGGCAAACCCAGCTCGGTATCCGCCTGCTGTTCTTGACCGGCGTGCGCACCGGCGAACTGCGGCTGGCGACCCCGGATCAGTTCGACCTCGACCGTGGGCTTTGGATCATCCCCCCGCAGATCGTCAAGCAGCTTCAGGACGAGATGCGCAAAGCGGGGAAGCGGCCGCAGGACGTACCGCCCTACATCGTGCCGCTGTCCCTTCAGGCCATCGAGATCGTGCGCTACCTCCTGGGGGTGATGCGGCCCGCCCAGCGCCACCTGCTGACGCACCGCAGCGAACTCAAGAAGCGCATCAGCGAGAACACGCTCAACGCCG
Source organism: Cupriavidus metallidurans CH34 (assembly GCF_000196015.1). Taxonomy (NCBI): domain Bacteria; kingdom Pseudomonadati; phylum Pseudomonadota; class Betaproteobacteria; order Burkholderiales; family Burkholderiaceae; genus Cupriavidus; species Cupriavidus metallidurans. Next base: position 2,613,450 of record NC_007973.1, on the reverse strand, counting down.
CCTTGAAGCGGATGGGCTACGAGGACAAACTGACCGGCCACGGTATTCGTGGAACCATCTCGACGGCACTCAACGAGATCGGCTATCCCAAGATTTGGGTGGACGCGCAGCTTTCGCATTCCGACCCAAACAAGGTGAGTTCGGCCTACAACCACGCCAAGTACGTGGAACCGCGCCGCCGGATGATGCAGGACTGGGCCGACCGCCTCGACTTGCTCGAACAGGGCCAAGTCGAAGCGGCCAGCGCGCACCTCACTATCCACATCGAGGGCGTACCGGCCATGGCGGAGGAGGACAAGCCCGACGCCATCGTTGCAGCTTCCTCTGCGCCTCCCGTTCCGCCGGTGGTGGCCACCCCCATCGTCGTGACGCCGAACGAAGGGGGCATCACCTTCCAACGGTTGTCGCAGGTGCCGCCATCCCCGACTCATGCGCCAGAACCCGAGGTGTCGGCCATCCAGCGCGAGCGCGAGGAAATGCTGGCCATCTACGAATCGCCGAGCAGTCTGCCGGTGCCCCTGTTCGGCAAGTTGGCTGGAAAGTCCAAGGACCAGATCAACCGCGAGTTGAAGGCGGGCAAGCTGCTCTCCATCAGCCTGGGCAACCGGGGGCAGCGAGTTCCCGATTGGCAACTGGTGCCGCTCAAACACAAGCTGGCCCAGGTGCTCATGCGCCAGTACCCCCAGGCGGATTCATGGGAGCTTTACCGCATGCTGACCCAGCCACATCCCGACCTGGGTGACCGCGCGGCCATCGACATCGTGACGCCAAGCAATCTGGGCATGGTGGTACAGATCATCGCAGGCAGCGAGCCACATGCGAATGCTCCCGAGGTCGTACCGCCGCGGCCTATCTCCGAAGAGGTGCGCCAGAGTGTTCGCCGGCTGATGGAGAGCGCTGTCGCCTTGGACGGCGCATAGGGTTACAGCCCTCGCGGGGGCCTTACGGCCCCCGCGCTACATCTGCACCGCCTGCATGAGTTCGCTCAGCACGCTGTGCGGGAGCGAAGGACACGGCGCCGGTATGCGCCGTCGAGAAATCGAGCAGACGATCATGCATGTCCAGCAGATCGCCGGACGCCTGGCGTCTGCACATCAGGGAACGCTCAGCGCGGGCGCGCTATCGGGTATTCGATTGGACTGCACTATCCTTGGCTACCTGCATCGCTCTGCGCTCGAACCGCTCAGAAACCGCGTTAGTTCGTCCTTTGAGGCGCTGCAGATGAGTCACGACCTCGTAGGGCCCCTCGGCCAGCGGCCGGGCGGTGATCCCCCATGCATCAGCGCGCTCGATGCGCGATTGCGCGGTGATCCCGACACCATAGCCAGCGCCGACCCATAGCGCCAACATGTCGAACGAGGTCACATGCTGGACGCTCTGCCGGCTTAAAGACGGGAGGGATGACAGCCGCTGATCCAGTAGTGAGCAGCTTTCTGCCGGCCAGCGAAACACGGGGTAGTCCAAAAGTTCGGCGATCGTAAGCTTTGTCTGGGCGAGCAAGGGGGACCACAATGGCATGGCAACAGCGATGTTCTCGATCCACAAGGGTTGGCTTTTCAGAGACGGAGCGCTTACGGCCCGAAGCGACATTCCTGCGTCGTAACGACCTTCATCAATGCCCGTCACCAGGTCGTCACTTGATGTCTCAAAGAACGCGATAGTGATTTCCGGCTCTTCCGCGCGTTGCAGGGCGAGAAGCGAGGAGAAGCATGAGGATGGCACCCCAGGTGCTATCGCAAGCCTGAGATGGGGAAACTGGCTGGTGGCATCATGCATGCGAGCCCCCAAAAAGTGTTCTGGCCGAGTAGGTGAACTTGCATCGTGGTCAAGAGTGAAGTTTAACGCCGTTATCTTTAACGTGGTTAATTTTGGCAGATTGTTTGACGCTTCTGCTAATGCAGAAATCAACCATTCAGCCAGGCCGTCCTTCTGGCACAACAACGTATGAATCCGCAGCGGCGACAGCTTTCGGACAGGCCGTGCGCGCTGCGCGCGTCGCACAAGGAGTCGCGCAAGACGAGTTCGCATCTCGGGCAGGCATTTCGCGCTCGCACATGGGCAAGATCGAGCGTGGAGAGCACGTGCCCACGCTGCCCCTCATACTGAAAATTTCAGTAGCACTTGGGATAAGCGCGGCTGAATTGATGGCGGCCACCGAGCGCAATCTTCGTGCCGAAACCGATCTTTGAGGGTGTCTGCCAGCGGGGCCTTCAGCCGCTCGCAGAGTCACGTAGGCGAACGATGAACCGCTCCAGCGAAGCCGACAAATCACTGCTGTCGGCCCGCAGCAAGTAAGTCGTGATGACGGCTGAATCGATGGCCAGGGGACGGATCACCACGTCCGGGCGTTGGCAAACCGGAATCTTGCTCGCCGCGAGAAAGCCGATACCGTAACCAGCACCGACCAAGGTGAGCATCATGTCCAGCGAGGACACCTCCTCGACGACGTTCAACTTGTGCTCAAGCACCTGCAGCAGTCGTGTCAGTTCCCGGCAGTAGCCCTCGCACGCATGGGGATCGCACAAGACCAGTGGATGGATCCCGACTTCTTGGAGCGGGACCTTTTTGTGGGCGAGCAGTGCGTGCCGTGCCGGCACGGCAATGACCAATGGATCTCGCCAGATGGGCTCAGCCCGTATGTCGTCGCCGACGTCGGCCGTATGCGCGAATCCGATCATGAAATCCCCGGACCGCAGGCCGCGCAACTGCTCGGCCAGCGGAACCTCGGACAGCCGTATCTCGATCTCCGGCTCCTCCGCGCGGCACCGGGCCAGAAATGCCGACAGGCGAGCATCGATTGCCCCGTCGGAAATCGCGATGCGCAGACTGCCTCGCAAACCTGCTGCCACGGCCTGGGCGTTTTCGCGTGCCTGTTCGAGCACGGTGAACAATCTGCGGATATCTTGAAGAAAGACAACACCCGCCGACGTCAGCACGGTTCCACGGCGGTTCCGGTCGAACAGCACGACCCCTAGCTCGTCCTCCAGTTCTTTGATGGCACGGGACAAGGGGGGCTGTTCGATGTGCAGGCGCTCGGCGGCGCGCGTGAAATGCAACTCTTCAGCCAGGGCCATGAAATAGCGCAGATGTCGTAATTCCATGGTCTCAGCCCCCCCATGCCGAACCGGCAGTCGCGTGCTACGCCCGTATGTAGATCCATCCCGCTTGCTGCATGCGCGCCATCTCGATAACAGCAGGCCCGTCCAGTACTTCGAGCGGCTCTCTGTTGTCCCTGCCGATCCGCGAAAGTGTGTTCGGGCATACCCAGGTGAGCGCGTCGAGGTCGGAAGGTGCCGTGTCCAGGGCGGCGGCGACGGCTTGCGCGTTCGCAACGATGCGCACATCGGCATCGGGCGCCGCGCGCTTGAGATTGGTTGCATTGCTTCGCGCACGCTCAAAGGCTTCTGCCGTCGGTGCGTGGAGGATCACTTTCAATGTGGGGCGCTGGGTGTCTTGGGTCATGGTCGGTCGGTGGTGCAGTCAGAAGGGTTGTTCACGGGCGCATCTGCTGGGATGCGGATTTCAAGGCGCTTTGCAGCATCTCCTCGATGGAGGGGTGGTAGTACGGCATGGCCAGCAGATCGTTGACGGTCTGCTTCGCCTGGATCGCCCAAGCGATCAGGTGCGCCAGGTGCTCGCCTTGCGTCAGGAGCATGCTGGCACCGAGCAAGGCGCCTGAGCCGGGGTCGGCATAGATGTGCAGCAGGTTTTCCGGAGCACCAAGAATCTTGGAGCGCCCGTTGCCGCTGCCTTCCGCGGTGCCGACGACCGCGCCTTCCTGCACCGCCGCCTCGTAGGTCATGCCGACTGCGCACGCATCCGGGTCGGTGAACAGGATCGTGATCGGCACGCGCCGGGATGCGCCCGGCCAACTTTCGCCGCGCAAGCTCGCCAGTGCGGCTTGCGCTGCCATCTGACCCTCGTCCGCGGCCTCGTGCATCAGAGGGCGATCCGGCTGCACATCGCCTGCGAAGAAAATCGGCACCTGGGACGGCCCGCAGGCCTGCATGGTCGCGGGGTCGATGCTCGGTCGGCCAGCCTGATCCAAGGAGATGCCGGCCGCGGCGAGATCGAGCGCCTCGGTATTGGGTTGTCGTCCCGTCACGACGAGAAGCCGATCCACGAGCGCGTCGCGCTCGCCGGCGCGCATGCGCACCTGGTCGCCTTCAAGGCTGACTTCGACGGCGGCGCCCAACCACATCGGCAACTCGGTCTCGAACCTGGCGATCGCCCGCTCCAGGACATCGGGGTCCTGGATGCCGCCGATGGCGTCTTTCTGGTCTGCCGCGACCACCTGCACATCCAAGCGAGACAGGGCCAGGCCGAGTTCCAGCCCGATGGCGCCCAGTCCCAGGATTCCCATCCGTGCGGGCAGGACGCCCAGGTCGAACAGGGTATCGGTGGTCAGGATGCGGGAGGCAACGCCGTCGAGCGCTTTGGGGACCACCGGGCGAGAGCCCGTCGCCACGATGAAGGCGCTGGCCTCGATCCGTTGTTCACCTGCCTGCAAGATGCCCGGCGCGACGAAGCGCGCTTCGGCCATGATCAGGCTCTCGCCAGCCGCCTTGCGCGTGCGCTCCGCGGCGGCGCCGGCCAGCGCATCCCTGGTCTGGCGGGCGTGGGACCATAAGGCCTGCGGCCCTTGGGTCGATGGCGTGGCGCTCGCTGCCAGTGCCTTGGCGACCTTCCAGTGCATGCCGGCATGCAGGGCCGCCTTCGAGGGCATGCATCCGACGCGCGCGCAGGTCGTCCCCAATGGCCCCCGATCGATCAGAACCACCTGTTTGCCTGTCGCTTTCAGCGCATGGAATGCGGTGCTGCCAGCGGTTCCCGCGCCAATGATGGCGACATCTACTTTCCTTGTCTGCATTGAATTTTCCCGTCCACAATCAATTAATCGAACATCGGACCTCTAGCCAACATTGCGCATGAGCATGAGGGCCGCCACGGCCACGCAGGTGATCGAAAACACCCGCTGGAGCATCTTTGAGGGAATCCTGCGTGCCAGAACACGGCCGAGCGACATGCCCACGAGCGCCGTGAGAACGAATGTCCAGGCGGGCGCGGTGAGCGTCATGCCATGACTCCACGCGATGAACACGGTTACAGCGGACAGCAGCGCGATCACCATGAGCGAGGTCGCGACGATGCTGTGCATGCGCAGCTCGCTGAAATGCGCCAGAGCCGGGACGATGATGAATCCGCCGCCCACCCCCAACATGCCCGTGGCCAAACCGGAGACGATGCCGATGCTCCCCAGCGTGGTCGCTGTTCGCACGTTCCAGACGAAGCGGCCGGTGTCCTTGGAGATCTTGCAGACCCGGGCTGGCTCGTCAGCCAGATCGTCCTGCGTCTGGCTGCCGCGAGATGACATGAACATCCGGTAGGCCACCACGAGCATGATGGCGACGAAGATCAGGTTCAGCCATCGAGGCGAAAGCCAGTGGGCAAACTGCACGCCCAGCGGAGCCGTCACGGCGCCGGCAGCCGCCAACATCATCGCTGCCTTGTACCGAACTACCCCCTGGCGCAAGCCCTGCAAAGCGCCCAGGGTCGCCGCTGCTCCCACGGCGAGCAGCGCCACGGGCGCGGCCTGACGGATGTCCATGCCCAGGCCGAACACCAGCGCCGGCACCGCGAAGATGCCGCCGCCGGCGCCAGTCAATCCCAGCACGGCTCCGATGATGAGGCCCAGCACTCCACCCGTCAGCGAGAGCATAGTGAATGATCCTTTGTGCAATTTCCGTTGAGCAGCCTGAGATGCGGGCTGAGAGAAGCGGCCATCAGGTTCGGCGCCTGGGCGGCTGGTTCAGCGCGGCCCCAGCACTTCACCCAATTGCGCCCCTCGCGGCATGCCGTTGTACTTCTTGAGGATCCCATTGGGGCCGCGTACAACGATGCCGGGCGTCCCCCGGAAGCCGGTGCTCGCCATGAGTGCCAGGTTGTCATCGAGGATCTTGCGCACATCGGCAGGCACGCTCTTGGCTGGCGTAATCCCGCCCTGGCCAAACTGCCGCTCGTTCGTCAACAACGCCGCACTCCGGTCAGGCGCGCCAAGAATGGCCGCGGCTTTGGCCGGGCTGTCATCCTTGATGATGCCTACCAGAATGTGCCGCAACTGGACCTTGCCGGAATCCACCCAGGGGCGTGCAGCTTCCCAGAAGGCGTTGCAATAGGGGCAGTTGGCATCGCTGAAGGTGTAGATGACGCGCGGCGCATCTGCCTTGCCGTCCAGCACCCAGGTGGACGACTGCAGCTGCGACCATTCCTTGTCGCTGACCGGCTTGGCGGCCAGCTTTTCCAGGTCCGCTTCGTCCATTGGCTCGCCCTTGGCGTTCAGGCGAGTTCCCACGATGGCATTGCCATCGCTCGTGATGTACACGGCAATGGGCCGGTCACCCGCGACGGCAGCGAAGGCGCGCAGACCGCCGCCGACCTTGAATTCCTGCGTGACGGTCAGGCCCTGACCTTCCAGCGCCTTGAGGACGGCCGGCTTGTCAGCCGTCTCTGCCTTGCTGCAGCCGGTGACCACCATGAAGCTGGCGGCCAGCAGGAACGAAATGTGCGAGCGTTGTGCAAACATGGTTACTCCTTGTCTGTCTTGATCTGTTGGGCTGGCGCGAATCGGCGCGACACCGTGTGTTTGAGGCTGGCCATCGTGAGTTCGCCCAGATGGGTATCCACCAGGCGTCCTTGCTCATCGAAGAACAAGGTGGTGGGCAGGCCTCGCGATGCGACGGCCTGCATGGTCTGGGAAGCGGGGTCGAGCAGCACATCCTTGAGATGCAGGCGTTCGCTCTCAAGAAAGGCGCGGGCTTGCTGGGCGCTCTCTCCCTGGTTGACCATGACAAAAGCGATATCGGGATACTGCGCTTGTGCCTGCTCGAACACCGGCATCTCGCGACGGCATGGTGGACACCACGACGCCCAGAGGTTGAGCACGACGGGCCGCCCAGCATAGGAATTCAGGACGACTGGCTGTTCATCGAGCGTTGCGAGCGTCAACGCTGGCAACGGCGGTGCCGAGCGCTGCAGCAGAGCCAGTACGCCCCCGGTAGCAAACCAGGCTGCGAGTCCGACCGCAACTCCCGCCAATACAGGCCGGCGCAATGCCCGAACCGCACGGGTGCGCCACCAGATGAGCGCCAGCGCTGCCAGGACACCGACCCACCACGAAAAGCCTTGGTCGCCAATGGAAATCATGGACATCGGCGACTGCGCGTACTCTTCCCACCATTGCGCGATGTAGCCGAGGCGAGCCGCCACAAACCCCACAAAAGCGGCGTCCAGCAACATTCCGCCGGCCGCCTTGTACGGAGAGTCGGGCAACCGCTTGGCAACCATGCGCGCCACCGCCCAGGCCAGCAGGACGGCCAGGAAGACGGCAACGACTTGGACGGAGAACGGACCTACGCTGATCATCAGGAACCTGCCTTGTCCAAGCGCACCAGGAAGGCGCGGGCATCGATCTCACCGACGACGCGCAGGTCCCGGCGTTCCGTACCGTCCGGGCCAACCAGAATGAGCGTGGGCGGCCCCATGACACCCCAATGCTTGAGCAAGGCCTGATCGGTCGCATCATTGCGCGTCACATCTGGTCGCACGACCTGCATCCGGGCCAGGCGGGACGCGACGGCGGGGTCGCCGAATACGTTGCGTTCGATCACATGGCAACTGACGCACCAGTCGGCGTAGAAGTCGATCAGGGTCCATTGGCCGCGCGAAGCGGCCTGTGCCAAATGCGCATCCACGTCCTCGACCGATTTCGCCTGCAGGTAAGCGACGCCGCCCGCCGCCGGTGCTGGCGAAGTCGAACCACCGCGCAGGTGGGCCAGCGGCTGCAATGCCGATTCGCCGCCAGAGGCCGCGCCGACCAGCATCAGGATGGACCACAAGCCGGCGAAGACGGCGCCGGACCGCAGCGACCATGCCAGCCGATGCTTCGCTGCCACGGCCTGGCCCCACGCGATCAGGCCAATCGCCACCGACAAGACCCATGCGCCCCACAGAACCAGGCTGACCGTGCCGGGCAGGAAGCGCGTCAGCATCATCACGGCCATGCCCACCATGACGTAGCCGAATGCCACGCGCACGCGGTCCATCCACGCGCCAGGCCGTGGCAGGACCCGGGCACCGAACACGGCGATGGCCAGCAGGGGCAGTCCCATGCCCAAACCCAGCGCGAACAAGGCCATGCCACCGTAGACCGCGCTGCCGGTCTGCCCGATGTACAGCAATGCGCCTGCCAATGGAGCGGTCATGCAAGGCCCGACCAGAAGCGCCGAGAGGAAGCCCAGCGCCGCCGCGCCGGAGATGCTCCCGCCCGAGCGATCTCTACCGGCGGATTCGACCCGATTGATCAGCGCCGAGGGCATCTGCAGCTCGAACAGGCCGAACAGTGAACTCGCCAGGACCAGGAACAAGGCTGCAAACGCTCCGAGCAGCCAAGGCGATTGCAGTGTGGCTTGCAGGTTGGCCCCGGCCAAGCCAGCGGCCACGCCCACCGCGGCGTAGGTGCCCGCCATCGCCAGGACATAGGACAGAGAGAGGAAGAAAGCCCGCCGCGGCTTGGCCTGGCTGCCGACGACCATGGTGGAGACGATGGGGATCATCGGGAGCGAGCATGGTGTGAAAGCGAGCAGCAAGCCGAAGCCAAAAAACAGCAGTGTTCCCCACACGGGGCCCAATGCTGCTAGGCGCTGCGCTGCCGCTTGATCCTCTGCCACCTCGGTAGCTCCGCCCAAGCTGACTGTGTTGGTGGAGGTCAAAGCCGAACTCCGCTGTACGGAGTCATTGCCGGTCGGGGATGTGCCGGCCACCACTGCCGGCAATGCCACATTCATGGTCTGCGGCGGATAGCAGATACCTGCCTCCGCGCACCCTTGCCAATGCAGTGTCAGCGGGCCGGGGGCGGTGGCGGGAAAGCGCAGATTGAGGGCATCGCCCGTATAGATTTCCGTATCGCCAAAGAATTCGTCGTGTTTGGCTGTTCCTGCCGGAAGCGTCAGGCTGACTTCATGGCCCTGCGCATCGACCAACTTGATGGCATGGCGATAAACGTAGTAGCCATCGGCAACGTGTCCAGCGGCCGAGAACGAATCGCCCTGCTGCTGCACAGCGTCCAGCTTGAGAACTTCGGCAACGTCCAGAAATTGCCGCTCGCTGCGGCCCCAGGAGGGAAAAAGGCCGTCCGCCCACGCACTGCCGACCGCACAACCACACAGGAGAAAGATCGCTACGATGCGCCGATAAAAAGCCAAATCCGAGTCCTCCAAGCAAAGCTGCCTGGATCATGCGATGACCCGATTAAGCGAAACTAAAGGTCCCCCCAATGGCCCGTGGGGGACGGGGATGCCATCAAGGCTTTGCGCTTGGCTCTGGTGATCGACCATGGGCGAGTTCCGCCTGCTCCGTCCGGGCCCGTTCAATCCCGGCCGCGACGACTTTCGCCGCCTCGGAATCGGGGGGCATCATCCCGAGCAGCTTCTCCCAGTGCGCGATGGCCGTTTGATAGTCCCGGCGCTGCACCGCAGCAGCGCCGGCCAGAGTCAGAGGCAGGGCTGCATTGGGATCGAGCGACAAGGCGCGCTCAAGCAGACGAGTGGGCTCTCCCTCAAAACCGGAGCCACGGATTCTGGACAGCGACTCCGCGTACTCCGCCAACGCCTGTGGATCGTTCTGGACCAGCTCATTGGCGTGGGTGAAGGCATTGACGGCTTGCTCATGATCGCCGAAGTAACGGTAGGAACGCGCCAGCATGAGCCAGCCTCCAGGATCATCGGGGTGCTGGGCCAGCCGTGCCTGAAGAGAGGCCACCATTGCTTGCACATCGGTTTGCGTCGTCATGCTCGCGCTGCGAACCTGTGACGGGTCCGTGGCGGCCGGATTTCCCAGGTACGAATAGGTGAGCGCTGTCGCGATCGGCAGCAGAATGGCGACAGTGATCGCTGCCCGCTTGCTTCCAGCAGGCGGCCCCAATTTCAACGGAGGAGCAGCAGTTTCATTCAGCGCTCGCCGCTGAAGATCAGATCTTGCATCGGCCAATTCATTGGCCGACAACGTGCCATTGATGTGGTCTCTCTCCAACTCCGCCCATTGATCGCGCAGTACCGCGACGTTCACGCTTTCAGGGGCAACTTGGTCGCTCGCACCATGTCCCCCTCGCCAGAGAACGAAAGAAAGCCATATCGAGACGCCTCCCACGAGCACCGACGCCAGAGTCAGGAAAACGATGCTCATGTTTCGTCCAGTACATTGTGTGGCGGAGCCAGCAGCGCGTCCGCGTGTCTGCGCTCCTCTTCATTGAGTGCAGCATGCTTCGGCTTGCGGTTTCGGCTGCGCAGATTCATGACCAAGACCACAATGCCCAAGGCAAGCACCACGAACGGGCCAAACCAAAGCAACATCGTTGTCGGCTTCAAGGGCGGGCGATAGAGCACGAAATCGCCGTATCGCTCGACCATATAAGTCCGGATGTCGTCATCGCTCTTGCCGGCACGGATCTGCTCGCGGATCTGTTGGCGCAAGTCAGCGGCAAGATCGGCCTGCGAAGCTGCAATCGATTCATTCTGGCAAACCAGGCAACGTAACTCGGATGCAATGCCCAGCATTCGGTCCTCGGCCGCTTGGTCGCTGGCCCAGACCGGAGCCGTGAACAGAAAGAAAAACAATGCCACCCGCCAGAGAATCATTTCTCAAGCTCCCGCACCAGCGGCAGCAGCTCGCCGCGCATTTCCCCCGCGTCAATCGCCCCGGTGTGCTTGTAGCGAATGATGCCTGCCTTATCGATCACATAGGTTTCCGGCACGCCGTACACCCCGAAGTCGATGCCGACCGCCCCATGCGCATCGGAGACCGTCGTTTCAAAGGCATTGCCATTGCGCCGTAGCCAGGCGATGGCGTTCTGGGGCGTGTCCTTGTAGTTCATGCCGACCACCGAAACAGCATGCCTGCTGGCCAATTCGGTGATGACAGGATGCTCCTCAAGACAGGGCGCGCACCAGGAAGCCCACACGTTCAGTACCCAAACTTTCCCGATCATGCTCTCGGATGAGAAGGTCAGGTCCGGAGCTTGCAGTTGCGGAAGGCTGAAGCGCGGCGCGGGCTTGTTGATCAAGGGCGATGGCACCTCGCTGGGCTTGAGCGTCAGGCCCACTGCGAGGAACGACACCAAGACAAGGAATCCGAGCAGCGGCCATAGGAAACGGTTCATGATGCGGCCTCGGGCAATGGCGGAGCGACGTGTTGACGGCGAGGCTTCAGACGGTATCGACGATCGCTGATGGCCAAGCCACCGCCAAGCGCCATCAGGATGCAGCCGATCCAGATCCAGTCAACGAATGGCTTGTGGTAGACACGAACGCTCCAAACACCGTCGCCGAGCGGTTCGCCGAGCGCCGCGTAGACGTGGCGCAGTCCGTTTGCATCGATCGCCACCTCGGTCATCGGCATCTGCGAGGCCGGGTAATTGCGCTTTTCCGGATGCAGCCGACGCAAGACCTTGCCGTCGCGCGACAGTTCGATATCGCCTATCTGCGCCACGTAGTTGGGCCCCCGCGTGCTTCTGACGCCGATCAAAGTGAGGTCGTAGCCGCCGATGCTGACGGACTCGCCCTGGGCCAATCGAACGTCTCGCTCGGTCTCATACCCACTGACGATGGTCACGCCAGTCACGAATACCGCGATGCCCAGATGCGCCATATGCATCCCAAGCCAACTGCGTGGCTGGGCACGCAACCCGCCGCGGGTGGCGCGCATTCGGCCGAAGATGCCCGTCACCACCGACACCGCAATCCACGTGGCGAGCATCAAGCCCAACGCCGCAGAAGCTGACCAGTGCCCCAGCACGAACGGGGCGGTCAGGCCCACCAGGGGTGCAGCAATCATCGGCACGCGCAACTGCCTGAAGATGGCACCGAACTGGGCGGCCTTCCAATTGGCGGCGGGTCCTACCGCAATCAGAAGCAACGCGGGGATCATCAATGGCACGAACACCGCATTGAAGTATGGCGGCCCCACGGAGAGCTTGCCCAGGCCCAGCGCATCGACGAGCAGTGGGTACAGCGTACCGAGCGCGACAGCGCCGGCAGTGACGACCAACAGCACATTGTTGACCAGCAGCAAGGACTCCCTGGAGACCATGTCGAACCGTCCTCCCATGCCGACCTTAGGGGCTCGCCATGCGAACAAAGCGAGCGACGTGCCCACAATGACCGTCAGCAGAATCAGAATGAATAACCCGCGTCGCGGATCGGTGGCAAATGCATGCACAGAAGTCAGTACGCCCGAGCGCACCAGAAAGGCACCCAAAAGCGAGCAAGAAAATGCGCCGATCGAGAGCAGCACCGTCCAGTTCTTGAAACTGGCCCGCTTTTCCGTCACCGCCAAAGAGTGGATCAAGGCGGTGCCCACCAGCCAGGGGATGAACGACGAGTTCTCGACCGGGTCCCAAAACCACCAGCCCCCCCAGCCCAACTCGTAGTAGGCCCACCAACTCCCCAAGGCGATTCCGACCGTCAGATTTGCCCAGGCTGCGGTGGCCCAGGGACGAGACCAGCGTGCCCACGTCGAGTCCAGTTGTCCGGCAAGCAATGCAGCAATCGCGAATGCGAAGGCCACCGAAAATCCGACGTACCCCATGTAAAGCAGCGGTGGATGAAAGATCAAGCCGATATCCTGCAGGAGCGGATTCAGATCCCATCCATCTTGCGGTACCGGGAAAAGTCGCTCGAAGGGATTGGAGGTCAACAGGACGAACAGCAGGAAGCCGGCCGTCACCAGGCCGAGCACGCCCAGAACGCGCGCCACCATGGCATCCGGAAGCTGTTTCGACAACCGGCTGACCGCATAGGCCCAGCCGGTCTGCATCAGCAGCCAGAGCAGGAGCGAACCCTCATGTCCGCCCCAGACCGCGGCCATTCTGTAGCCCAGCGGGAGCTGAGAATTGGAGTTTTGAGCGACGTAGGCGACCGAGTAGTCCTTCGCGACAAAGGCCCAGGTGAGCGCGGCAAAACCGACCATCACCAACAGGAATTGAGCGCGTGCAGCGGGGCGGGCGAACGCGATCCAGGTGAGGTTGGCTCGCGCCGCGCCGGCCAGGGCAAGAACACCTTGAGCGAGTGCCACGAACAAGGCAGCGATGAGGGCGAGGTGGCCGATTTCTGGAATCATGGGTCAAGGCTTCCTTGAAGCCGGCTTCTTCTGGACTTCGTCCAGCGCATGCTGGGCCTCGGGCGGCATGTAGTTCTCGTCGTGCTTGGCCAGCACCTCCTCGGCGCGAAAGAGGCCGGCACTGTCCAGCCGTCCTTGAACAACCACCCCTTTTCCTTCACTGAACAGGTCAGGCAAGATGCCCGAATACGTGACCGGGATTGCTTTGACCGTATCGGTGATGACGAACTGCACGGCAAGCTCACCACGCTGGCGCTTCAGACTACCTCGTTCCACCATGCCGCCGACTCGAAAGGTGCGCTCCAGTGGTGCCTCCCCGGCACTGACCTGCGAGGGCGTGAAGAAGAACACAAGGTTGCTCTGAAAGGCATTGAGCACCAGCGCGGTGGCGATGCCGAGGGCGGATAGCCCGGCGACGATGAGTGCGATGCGTCTATTTCGTGGCTTCACGCCGCGCCTCCTTGCCCAGCAATTCCGACTGGATGCGCCATAGCGCTGCTCGGCGCCGGCGCCGGAGCATTCGGCATTCAGTCCAGAGCAACACCACCGTCGTCAGGACGGATCCCCAAACGTACACGCCATATCCGCCCATCGCCAGGAACTCACCCACACTGGCCCAGTTCATCGCTTCACCTCCTCGATGTCCTGCAGCCAGCCGGCGTGATGTTCGCGTTCCAGGATGATGCAGCGCACACGCGCCAGCGCCGCCGCAGCCGTGTAAGCCCAGGCCGCAAGAACCATGATCAGCATGCCCAACAACATGACCGTCGCCATGGAGGGCGAACGAGTCAGCGATACCGAGGCGCCCTGGTGCAAGGTGTTCCACCACTGCACGGAGAAATAGATCACAGGGATGTTCACCACGCCGACCAGTGCCAGCACGGCGCCTGCCCGGTCGGCACGGCGACGATCTTCGATCGCCGACTGGAGTGCGATGAAACCGATGTACAGAAACAGCAGGACTAGTTCAGAGGTCAGCCGCGCATCCCAGACCCACCAGGTTCCCCACATCGGCTTTCCCCACAAGGCGCCGGTCCACAGAGAAAGGAAGGTGAACAGTGCACCCGTGGGGGCCAGCGCCGAGGCCATCATTGCCGACAGGCGGCTGTTGAACACCAGGCCAATGCCGGCCCAGAACGCCATCGCCAGATAGATGACCATGGACATCCATGAAACCGGCACGTGCAGGAAGATGATGCGATACCCCTCTCCCTGCTGGGCGTCGGTGGGTGCCAAGAAGAACCCCACATAGACGCCCGCGAGCGACAGCGCCGCGGCGGTCACGCCGAGCCAAGGGACGAGCTTCCCCGCGAGTGGGTAGAACGCCTTGGGAGATGAAAACTTGAACCAGTTGACCATACGCTTCGCTCCTCAGTACTCCAGTGCGATGCGCAGCGATGCACTCGCTGCGAATGGCGTGAAGAACGCCGCCAAGACGAACACGGCGGCGAGCAAAGAGAGGTTGGCCGACGCTCCCTGACCGATGATCGACGCATCGACCGCGCCGGCACCGAAGATCAGCACCGGGATGTAGAGCGGCAGCACCAGCACAGCAACGAGGACACCCCCTGCGCGTACGCCCAGCGTCAGCCCCGCGCCGACGGCGCCGATGAGGCTGAGCACCGGCGTACCGATAACGAGCGATGCGGTCAAAATCCAGAGGGACAAGGCAGGCAGGTCGAACTGCAATGCCAGCGCGGGCGCAAGCAAGGCCAAGGGCAAACCGGACAACAGCCAATGCGCCGCGATCTTGCCGACGACCAACATGGCCAACGGCGCTGGCGACAGCATCATCTGCTCCAGCGTGCCATCGGCGTGATCCTGCTCGAACAGGCGATTGAGCGAAAGCATGCTGGCCAGCAACGCCGATACCCACAGGACGCCCGGAGCGATCCGTCGGAGCATTTCGCGCTCGGGGCCGATACCCAATGGAAACAGACTGACGACCACGACAAAGAAGCAAAGAGGTATCAGCGCGTCTGACCTTCGGAGCAAGGCGAGCTTCAAGTCCCGGCGCATCACGACAAATACCGGATTGGCAACGAGGGGCCGGCTCATGCCCCCATCCGGACGGTCTGAGAAGTTTTCAAGGCCAGCTCCTGGTGACTCGTCAGAACGACCATGCCGCCGCGTGACTGGTGCCGATGGATCAGTTCACCAAGCCATCGCGCACCGAATTGGTCCAGCGCTGTGGAGGGCTCATCGAGAATCCACAACTTCCTCCTGTAGAGGAGCAATCGAGCCAGGCTTGCACGACGCTTTTGGCCTTGTGACAACATCCGGAACGGCAAGTGCCTGTGCTCGGCCAAGCCAACTTCGTCCAACGCTGATTCCACGCATTCCGTGGTGACCGGCTCACCAGCGATGGCGGCCGCGGCAAGCAGGTTGTCCAAGGCATTCAGGTCTTCTTTGAGTCCAATGCCATGGCCGTTGTAAACCAGTTCGCGTTGGTATTCACTCCACTGGTTGCGCAGCGGCTTTCCTTTCCACAAGACTCTGCCAGCAGCAGGCGTAGCGAACCCTGCAAGCGTTCGCAATAGCGTGGTCTTCCCGCTGCCGTTCTCGCCGTGCACCGACAGGCACTCGCCCGGCACGATCCGGAAAGTCAAATGGTCAAACAGGCGGCGCTCCCCGCGAACGCCCGCGAGATCGAGAGCTTCAAGCATGGGCCGGGTCATAGTTCATGCACATGGGCATCCCTGGAAGGTGCGCCCTCAAGGGGCAATCTTCAAAATCATGTCTTCTCCCGATTAACTGAGAATTAGCGGGAACTTGCGTCCTACCTTGCTGTCATTTCTGGCCTAACATGAGCGTGTCAAACAAGCAAATTCAGGTTGGTAGGCGCCATGCGAATACTGTTGGTGGAAGACGACAAACTGATCGGACGGGGGATCGTGGCCGGTCTGCACAAGCACGGCATCGCGGTGCATCACGTCGGCACCGCAGAAGAAGCCGAAGCCACGCATGCGGAAGACACCTTCCATGCCCTGGTGCTCGATCTCGGGCTGCCTGACCGGGACGGCATGGAGTTGCTGGCCAGCATGCGGGCCGTCGAACCTCAATTGCCCGTCCTGATCCTCACGGCGCGGGACGCCATCGAACACAGGCTCAAAGGGCTGCATGAAGGTGCCGACGACTACATGATCAAACCGTTCGACCTGCGTGAACTCGCAGCCCGGTTGCATGCGCTGGTCAGACGCACGCAAGGCCGTGCGGCCCAGGTCATCTCGGCCGGTCCCCTGCGGCTGGAGCCGGAGAGCGGGCTGGCCTGGTTCCAGGGCGAGCCCGTCTCCTTGTCGCGCCGCGAGGTCGATCTGCTGGCCCATCTCGCCAACGCCGATGGCCGGTGGGTCCCGCCCGACATGCTCAACGAGCGCTTGTACGGCCTCGGGGAAGAGATCGGCAGCAACGCGCTGAATGTGCATATCCACAACATCCGCCGCAAGCTCGGCGCCGAAGCCATCGAGACGGTCCGTGGGCTCGGCTATCGGCTGGGCTGGAGGCTTGCATCATGAGCCTGCGGCTGCGCGCCGTTCTGATCGCCGGCATTTCGCTGTTGGTTCTGTGGGGCGCTGCCGCCGGCTGGATGATGCGCGGCGTTCATTCCAATCTCGACCGGACCCTCGACGGTCGTCTTGCCATGTCGGCACGCATGGTGTCGGGGCTTCTTGAACGCGCCGCGCTGGCTCCGAATGCAGCGTCCAACGACTTCACCGAGGCGGTGCGCGTCAGCGGCAAGGAGGGCATCGCATGCGAAATCCGGTCTTTGCAGGGAGAGATCCTGGCACGAACGACCACCGGACCTCACTCGGAGTTCGAGTCACTGCCGGCCGGCTTCAGCACGCGGGACGTTTTGGGACATCAGTGGAGGGTCTACGTTCTTCGTGCCAATGGCTACCAGATCACGACGGCGGATCGCGTGGATCAGCGGGATATGCTGATCAACGAATTGCTAAGCGTGGCTGGCGTGCCCTTCTTGATTGCCTTCCTGGGCGGCCTGGCTGCCCTTTGGATCGGCATCGGACGGGGGCTCGCCCCCCTGGAGGCTCTGTCGCAGCAATTGCGCGACAAACACGCGGACGACACGTCCCCGATCGCCGTCAACCATTCACCCTCGGAACTGCGCCCGGTTCTGGACGCAATGAATGGGCTTCTCAAGCGCCTGGCACGGACACTCGCCAGCCAACGGGCATTCACCGACGCCGCGGCGCACGAGCTGCGCACGCCGTTGACCGTGATCGATACGCACCTGCAGGTGGCCCGGATCAGTGAAGGCGACGAGGTGGCGTCCTCTCTTTCCAGTGCAGAGGAAGGCGTGAAGCGGCTGAGGCGCACCTTGGACCAGATGATGATACTGGCCCGCGCCGAGACGTCTGCCGACAAGGCGGATGGTTGCACTTCGGTGGTCGCTTCCGTCGGCGGCGTGCTGGAACAGTGGAAGGCCGCAGAAAAAGAGCGCTTGTCGTTGAACGTCAGCGGCGAGGACATCGGAACCCCGGTGCCCAAGTCGATGCTGGAAACGGCGGTTCGCAATCTGGTTGACAACGCGATGCGCTATGGCGGTTTCAAGTCCAAGTGCAACAAAAACTCAATGCACTAAATCCGGCTGCTGGGCCAGCCGCGCCAAATGCTCGGCATAGACCTCGATGGGCTTGCGCCACCCCAGAGTCATCCTGGGCCGTCCATTGAGCTCATCGGCCACAGCGTCCAACTGCTCCTGGCTGTAGCCACTCAGATCAGTCCCCTTGGGGAAGTACTGGCGCAAGAGCCCATTGGTGTTCTCGTTGCTCCCCCTTTGCCAGGGACTGTAGGGGTCGCAGAAGTACACCTTCATGCCTGTGTTCTCGCTGAGCTGGCGGTGCTCGGCCATCTCGCTGCCCCGGTCGTAGGTCAGGGTCTGGCGCATCGGCTGGGCTATTGTCTTGAGCTTGTCGCTGAAGGCTTGCAGTACATGCGCCGCTGTGGCGGGGTTGGGGTGTGGCAGCTTGACCAGCACCACCAGACGGGTGGTGCGCTCGACCAGCGTGCCAATCGCACTGGCGTTAGCCTTGCCTTTGATCAGATCACCCTCCCAGTGGCCGGGCAACTGGCGATCCTCGATCTCGGGTGCTCGCACATGGATGCTCAGCAAGTCTTGCGTCTCCTTGCGGCGATCCTTTCCCCTGGAGCGGGGCCAACGTTTGGCGTGGGCCATGCGCAGGCAGGACACCAGCTCCTTCTTGAGCTCTCCCCGGGGCTGGGCGTAGATGCAGGTGTAGATGCTTTCGTGTGAGGCTTGCAAGCGGCGATCCTGTGGGTGAAGACGCTGGAGTTCGTTGGCGATTTGCTGGGGCGACCACTTGTGGCGCAGGTAGTCGCAAACCAGCGGGAACAAGGGCCCTTGGCGGTGCAGCTTGGGGCTGGGACGGGCTTGGCGTTTGCGATTGTCACTGCGCTGCTGGGCGAACTTGGAGGCGTAGCCCTTGCCGCCTGCATTGCGATTGCACTCGCGGCTGATAGTGCTCTTGTCACGCCCCAGGGCCCTGGCTATGGCGCTGAGGCTTTGCTTTTGCTGCAGCCCCAGGGCTATCGCATGGCGTTCGGTCTCACTCAACTGCTGGTAATTTTTCTTGGTCATCTTGGCCTCAATTCTCGGTGTTGCACTTCGGAATTGAGGCCGCCTATTCGCCGCGAGATACGGCCATCGAGGTGGGCGTGTTCCTGGATCCGAATGCACAGCAGTGTGTGATTAGCGTGTCGGACCGTGGCCCCGGGCTGACTGCCGAGCAGGCATGCCAAATTGGCCAACGTTTCTGGCGCGGTGATCAGGGCCGAAAGAGCAAGGACGGGGCGGGCCTGGGCATTTCGATCGTTCGGGCCATTGCAGAGAGATTTGGTGGGGCCCTGAATCTCGAACCCCGGGAAGGCGGAGGCCTGGTTGCGAAATTTCTCGTGCCCACCGACCCCGCACCCAAAAAAGGTCAAGCTAGGCCTGCAGGGCGTGGCTTGGATTCAAAACCGTAGGTTCGGACCCTGCCAGGGATAGCGCGGTCACAGCCAATGGACGCAGGCGTGCTGATGTGGTTCGCCTTCGTTCGATCCAGCGCCTGACTTCGGAGTAGGCATCCGCCAGGGATCAGGCGCATGGCGGTGCTCGTGCGGCTGCCGCTCTTGCGACTACCGTGGGGTCGGGCGCCGTACGAGAGCAGCCAATACTATCCCTACCAGCAACAGGACCGGCTGGTCGCCATAGCGAACATACGGCGTCAGGCCGCTCATGCCTTGTACGGTCGCGGACAACACGCCCGGCCGATGTGGCGGCAGAGCGGCAACGACCCGTCCTTTCGGATCGATCGAGGCCGTGATGCCTGTATTCGTGGAGGTCACCATAGGCCGAGCGGTCTCGATGCTGCGCAACCGCCCGATCTGCAGATGCTGGCGAAGCGCCCAGGTCTGGCCGAACCAAGCGAGGTTGCTCAAGTTCACGAGCACGCTCGCGCCGGGTCCTGCGCCTGGGGTCGGCAGGAGCGACGGGAGCAGCTCGGAACCGAAAACATCCTCGTAGCAAATGTTGAACGCCAAATGCTGATCATTCACCGAGAATGGTCTCTGGACCGGGGCTCCACGATCGAAGTCACCCAGCGGCATTTTCAGCATCCGCGTGAACCACTCGAACCCAGCCGGTACATATTCGCCCCAGGGCACGAGGTGGTGCTTGTCGTAGCGTAGCGGCACGGAGGCGTCGACAAGCTGCTGCAACGGCGTGCCGGAGTCGAAGCCGATGGCGCTGTTGGTGTAGCGCGAACTGCCGTCGGCCGCCATGCTGTGCAAAGGGACGCCCATCGCGATCGTGCTGCGCTGGTTCGCCGCTACGTCGAGCCAGGTTTTCCAAATCATCGGGTCGAGCTGGTCTTGGAATACGGGCACGACGGTCTCTGGCAAGACGATCAGGTCCGGATGCGGCTCTCCGGGGCCCGGTGGCTGTGCGGCCAGCCGCAAGTGACTGGCGATGCCGTCTTCAAGCAGGGTCGGGTCGAACTTCTGCGATTGATCGATGTTTCCCTGCACTAGCCTCAGATGCAGCGGCTCGCCTTCGGCCGTCGACCAATCGAGGCGAGTAAGTGTCCATCCCGTGGCGATCAGGATCAGCACCGTCGCCAGCAAAGACACGTTCGAGCGCATGGAAGCCGCGGCCGGACGCGACAGGAACGCCACGGTCCCCGAGGCGCACGCCGCGAGCAGCGCGACGCCATGCACGCCCAGCAACGGCGCCCAGCCGACCAAGGGGCTGTCCACATGGGCGTAGCCAATGTTCAGCCACGGAAAGCCCGAGAACAGCACGCCGCGCAGCCATTCCGAGGCGGCCCAGACAGCTGACCAGACCAGCACTTGTGACAGCGCTGCTCCCCGCCGAGTGCGAGACTGCAGCCACTTGCTGATCGCGCAGGCAAGAGCGGGAAACAGCGCGAGAAAGGCAGACAGCGCCACGACGCTCGCACCGGCCAGTGGCGCGGACAAACCACCGTAGTCATGGATGCTGATGAACAGCCAGTACAAGCCGACCGCAAAATTGACGAAGCCGAACGCCCATCCGCGAAGGAATGCCTGCCGGCCGCGCTCGGCGGCAAAGCTGGCGCGTGCCAGCACCGCCAGCGCGAGGATTTGAACGATGGGCAGCGACCACTGGGGCAACGGATCCGGGGCGAACGTCAACGCATGTGCGCTACCGGCAAACGCCAAGGTCGCGGCATTTCGCCACCGCGCAAGCCTGCTCACAGCCTGAGCATTCCAGTGCTCCTTTCAGGACGCAGCCGGCTTGGCCTGCATCGACTTGTCACAGACGACGCGGCCCTGCAGCAGCCTGCAGGTGTTCAGGAGCACCGACGCGCTGCTGGCCAGCATGGCGAGCGCGGCGGCAAAGGGCGTCACGCCTGCTTCGAACAGCACGACAATCACGGCGAGGTTGTACACGACGGAAAATGCGAGATTCTGCCGGACGATGCGATCAAACTTGCGAGCCAACTCACGGGTCTCGACGACAGCGCCCACGCTGCCGTGCGCGATCACCACCCCGGCTGCGGAAACAGCCACGGAACTCGATCCTGGGATGGCGATTCCGCAGGCTGCCTGGGCCAGGACCAGGCCATCGTTGGCGCCGTCGCCCACGAATGCGACAGGCGCTGGGCTCTTTGCCACGATGTCGGCTTTTTCTTCCGGAGAGCAATCGGCCTCGACCCGGTCGAAGTCTATGCCCAGGTCAGCCGTCAGGCGTTCGGACGCTGCGCTGGAATCCCCGGTCAGCAACCAGAGTTTCAATCCCTGCGCACGTAACCGCTGCAGTGACGAACGGGCGTCGTCGCGAGGGGCATCCTGCAGACGCAAGGAGCCGAGCCAATCCCGGCCATTGGCTACGTGTACCAGCCCTGGCAGGCCATCTTCCGGCGGCATGCCCTCGACTCCCGCGGCGAGCAGCCAATGCCTTTCACCCACCCACACGGTCTCGCCGCCGGGGACATGCATCGTCACGCCTTTCGCGCACGCCGTCACCTGGCATCCGTCGGGCTCGCACGCGCTGCTCATTCCAGACTGCCGGGCCGCGAGGACCACCGCGTGTGCAATGGGGTGCGCGACGCCGGCCTCGGCCCTTGCCGCAAGGTCGATGAGGTCCTGTTCGGCCCCCCCGTGCCGCGTCTGGATGCTGACGATACGCATCTGACCGCACGTCAATGTGCCGGTCTTGTCGAACGCCATGATCCTTGCCCTGGCGAGCGCTTCGACGCTCGCGGAGTCTCTCAGGAGGACGCCGCGCCGCGCGGCCTCGCGGCAGGTAAAGGCGTAGGCCAGCGGCATCGCCAGACCGACCGCGCAAGGGCAGGCTGCGACCAGAAGGCTCAGCGCACCGAGCAACGCCTGGTCTGCGCTTGAGCCGTTCCACAGGTAATGGACGAAGGCGAGCAGAGATGCCGTCACCACGACCGGGAGCAGTATCCGGACGAAGCGCTCGGCCGTCTCGGACAACGACGAACGAGCGCCAAACAGCTCAAGCATGCGCAGGCCGAGCACGTCCAATCGTCGGTCCCCCGCACCGGCGGTCACGTGGACCGTCAGAGGTCCGCGCAGGTTCACGGACCCGGCGAAGACCCGTTCGCCAGGCTGAACGCTGCGAGGCGCGGACTCGCCTTGCAGCAGCGAGAGATCGACGGCCGACTGTCCCGCTACGACGATGCCATCGACCGCGATGCGCTCGTTGGCGCGTATCAAAACGGTATCACCGGGCGCGAGCTCTGCCAGCAGGACGGTGCTCTCGGCCTTTTCGCCGCCGGCAGAAGTCAGCTTCGTCGCGGTTTCCGGCGCAAGGCTGCGCAATGCTTGTACGGCAAGTCCGCTCTCCTGCCGGGCATGGATTTCGATCAATCTTCCGATCAGCAGAAAAGTGATCAACATGGTGGCGGCGTCGGTGTAAATCGCCACGGACCCCATGGCCAGGGACCCGACCGACACAAAGAGGGAGCCAAGGACAGCAACAGAGGCAAAGACGTCCATCCCTGCGATCCCGGCGCGCAGCGAACGGGCGGCGGCGCGGTAGAAATCCCACGCCGAATATCCGACGACGGGAAGGCTTGCTACGACGCTGGCCCAGGCGATGACGAGCGCCGCCGCCTCGTCGGCGTTCAGGTAAAGCACCCATGAGCCCAGCATGCTCCACATCCCGAAGACGACCGCGACGGTCAACTGCAAGCGGATCTTCCTGGCCTGCCGCTGCAGGGCCGCTTCCAGCTCGTCGCTGCCTTTCAACGGGGACAGTGCGTAGCCCAGACCCTCGGCCTTTCGCAGCAGCAAGGGGAAGTCGATCGACTCCGGGACCCAGGTCACCAGCGCCGAACCGGAGGTGAAATTCACCGTCGCCGAGACCACGCCGGGCACACGCTGCAGGACGCGCTGCAAGGCCATCGCACAGCTCACGCACCAAAGCCCGTCTACGAAAAACACCATCCGGCCCGCCACACGGGCCTGCTCATAGTCGAAATCCCCACCGGAACTACGGTCCGCTCTTGGCATCCGTTCCAACCCCAAGCAGTTTTCCGCCCACGACCTTCCCGTAGTAGCTTTGCTCACCTTCGTGGTATTTCTCCAGCGCCTCAGCCACGGTTCCGGTCTGGCGTGTGTCCTTGGGGCGTTCGTGGCTGTTGATGAATGCCGCCACGTCCCAGGCCTCCTGTTCTGTCAGACTGTATGGCTTTCCAAGCGGCATGTTCGCCCAGATAAAGCCCGCTGCAGTATCGATGCGGGCCATGCCGGCGCCCCAGTTGTACGACTCGGGTCCCCAAAGCGGGGGAAATCTCATCTTGCCGTTTTCCTCCCGCGTGCCCTGTCCATCAGGACCATGGCACAGTGCGCAATTTTGTTGATAGACCGCCAGACCTCGGCCCACGTCGTAGTCGTCCTTTGGTTTCGGCACCTTGGGATAGAGCGCTCCGCGCGGCTTGTTGCCGGCGGGCAGCCCATCGGCCATCCAGGCCATATAGGTCATGAGATCGCGGTACACATCGCTGCCAGCGGGCGGCGGTTTCCCGGAGGACGACGCCTGGGCGTTCATCGAATAGGTGAAACAGCCCATGATCCGGTCTTCGAGCGTGCTGATGGTCCCGGTCTTGCTGCGAAAAGCGGGGTAGGACGCATAGGCCGCCCACATCGGTGCGGCATTCTCTCGCCGTCCCGAGTCGAGGTGGCAGTTCGCGCAGGCCAGCGAATTGCCCACGTGGTCTTTGACCATGGCGCCAGTGTCGGTGAAGATTTTCATTCCTCGCCGGATGGCATCGCCATAGGGTCCTTTCGGAATGTCATCCTCCGCAGGCGGGAGGTAGTAGCCGTCCGCACCGACGGGCATACCGGGCGGAGACGCCTTGGCGTCTTTTGCGTAGGCCTTGCGAGCAGCTTCCATATCTGCTCTCGAATAGGGCGCGGCCGAAGGAATCGTGACCGTTTTGCCGCTGATCGCGCTGTACAGATACCCCATCACGCCGCTCTCGTAGACGCCGTAACCTGCCGAAAACAGCAGGAGACCCAGCGCCGCAGCATAACCGGCACGCCGGAGTGTCCCCGTGTGCGCAGAGCGGCGATCACCGTTGTTCGTCATGATTGCCTCCTTTGCTGCCCGGACGCAAAGATCCGAAATACTGAGCCACATCGCGCATGTCTTGGTCCGACATGCGCGACGCGATGTCATCCATCAAGGATTGCGGCGAATTGTGGCGATGGCCGCCTTTCCATGAGACCAACTGGTGGAAGATGTACTCGGGCTGCTGACCCGCCAGCGCAGGG
Source organism: Cupriavidus metallidurans CH34 (assembly GCF_000196015.1). NCBI lineage: Bacteria > Pseudomonadati > Pseudomonadota > Betaproteobacteria > Burkholderiales > Burkholderiaceae > Cupriavidus > Cupriavidus metallidurans. The sequence continues at coordinate 2,588,979 of NC_007973.1, read as the reverse complement.
AAATGGCCGCCGACACCCTCACCCTGCTGGCCATGACAGGTCACGCACGCCGGGATATCCTTTTTCCAGTCGCCCGTTCGGCTCAGTGCCTCTCCACGCGCCGCGTCTCCGCCCAGATCGACGGGCGGCCCGGCAACGTGCGGCAGCGCAGCGTAATAGGCCGAGACTTGCCCGATCTCCTCGGCGCTCATTGCACTGGCCACGTACCGCATGGACTCGTTGGGGCGGCTTCCGGTAGCGAAGTCGTGGAGTTGCTTCGCGATGTAGGCTTCGGACAGGCCGGCCAGCGCGGGCGTCAGCCCCGCGCCAGCACCGTGGTCGCCGTGACATGACGCGCAGGCCCAGACGATGTCGTTGCCCTGAAAGACGAGCACCGGCGCGTCATCGGGAACTGCGGGCGCCTGCTGCTTCGGCGCAACGGTCCCGCCAATCGCCGCCCCGCGATTCGGCGCCAGGTCGGCGATGTAGCTCAAAGCGCCCCAGATCGCCAGCGCCAGGAAGATGGCCAGCACAAACAAGGGAATGGGACGCGATTGCTCCCAGGGGTCGAATGTCGGGTCTACGTCTTGAACACGACGCCCCTTGCCGCTCAGCTCGGATTTCATCTCGCCCCTCATTGACGCGGGCCCTTCTGAGTTTTCGGATCGTAGCCACGATCACGCAATGTCGCCTCTTTGGCGCTGACGGGGTAGGAACGGTCCAGGCTCAACAGGTACGCGACCAGGTCGAGCGCCTCCTGTCGGGCCACCACCACTTTCCCGTCCGCGGGACGGTACTCCTGCGGCAACTTGACCACGACCTCGCCGGGCGCGGCCTTCTCCTTGACCTCGAAGAGGAAGGGGTACGAAGGCATGATGCTCCAGTCGAAGATGGCCCTGGGCTGGTACAGGTGGGTCAATTGCCAGTCCCGGCTCGGCAGGCGCACCCCGACATTCAGCAAATCGGGGCCGGTGCGCATCGTCCCGAGCAGTTGGGGAGCGTCGTAGGCGTAGTCGCCCGGCGTGGACGGCCTTCCCCAGCCCCGGGCCTGATCCGCCAGCGTCTGGCCACTCGAACGAGGCTGCTGGCTGTGACAGTAGACACAGCCATTGGCCACGTACTGCGCACGGCCTCTTAGCTGTTCGATCGTGTAGTTCTGCAACTGCGCAGGTGCCTGGACCGTACGGACCTGCAGGCCGGGGAGCACCACGAGCATGACGGTCGCGAACACCAAGATTCCGACAGCGCCGACGAACAATGGAATCAGCCGGTTCATGCGTCACCTCGCCGTTTCGACCAGAGTAGGGCCATCGCATGGAAGGCAAAGACGAAGTGTCCCAGCGTCATCATGCCGCCGCCCACCGATCGACCTTCGAGATACGGCACGATGTTGCGGGTGATGTCAGCGAAACTGGTCTGTGGATCGAGCAGCGACATGCCTTGCAGGAAACCGCCGATGGTCAATGACAGGAAATAGATCAGAAAACCCAGGACCGTCAGCCAATAGTGGATGGCGATGAGTCGCGGACAGGGCCAGTTCTTGCCCGTCAGGTAGGGCAAGAGATAGTAGAAGGCGCCGAACAGCACGATGGAGACGAATGCGTAAGCTCCCAGGTGCGCATGCCCCACCGTGTAGTGCGTGAAGTGGGTGATCGAGTTGATGGCCCGTACAGCCTCCAGCGATCCCTGGAAGGATGCGGCCGTGTACATCAATGCGCCCGTGGACACGAAGCGCAGCGCCATGGACTCCTTGAACGCCCAGAAATTCTGCGCGACCGTCACGTGCTGATTGATCGCCACCGCGATGACAGGAATGAACATCATGACGCTGTGCACGATCGACAGCGTGACCACCCACGTCGGCACGGGCCCACCGATCAGGTGATGAATACCCACCTGGCTGTAGAACAAGGCAAGGCCCCAGAAGCCCAGCAGCGAAACGCTATACGAATAGATCGGCTTGCCGATGATCTTGGGAATCAGGTAATAGGCAGCACCCAGCCCCAGCGGTGTCAGCCAGAGGCCAAGCACGTTATGCGCGAACCACCAGTTGGTGGTGGCTTGCTGCACGCCTGAATGCAGGCCCGGGATATTCGCGATGAAGAACAGAATGGGGAACCATGCCAGTCCCGCGAGGTAGTACCAGCCGCTGACGTAGATGTGGTGAACGTTGCGTTTTCGGGTCGTCGCGATGGCGGACCATGCGATGAAGAAGCCGCCGAGGGCCAGGACGATGTCGATCTGCCATGGGATTTCGAGCCACTCCAGGCCGTCGCTCCATCCATTGGCAATGGCAATGGCACCGGCCGCCACGCCGAGGGCCCACAGCACCGCGCCCACCATCGCCATTGCGGGCCTTCGCAGGGGCGTATGAAACATGCGAGGGATGATCCAGAGCGCGACCGCTATGCCCCCTGTGGACAGCCAGCCGTACGCGACCAGATTCAGATGGACGGTGCGCGCGCGCCCGAAGGTGGTGAACGCCTGACTCGCCAGCCAGTCGGGCCAGTGCAACTTCAGCGAGGCGATCATCCCGAACAGCGAGCCAACGATCAGGAACAGGAAGGAAGCGATGGACAGGACCAGTACGACGTTCCGACCCGGGGCGTCGACGCCGGCACGCAAGGCGTCGAATCGATGCTCGGCCGCCCCTTCATCGAATGAAGATGGATCATCCGGGGAGCCGGCCTCGCCCTCCAGAAATATGGTCGAAGCCTCCTTCTTTCCCGCATGGATCTGGCGCGTCACGATGGACCAGATCAACGCGCCCAGAGCCGCCAGCGAGACGATAAAGCTCAGAGCAAGGAGAAACCCTAGGCTTTCATTCATGGGCGCTCCAGAAATGGCGCGCAACCATCCGAATTGGTTCCGATGCCAACCACTGGTGTTGGCGATAGTGTTCCATCAGGGCTTGCCTCAGCATTGTTTTTATGAATGTCGCATGTGAATCACGGGAATGATGGTCAGCCTCGATTAAGCGAAAGTTAAGAGTGTTTTTCGAGGTGCCCCGCGCTCTTTGACCGTGGACTGTCTGGATGGCGAGATCCAAATACAGTCGGCCCGGATATTCGAATCGTCGTGACGCGAAGGTCTCGGCCGCCTCGCGGCAGACACCGGCGCTGCGCCTGGGGTCAGCATCGGCAGGGGGCGGGACGATCGCTTGTTCGCCTAGTGCCAGGAAATCACAGTGGACGCACGTATCCGTTATAACCACCCGCATCCCGAAGGACAGTCTCCCCTGGCAGGGATAGCCGCTGTTGAGGCTCGGAGGGCCGAATGCCGCTCCTCCTTTCGCCCGCACTATGAGCGTCGGTTTCCCATGTCCCGGCGATGACGCATGCGGCGGCTCACCCGTCCGAGAGGACAGGATGCGCGAGCCATTCGCGGCCCTTGAGCATGCCGTCCCAATAGACCGGCGGCAGGATGCGTTCCTTCAGCAGCCACGCCAGCGATGACGGCCGCTTGCCGTCGATGAACCATTTCGGAAACGAAGGCGCCAGCTTGCCGCCGTAGGCAAATTCCGCCAGCACGATCTTGCCGCGCTCGACAGTGAGCGGGCAGGAGCCATAGCCGTCATAGCTGGCCAGGCGCGTGGACCCGCTCCGGGCGGCGAGCAGGTTGTGCGCGACCACCGGCGCCTGCTTGCGTGCGGCCGCAGCAGTCTTGGCATTGGTGGTGTTGGTGCAGTCGCCGAGTGCGAAGACGTTGGCGTACTTCTTGTGGCGCAGGCTCGACGGGTCCACGTCCACCCAGCCCGCAGCGTCCGCCAGCGGGCTCACTCGGATGAAGTCCGGCGCCTTCTGTGGCGGCACGGCGTGCAGCAGGTCAAATGGACGGGTGACGCGCTCCTTGGTGCCGTCGGCGTTCGTGCGGATGAAGGTGGCTTCATGCGCTGCGCCATCGACGGCCACGAGCTGGTTGCTGAATTGCAGATCGATGCCATAAGCCTTCACGTACTCCATGAGCGCGGGCACGTAGTCCGGCACGCCGAAGAGCACGCCTCCCGCGTTGCAGAACTCGATGTGGATGTTCTTGAGCACGCCCTGCCGCTTCCAGTGATCGGCCGAGAGGTACATCGCCTTCTGCGGCGCACCCGCGCATTTGATGGGCATGGGCGGCTGCGTGAACAGGGCCTGGCCGCTCTTGAGGTTCTGCACCAGTTCCCAGGTGTAGGGCGCGAGGTCGTAGCGGTAGTTGGAGGTGACGCCGTTGCGGCCCAGTGTTTCAGGTAGGCCCTCGATGCCGTTCCAGTCGAGTTTCAGGCCCGGGCAGACCACGAGCTGCTGGTACTTGACGACGCGGCAGCCATCGAGCACGAGGGCGTCGCGCTCGGGCTCGAACGCGGCGACGGCCATCTTGATCCACTTGACGCCGCGCGGAAGCACGCTCGCCATCGTGCGCGCCGTGTGCGCAGGCGGAAAGATGCCCGCGCCCACCATCGTCCACCCCGGCTGGTAGTAGTGCACATCCGCCGGGTCGATGACGGCGATGTCCGCGTCCGGCTTGCGCGCGAGCAGGCTGGACGCCACCGCGATGCCCGCCGCGCCCGCGCCGACGATCACGATGTCATGCGTGGCGTCCACGACTTCGGTGGGTGTGCGCCCGCCGTTGGCGATGCGCCGGGCCACGCCGGACAGGTCGTAGCCGGCACCGCGCGCGGCTTCGAGGATGGAGGCCAACGGCTGACGCTGCGCCTGGCTCAGCGCCCACAGCGTGGCCGAGCGCGTGCCGGTGCGGCAGTAGGCGAACACCGGGCCGGGCAGTTGCGTCATCAGCGTCCCGAAGGCCTGGGCCTGCTGGTCGGTCACTTTGCCGGACTCGACGGGCAGGTAGGTCGCCGCCATACCCAGTGACTGGGCGGCCTGCTCGATTTCGCTGAAGCCGGGCTGATCGCCCGCTTCTCCATCGGGCCGATTGCAGATCACCGAGCGGTAGCCAGCCTCGGCGATGGCCTGCAGGTCGGTGGCAGCGATCTGGCCGCTGACGGCCAGTCCCTGGTCCAAGGCTTTGATGTCCATGAGGGTCTCCTGCCCGGAAATTGTCCTTTCAGCCGGTCGGTGCCGCTCTCAGAGGGCATCGATGGGAATCTTGAGGTAGTGGACGCCGTTGGATTCGGCAGGCGGCAACTCGCCGGCCCGCATGTTCACCTGCACGGAGGGCAGCAGAAGCACGGGCATCGCCAGCGTGGCGTCGCGCTGCTCGCGCGTGGCCGCGAAGTCATCCTCGCTGATGCCGTCACGCACATGGATGTTGTGCGCACGCTCCTCGGCCACGGTGGTCTTCCATTGAAGCTCGCGCCCCCCGGGGCGGTAGTCGTGGCACATGTAGAGCACGGTCTCCGGCGGCAGCGACAGCACGCGGCCGATCGAGCGGAACAGTGTGCGCGCGTCGCCACCCGGAAAGTCGCAACGCGCCGTGCCATAGTCGGGCATGAACAGCGTGTCGCCCACGAAGGCTGCGGCAGGCGCTTCAGGTGTGGCGTTGTCCTGGACCAGATAGGTCATGCAAGCGGGCGTATGGCCGGGGGTATGCATGGCCCGCACCTGCAGCGTGCCGAGCATGAAGGTCTCGCCGTCGTCGAACAGACGATCAAACTGCCGGCCGTCACGCGCGAAGGCCGGCTCGGCGTTGAAGAGCTGGCCGAACACCTGCTGTACGGTACGGATGTTCGCCCCAATGCCGGTTCGGCCGCCCAGGCACGAATGGAGATACGGCGCGGCGCTCAGGTGATCTGCGTGCACATGCGTCTCCAGAATCCACTGGACGCTCGCCCCCAGTTCCCGCACGCGCTCGGCCATGCGGTCCGCGCCGGCGCGCGAGGTGCGGCCGGATTTAGGATCGTAGCCGAGCACGCTGTCGATGATGGCGCACTGACCGCTTTTCGTGTCCAGCACGATGTAGCTGAAGGTGCTGGTGTCCTCGTCAAAGAAGGGTTCGATCTTCACGGTGTCTTTGCCTCGCTGAATGTATGACCCGTCTGTTGTCGCCCAAGCTCCCTTGATCGGATGTTTGTGGGTCGTTCTCACATGCCAGATGGTGTCCGGGTCGAATTAACTCAAAATTAAAAACTTGCCGTCGCATGTTCTTGCCGACCGGCGGCCGAGTGAAGAAATCGCTTCCCCACCCGTAGACTCAGCCGGCCAGCGCGCGGCGGTTCCAGGGCATGCGCATCAGCACGCGCGCGAGCCCACAGAACCCCGAGACACCGGCGAAGACCAGCCCCGCGCCCACGAAGCCCGAAAGCACATGGAACCATGGCGAAATCGTGGCGCCCAGCACGGCACCCAGCACGATCAAGGACCCCGCAACAATCTGCACCTGCCGTTGCAGCTCCAGGGGTTGAGAGGCGTCCGCCACGACGGGCAGGCCGGCCTTCTTCCAGGCGTCCAGCCCGCCTTCAAGCACGTAGGCCTCGCAGGCCGTGCATGCCCCCAGCGTCGGGGCGTTCACCCGCGTCCGGTTGCCCGAGCGGCAGTGGAAGATGATTGCCGAAGCGCCGTCGAGCGGCAGGCCGCCGCTTCGCAAGCGGTCCATCGGCACATGGCGTGCCTGCGCGATGCGCTCACGGGCATGTTCGTCCGCCGCACGGATGTCCACCAGAACGGCACCCTGGTTCATGAGTTCGCTGGCAGCTTGGGGCGAGATGGATTTCAGGGACATGGCAATGGCCTCCGAGGGTGGATCAGGGACAGAAGATGGCCTTGAGCGTGGCGATGAGCTTGGCCACGTCGGGGTTGTCGATACGGTAGTGCAGGGTCTGCGACTCTCGCCGATAGGTCACCAGGCCTTCCTCGCGCATCTTGGCCAGGTGCTGGGACAAGGCGGACTGGCTCAGCGCCACGTTTTCGTGCAGGGCACCGACGGTCATCTCGCCATGCTCGATCAGCAGGCAGAGAACGAGCAGGCGATGCTCATTGCCGACCGTCCGCAGCATGGCCGCAGCCTTGGCCGCGCCGTCCTGTAGAAACGACTGGTCTTTCTTGTCAACCATCATGGCAGCTTGTATTTAACATGTATCTAATTTAGCATAAGCTAATAAAATATCAAGGCACTTCCTCGAAGGCAGGAAGTGCGGCAGGTCTTCCTGCCGGTGTTCTCATGCTGCGGCGTGGGTTCGCCTGACACCTCATTCCTGATTCGTTCATGACGCCACCTGCTTCGCTGCCACCGCCCGCTGCGACAGATGCCCGCCGCAATGTGGGCCTGCTGATGGCCGCCCAATCGCTGGGCGGCGCCGCGCCACCCATCATCATTTCGCTGGGCGGCATCGTGGGTCAGATGCTGGCCAGCAACCCTTCGCTGGCCACACTGCCGGTCAGCCTCTACAACCTGGGGCTGGCGCTGTCGACCATCCCTGCGGCCCTGCTGATGCGTCGTCTGGGCCGGCGCGCGGCCTATGCGTTGGGGGCGCTGCTGGGTTCGGTGTCCGGGCTCATCGCCGCATTGGGCGTCCTGTGGGGCAGTTTCGAGACCTTCTGCGTGGGCACGGCGATGGCTGGCTTCTACGGCGCGTGCGTGCAGAGCTACCGCTTCGCGGCCAGCGATGCGGTGCCGCCGCCGCAGCGCGCCACCGTCATCTCGCGCATCATGATCGGCGGCCTGATCGCCGCGGTCATCGGCCCGCAGGTCGTCATCTGGACGCGCGACGCCTGGCCCATGGCGCCGTTCGCTGGCAGCTTCCTCGGGCAGGCGGGCCTGGCGCTGCTGGCCTTGCCGCTGCTGCTGATGCTGCGCATGCCGCCGCCCCAGGCGTCCGCCGTCGTGGGCGCGGCGCGCCCGCTGGCAGTGATCGCGCGCAGTCCAGGCTTCGTCGTGGCCGTCACGGCGGGCATCGTGTCCTACGGCCTGATGGCTTTCATCATGACGGCCGCGCCGATGGCCATGGTGGGTTGCGGCCACACCGTGGGCGAGGCGGCGCTGGGCATCCAGTGGCACGTGCTCGCCATGTTTGCGCCGAGCTTCTTCACCGGCCACCTGATCGCGCGTTTCGGCAAGACCGCCATCACGGCGTGCGGACTGGTGTTGATCGGCACCTCTGGCCTGCTGGCCCTGGCCGGCCTCGAACTTCTGCACTTCTGGGGCTCGCTGATCCTGCTGGGCGTGGGCTGGAATTTCGGCTTCATCGGCGCCACGGCGCTGGTGACCGACTGCTACACCGCGCCCGAGCGCGCCAAGGTGCAGGCACTCAACGATTTCCTGGTGTTCGGCACCGTGGCCGTCGCCTCGTTCGGGTCGGGCCGGCTGCTGAACACCTCGGGCTGGGAAACCATCAACGGCCTGATGCTGCCCCTCATCGCGCTCGTGCTGGCCCTGCTGGGTTGGCTGGCTTGGCGCAACCGCCGGCAGTCGGCGGCGGCCGCTGCGCCATGAAGCCGTCTGGGTCCGGTCGAGCGTGCGGGTCAACCCGGTTTCATATTCGATGTTCCAAAACCATGAGGAGTTCGCGATGACGACAAGTTACCGGCAACTGACGCAGGACGTGGTGGCTCACCTGGCGCCCCTGCACAAGGGAGTGCCGCAGGTCATGAAGAGTTTTGGTGAGATGGGCAAGGCAGCGATCGCCGACGGCGCACTCGACGCCAAGACGAAAGAGCTGATCGCGTTGGCGATCGGCGTGGCCGCGCGGTGCGATGGCTGCATCGGCTTTCATGCCAAGGCATTGGTCAAGCTCGGCGCGACGGCTGCGGAGGTCCATGAGGCCCTGGGCGTGGCCATCTATATGGGAGGGGGTCCGTCGGCGATGTACGCATCGAACGCGGTGGCCGCCTTCAACGAGTTCGCGGCGCTGTCCAGCATTCCGGGCGCGCCGGCCAGCGCCCCGTAGCCTGGGCCCGGTCCGTCGTGCGGCGCCGCGGACCGCCTGCATCCGGTGCCAGAGCTTTGCACCCTCCAACTCGCATCCCCACAGTCGCTGTTTATCACAAGGACCTAGCCATGCAGACCACCGACTTCGTTGCGACCATTTTTGACGGAAGAAGCAATCCCAACAAGGTGACCGTGACCTTCATCATGGCGCTCAACGCGCTGCTCAAGGGACATACGGCGACCATCATCCTGATGGTGGAAGCCGTGGAACTGGGACAACCCGGCGCGGCCGCTGGATTGGACATCGGCAAGCCTTTCGAACCCGTTGCCGATCTGCTGGAGAAATTCTTGGAAAAGGGAGGTCGCATTGCCATCTGCGGCTCGTGCATGATCCACAACGGTATGACCGCCGCGCAGATGGACCCGCGTTTTAGCGTCATCAACGCACCCGATGTGGTGGAGTTGCTGATGGGCGCCAGGGGGTCCTTGCAAGTGACCTGAGCCCAGCCATGACGCGGTCGCGCATCGCTGGCCGAGGCCGGTAGCGCGCGTCTTGAAGATCAAGCATTCAGTTGGACCTTGTGCGCCTTCTTGTTCACGAAATCGCCCAGGCGCTCCTGCACATCGTCACCCTGCTGGATCATGGCCATCACCAGCCCCTCGGTGAACAGCCCGTCCGTGGCCGACATGTCGGCGATGCGGCTGATGGCGCTGACGATGGCGTAGTTTGAAAGGGGCGCATTGCCCGCGATCTTCTTTGCGAGGGTCAGGGCGAACTCGGGTGCGGGCGTGTCGCCTTTCGCGATGTCGCATACGTAGTGGGCCAAACCCAGTTCGCGGCCCTCCCGCGCATCGAGGACCCGTCCGGTGAGCATCATCTCCACCATGCGAGGGGCGGAGATGATCCGCGCAGTGCGCACCGTGGCGCCGCCGCCCGTGAAGATGCCTCGGGTGCCCTCGGGCAGTGCGAAGAAGGTGCGGCTGTCGGCAACGCGCACGTGGGCTGCGCTGGCCAGTTCCAGCCCGCCGCCCACGACCGCTCCCTGCAGGCAGGCGACCACGGGAATGCCGCCATGCTGGATCTTGTCGAACGCGCGGTGCCAGCCCTGGCAGACGCGCATGAACTCGACGCCGCTGCGTGCCTTGTCGTGATGTTCCTTGAGGTCCAGGCCGGCACAGAAGTGATCGCCCTTGGCCGTCAGGAGGATGGCCCGGATGTGGCTGGGCACCGCTGAGAAATAGGCGTCGATGGCGGCGATCGCTTCCTCATTGAGCGCGTTGCGCTTGTGCGCCATGTTGAGCGTGACGATGCCGATGTTGTCTTGTTCGGAGGTCAGCAGAATGGGCTCGGACATGAAGTTCTCCTTGCAGTGGGTCATGAACATGGTGGTCTGCGGCGGGCAGGTCGATATGCTCGGTCCGGCAGGCATCGGCCGCCTCGCCGCTGCGGTGACGGCATGGCCCGCACTGAAGCGGACCATCCGTTCAAGGCCGAGGATCTATGCCAATGTTGCCAATTCTTGCGCACTGAGCCTGGCCTGGGCGCGAAGTGCAGAGAGACCGCCGGAATCGCGGTCGAACCTCGCAGCCGATACTATTGAGGGGCCTTTACCTTTTCCATGCCCGTAGATTACTTACCGGGGATGCTGGGCTCAATTGCCAATAGCGCCGTGAAATTTGCAAAAACTGACAATCTCGTCAGGCCGCCAAGAGGACTTCCTGCGAGCCCAAATGCCGTCGCGGCGGCCACGGTCTCATGCGATCTGGTGGAGGACCTGCTGCGCAGCCTGCGCTCGCTGTGCTCGGACCAGGCCCTGGATCGCTGCCTGCAGCAGGCCGGCATCGTGAAGGCATTCATCAGCCACCCCGGCTCGCGTCTGACGCACGATCAACTGGTCGGGCTGTACCGACGAAGCGCCGCTGCCACCGGCGATGAAATGATGGGACTGTGGAGCCGGCCCATACGGACCGGCGCTTTGAAGTACATCGTCCGAGCGGTCATGGACGCGCCAAGCATCGAGGTAGCGCTGTATCGCTTCACGCAGGTCTGGAACCTGCTGCTGGACGACTACAGGCTGAGTCTCACGAAGGCAGACGCCTCCTTGCGCTTGGAACTTGTCCCGCGGTCTTCCAAAGCGGGGGGGAACCGATTCGGGCACGCACTGATGCTGAAGCTGACGCACGGCATCGTGTCATGGCTCGCCGGCCGAGAGGTCCCGGTGCGCAGTGTGGCCTTCGCTTTTCCACGCCCATCATTTGCAGCCGACTATTCGATCCTGTTTCCGGCCCCGATCGATTTCTGCGGACCCCTCTCTCAGATCACCTTTCACGCCGAACTCGCAAAGGTCCGGCCGAAACGCAGCGCGTCCGACGCGCGCAGCTTCCTGGAGCGGGCGCCGCGCGACTGGATTTTCACCTCCTACCACCAGCACGCCCTCCGGCTGAAGGTGCGTGAGCTGCTGCATGTGGATCTCGGACGGACGCTGGACGATGTTTCCAGCCGGCTGCACATGTCCTCGCGGACATTGATGCGCAAGCTGCAGCAGGAAGGGCTGTCGTTCCAGGGCATCAAGGATGAGTTGCGCAGGGATCTGGCCATCCTCCACCTTGTGCGCAACGACAGCTCACTGGAGGAGATATCCGATGCTTTGGGCTTCAGTGCCCCTGCCGTCTTCCACCGCGCGTTCCGCCACTGGACGGGTATGACCCCCGGACGATACCGGGCGGCGCAGCAGGGCATTTCCCATGGGGTTACGCTCTGACCTGTGCACCGAAGAGCGGGCATCCGGACCGCGCCCACTGGATATCCTCATTTCGCAGCCAGCGAGACTTCACGCCCCGCCTCCTCGTTGAAGAGGCACAAGTAGGGGTTGTTGGGCGGCACTCGCTCGAACAACGCACCGGGCTGCGTCAACAGGTAGCCGTGCAACTGCCGCGATTTGCGCGGCCCTGAGACGTGACAAGTCCAGATGTTCAGGCCGCTGGCCTGCTTGCGGTGCGCGGCCAGCTTCTCGAAGCGCTTTTGTGCCCACTGCCACGGCTCCAGTTTTTCCTGGCGGGCAATGGCTGCCAACTGCGGATGCTCTTGAGCGTATCGCTGGAACACTCCTGGGCTGACCAAGTATGCGGTATCGCTGACGGTATGCACGAGTGCCTTCGCGTCATTGATGATGAGCCGACGCGAGGCAATCCCCTGTTTCAGCCATGCCATGAAGTGCTCGCCAGATGGCTGCACCGTTGTCGCTGCTGGTGTGGCCGCGGGCGCCGGTGATGAGGGTGAAGATGCCACGATCGATGGTGGTGGTGCTTCAGGGCGTGTGGCAGAGAGTTCGGTGGGGATGGTTGACTCATCCTGCTGTGTGGCGGACGAATCGCCCATTCCTACCATCGTCAGCAGATCCTCCATGACGTCGGGCATGGCCTCAGCCAGGGGGGCGATAATTGGGTCAGCAGCGCTGCCGCCTTCCCATGGCGGCGATTCCTGACCTCCTGGGGTCGGTTTCGCCGCGACCTCCGGCGACGATGCCGCAGCGGCGTGCTTCTCGACAGGTGACGTGTCGATCGCTACCGTCCCGGCGAACGGCGCCGGTCGCTCGCCAGCCTCCCAGATCAGCGCAGGTGCGAGGCGCAGCAGCGTGAATGAGTGGGTCCAGCCGGCGTTGCTGGTCACGGTCGCCCGCCAGACCGCCTTCCCGTCCAGTGTGGGCTGCAACATGCCGTGGTCCTGCAGCACGTTGAAGACGGCGGTGTTGTTCGCAGGGATGCCATCGATGCCCTGCGATAACAGGTGCGCGCGCAGCTTGTCCGAGACCGTCTTGCTCACCAGCCACAAGGCATCCTCGGTGAGCCAGCCATCGGAGGCCTCGGGCTGATTCAACTTCAACTCTTCCTTGAGCAGGTAGCGCAACCCGTCAAGCAGCTTGCGTTGCAGCGCGTGCTTGGGCGCGGCCATGGCGCGCGCCGGATCGCCGCCCAGTTCCTGGGCCACGGAGGCGCGGTCGGCCTGCACCACGAGTTCGCCCAGCACACCGGCATGCTCGTACTGGCCGGCCAGGACGTAGAGCAGCGGTCCCCACAGGTCGCGATAGTCACTGAGCCAGTCCAGGAGTTGGGTGTCCAGCAGTTGGCGGTAGAGCAAGCCCGTCGCCGCGCTGTGCAGGCGGTATTCGCGATCGTCGCGGTAGCGGAAGCGGTACGGCTGGTGCAGCGGACCGTACCACGGGTGCCACAGCGAGCCATCGGCCAGTTCGACGTGCAGATCGACGGCGATCTTGCCGATGTCGTGCAACAACGCGGCATAGGCGACCGCAGCAGTCCAGGCTTCAGCCTGCGCAGCTTGGTCCTCGGGGCTTGCGCCGATGGGAAGCAGATGGGACTGCCGCAGCTTGAGGGCATAGGCAACGATCTCCAGGCCATGGTCGAGCATCCCGCCCGGGTACGCATGATGATGCGATTCGGAAGCCGGGAAGGCCTGAACCAGTTCGGCGTAGCGCTCCAGCGGCGCGCGGTACAGGACGGCGAACTGCTTGCGCGACAGAGACGTGCGCTGCCAGATGTGCTCCAGCAGCTTCTGCCGACGCGGGGTGGCCAGCAGCGATGCGGCCGACTCGGGCCGCATCAACCCTTTCGGGAGGTCGGATGCGGGTGGTGGCGTTGGAGCGGTAGCGACCGCGGGCCGTTTTCGCTGGAACAGGGAAAGCATGTGGGTGTCCTGATGACGGGCCGATCGGGAGGCCTTTTGGCCTTTTCGAGGTAGGGCCTTTCCCCTTGCACCCCGTTCCCTTGCCATTTCGGCCCTCTGGCCTTTCACCGTTTCGGTATAGCGGGGCACGGGATGCGATTCCAGCGTCAATGGGGAACTCGGTGGAATGGATTGGACGGCGAGCCGGTGCTGGTCGCGCTCTATGCTGAGTGGACGCCGCTTCCGCCGGGCAGGTTCTCGAAAGGCGACAAAGTTGACAAAAGCGACAATAGAGACTAGAGTGAATCCTGTCTCAAACCTGCCTGGGAGATCACCATGCCCAATGCCATTGAATTCATTGCCGATCGCCTGCCGCGCGTCACGGTGGAGGATGTGCGCCGCTTCGCGGATACCGTCGAAATCCGGGATGCGCCGGCTTTCGCGGCCGAGTTGCAGGCTTTCATTCACGAGCGCGTGGAGGCGGTGAAGCTGCCCGCCAACTTGGACGGAGAGACGGTGGGGCAGGCCCTGGCACGCAAGGCGGCCGCGCTGCGCACCGAAACGCGCTGGGCACCGACTGAAACCGACGTCCAGCGAGGCCGCGCCGTGTTGCTGGAAGCCTTCAACCAGCCGCATAACCTGCCGATCCCCGAGTACGCCAAGCTGGCGGACAAGTCGCGCCAGCAGATCTACAAGGACATCCTCGCCCGTCGGCTGTTGGCGCTGAACGTGGGGCCGCGCGGTCAGAAGCTGCCCGACTGGCAGCTCGACCCGGTAAAGCAGCAGTTGACCCAAACCGTGCTTCAGGAGGTCGAGGGCATCGACCCCTGGACGATCTACCGCGCGCTGTCCGAACCGCTCGAAGGCTTGGGCGGCCGCTCGCCGGTGGATGCGGTGACGCACAGCACGATCGATGACGTGGCCGATGCCGTGTTCAACGTACTGGGCGTTCAGGTGCATTGAAGCGAGATCGCCATGAGCCACGAGCTGCCTTCGTTCCTGATCGATGCCGGTGAACTGCTCCAGCATGTGAGCCGCGTCGTCTATCGGGGCAGCCCGCTGTACTATGGCCGCAGCAGCACCAATCGCTACGATGACCCGGCGCGGGCCTACGGCGTGCTCTACCTGGGGCGCGACCTGCCCACGGCGCTGATGGAGTCGGTGTTTCATAAGCACCAGTGGCTTGCGGACACGAAGCGCTCGATCGCGCTGAAAGAAGTCCAGGCCCGGATGGTGCGCGCAGTAGGCGTGATGGACGATGTGCTCTTGGCCGACCTCACGGCGCCGGGCGTCATGGCGGGCTACTTCGGCCTGAACCTGGAGCAGTTGGCCAGCCGCGACTACACGCACACGCAGCAAGTGTCCGCCCAGGTGCATGCAATTCTCGGAGACGACGGCCAAGCGCTGTTCGACGGGGTGCTCTATCCGTCGCGCAACAACTATCCCGCCAAGAGCATCGCCCTGTTCGAGCGTGCGGCAGCAAAGGTAGGCGTTGTCGATGACATCGACCTGGTGGACCATGTGGACTGGCCGCACTTCGTTGCCACGTATCGCGTCGACGTGGAGCCTGACCCCGGCCCGGTGGAACCGGATGACGAAGCGTCATGAAGCACTTTGAAGCCCGCAGCAGAATGAAATGGACCAAATTGGAATAGGCATCCCTCAGTAGCAGGAGACGACCATGAGCACCACGACCCGCATCAGCACTGCGGAACGCCTCGGCCGCGCCCTTGGCCGCGGGTGGCGCGCCTATGCGCGCAGCGAACGTCGGGCGTCGAACTGGTTGGTGTCCAAGGGTGTGCCGTTGGCTGCCGCCGCCGCGCTGCTGTGGGCCGGCAAACTGGCTGTCCTGGGGCTGCTGCTCTACGTTGCTTTCTGGCTGGCGTTGCTGCTGGTCGCGCTGGTGTTTGTGGCCCGGGGGCACGATACCGTCGAATGGGAGCCGCCCGAACCAGAGTGGCGGCACGGGCACGCCGGTTTTGGCCTCTATACCCAC
The DNA here is from genome assembly GCF_000196015.1 of Cupriavidus metallidurans CH34. Lineage (NCBI taxonomy): Bacteria > Pseudomonadati > Pseudomonadota > Betaproteobacteria > Burkholderiales > Burkholderiaceae > Cupriavidus > Cupriavidus metallidurans. The sequence continues at coordinate 2,573,518 of NC_007973.1, read as the reverse complement.
GATGAGTATCGGATAGATTCACATGATCCATCTGATGAGACCTAGCGAAGAAGCAAGGCACTACTTCCTCTTGCTGGGTGTCGATGCCCACTTCATAGCGCCGCCAAAGGCCATGTCGGCGGCTTTGCCGCCGGCCGCTTTGGCGCCTGCCGTACCAGCAGCAAGCCCTTGCAACATGCCCCCCACGGCGTAGCCCGCCCATCCCAAGGCGGTTACCCAGAACAAGGGCAGCACGATGAACATCGTCGCCATGACGAAATTCAACAGCATGTCTCCGAAGGCATTGTTGAGGCCCATGACCGGATCGAAATTCGTATGCGGCCGGTTCCATCCCCAGCCCCATCCGTAGAGCGCGTCCAGAATGGTGCTGTCGATCCAGCGCGCGAGTTGGAACCAGAAATCCACGAAGAACAGCGCAAACTGCACCACGCTGACCGTCACGAGTGTTTTCAGGTTGTAGGTGCTAACCATGAGCACCACCGGAATGCAGACAACCAGCGCCATCTTCAAGAGCGCCAGCACCATCGGAAGAGCCTGGCGCATTGCATCCATGGAGGGGAAGTAGCCCAGCGAGCCTACCGCCAGTCCTACGTCGGCCGCCGCCCGGGTGATGATGTTTGGGTCGGTCATTTCGATCTGGCCACCGTAGTCCGTATAGACGCTGCCTTGGTTCAGCTTCTGCTGTCGCGGTGACGCGATCGCGCGGATCACCGAATCGTCCACCTCGGCACGGCTCAGGAAGCCAGCCCAGCCCGCCAGGCGATTGAGCAGGCTCGGGTCCACCTGACCCAGCAAGCGTGCCCGCAGTCCATTGCTGCCATCGGCCCACCATTGCCTGCAGGTCGGATAGCCGCCGCCGCTGGCCACCTGCGCAAGCCCTGCGTCGCGCGTGCTGTCATAGGGCCAGTCCTCGCGCGGGGTGCTGGAACGGTATGTGTCGTAGTAGCCGTTCGTGTCCGTGAAGAAGCGTGAGCCGATCCAGGTTACGTCGTGCAGCTGCTGCTCATCGAGTTGAGGCCGCTGCATGAACAATTTCGCCCGCGCAGCCCCATAGCAATCCCGCGAGAAATCCGCTACTTCCTGAGCCAACACTGGGTCGTCAATGCGAGTCGCGTCGATCTCCATGCGCATCTGCCGCAGGTCCGTGCCGCACGGGATCGCTGCCACTGAAGCGCCCGTGACGGCGCGCGAGAGCGCGTGCATGAACGCCCACCACACCGGCACCTTCGCCGACTGGTTGTTGATGGTGCTGAAAGATTGCGACCAGCCGGTATTCGAGGGCTGCGGCACACTGACCTGGCATTGCGCCGAGCGCGAGCTGTCGTACTGGATGGTGTTGAGGTCCACGTCGATGAACGGGATGCCCGCGAACATCACCACCACGATGGCGACGAAGACCCGGTTCTCGATGCGGGCGGCGCTCAGCACGCCTTTATTGCCCTCGTCGGCGCCTTCTGCACGGGCCTTCAACCACTCCTGCACGATGATCGCCACGAAAGGCAGCGCGAAGACGCCGCTGGATACCAGCACGGCCCAGATGCCGTTGTTGACGATCCAGGACACCAGCGTAAGGTAATACTCCAGGTAGTCGGTCGTGAACAGAGTCATGGCCCGAATCTCCTCTCAGCCCTGCATCAACAGGCTGGCTTCCAGCGCCACGATGGCGACGACGCCTGCGATCTCGGTGCGCACCAGGCGGTGCCGCGCCTGGGCGTCGTCCTCACGTACCAGCAGCCGGCGGCGCATCCAGATCCACCCGTACACCGTCGCCCCGTATAGACACAGCCGCCACACGAATAAGTAACCCGCAGCGGCGGCGAGCCACCGCTCCCAGCCGGCAACGCTGCCGACCAGGTAGATGCCGGCGATGTTGGCCGCGACCGCGGCGGCAACGATCAGCACCGTCCACAGCAGCGCCTTCGCCGCGCGCCGGCTGAACAGCCAGCGCAAGGGGCGCCAAGTCATGCGCGCCGCGCTCATGGCCTGGCTCCTGGATTGCCCTTCTGCAACTGGTCGAGGCGGTCGGGTACCGGATCACCCTCGTAGATGCCGCGCGAGCCTGCCGCGCGCGTACCGTGCCGCTGGATGATGGCCATCGGTGAGTTGTTTGCCAGCTCGCGCCGAAGCTCCAGCTCCGTCTTCAGGTTGCGGATCTCCCGGTCGAGCGTGTCGCTCTCGTGGTTCACGGCCTTGACCGCGAGTTCGTTGGCTGCGACGTTGGGCTCCTTCTTGCCCGTGAGCAGCGTGCGCTGGAGCAGCAGCGCTTTTTCCAGCACCGACGACAGCGCCACCTCCGACGCGAGGCGCCGCGCCAGAAGGTCCTGGTCCGGCTCGTCGCGCAGCGCCTCGATCACGCCACGCGTGATTGGCAGCGACGTGCTGCCAGCCTCGCGCAGGTTCTCAAAGGTGGTAGTGCGCGTGCCGGAAACCAGCTCCTGAAGGACCTCCAGCTTCGCCTCGTACTCTTCCTGGATCAGCGGCGTCAGCCCGACGCCGGGCACCGTCTCGGTCTTGGTGCAGGAGTCGCAGGTGCGCTGCACCTGCTCTCCGAGGACCCGCGTGGCCCATTCGGTCGCCTGCTGCGGCGACGTCCAGGTCTGGCAGGACAGGCTCGCACAACTGGCGGACGCGATGGAGGATGTGTCCGTCACGCCACGACCGTTGACCAGGTTGTAGCCCGCGCGGGTGACGTCGCCGACCACCCGGATGGCGGACTGGCCTGCGCCACCAGCATTGCTGCCACCCACCCAGGGCACGCCGTCGTTGCCGCGGCGCGTCTCGGCCTGCTCGACGGCCGACACGGCATCGTTGCTGCCAACCGCGTCACGCAAGGCCATGCCTTCGGCCATCTGGCTCCAGCCAAGCTGGCCACCCGCTGTCTCGGCCATCTTCTCCGCCATGGCGCGGCACGTCAGCTTGGAGCGGTCGAAGTCCAGCCGCGCCTGCAGCACGCCGTTGGTCAGCAGGTTGTACAGGCCCGGATCGGCGCGCTGAATGATCAGCGCCGGCAGGGACGCTACCGCGCTGGTGGCGCTCTGGATTACGTTGCTCATGATCTGCTGAAAGCCGTTCGTGATGCCGTTGAGCTGATTGCGCAGCGTGGTCTGGATGCTCATGTCGCCGCAGATCAGGTTGCTGTTCCACCCCACACCGACCCCGATGGAGCGCATGCCGGCCGCGCGGCCCATGGACACCGCGCTGCCGCCGCCGATCGAGTACATGACGTCATCGCCAATGACGGGGCCGCTGTTCTGGTATCCGACCTGTGCCCACGCCAGGCCGCAGACCAGGGCGAGCGTGCCGGCCAGTGCCGTCGGGCGCAGCAGGCGGCACGCCTTGGTGGACAGGTTCTTCGGTTCAGGACGCTTCATCGTGGCACCTCAGAGGAAATCGACGCTGCCGAGGAACACCTGGCCCCGGCGTTCGCAGCACGCATACGGACGCCACAGCGCCCACGCGTAGTCGCCTTGCTGGGCTTGGGTCAGCGTGCCGCTGTGGGGGAACACCACGCAGGTGTTCGACAGGCGCGGCGTCAGTTCCTGCCACTTGCCGGTCGAGGCATCACCTTCCATCAGCGCGCCGGCCGGCCAGTAGCCATCACGCGCGTTGGCGAGCAGCGGCTGGTACACGTGCAACTGCCCGCGCCGCGTGACGACGTCACCGGCGCGCTGAGCCACGACCGCCCCGGATTTGTGGTCGTCGGTCTGGTGCAGGAAGCCGCCGCGCGGATAGACATTGCCCCAGAGGTTCATCGTGGTGCGCGCACCGACCTCGCGCCGGCCCGGGATCAGCGCCTCCGGGTAGGCCATCTCGGGCACGTTGTAGCGCCAGGCCAGCGTGTCCAAGGTGCTGAGCAGATACGGCATGAAGGCCGTTCCCGCGCCTTGGCAAAAATAGCCCGAGGACGAGGCGAACTGGTTGAACACCTCGCCGCCGGGATGGCCGATGACATCGGCGTTCTTGAATTTGGCGAGGTTGTTTTCGTGGTCTTCGTTGGTGGTGCCGTCGCCGCCTGCCTGGGCCGAGGCGTTCGGCATGCTCATCGCTCGCACTTCGACCCAGGGGTTCTCTCCGGTGTTGCTGTAGCTGGAGACGACCGCATCGGGGACGTAGTGCCGGACCTTGGTGGACGTGCGCACCGAGCAGCCGCCATAGGTGCAATACAGCCAGTAGCAGATGCCCACCACCCGGTACTCCAGGCAGTCCGGCGACATGACGGAGGACACGATGGTGACGGTGTTCAGGGCGTAGCTGCCCGTGGCGCTGACCAGCAGCAGCGAGGCCACGGCGACGCGCAGGCGGCGCAGCAGGTCGAATGGGCGATAGGTCACGGTTGCCTCCTCCGGTGCTGCTCGATGCAGGACACGGCCCGGGCCACGTCAGGCTCGCCATAGACCACATAGCGTTGGTCCACCACGACGGCCGGGATGGTCGTGACACCCAAACTCCATGCGTCGGTGATGCCCTGGTAGGCGGTGCCAATGCGGCGCTGAAGGTCGGTGCCGCCTTGGTTCAGGCGTTGCCGGACGATGGCTGCTGCGCGCTCGGGGTCGGCTGGCAGATCTGCGGAAAGCTCTGCTTCGAGCCCGGATGCCCGGTCCAGCTCGATCAGCCGCTCGCCGCCCATGGTCTTGACCGGGTGGCGGCTGTCGGTGACGACCACCACGTCGGCGGCGAACGCGGCCGGGCTGAATGCCGCGAACGACGCCGGCAGCACGATGGCCAGGCCAAGGGTTCGCCAGCCTGGTGCGAACCGGGTAAAAGCTCCTGGCATGTCTTGCACCCCGGAAGTTGATCAGGGCCATAGTCAAACGCCGAACCCCATGCGGCCCCAACAAACAATGCGCATCGCGGCCACCCCGCATACCTGCTTGTGTCGCCGCGCAGAAAAATGCGGAGGCCGAAGCCTCCGCGCTGATCAACGAAGCAGTACAACCCTTACAGCAGGCCGGACTCCGCAAAGGAGAACGGGGCACCCTGGCCGACGATGATGTGGTCCAGTACCCGCACATCGATGAGCGCCAGCGCGGCCTGCAGTTGCTGGGTCAGCATGCGATCCGCGCTCGACGGCTCGGAAATGCCCGAGGGGTGCTGGTGCGCGAAGACCACCGCGGCCGCATTCAACTGCAGAACACGCTGCACAACGACACGCGGATAGACCGAAGTCGCGTTGATCGTGCCCCTGAACAGCGGCTCGTAGGCCAGTACCTGGTGCATGCTGTCCAGGAACACAGCGACGAATATTTCGTTGGGCTCGGCCACCAGCTTCACGCGCAGGTAGTCGCGCACGGCCGTGGGGTCGAGGAGTTTCGGACCCGCTTTGAAAACCCGCTTCTCCAGCAGCGCAATGGCTTGCTGGATGATCCAGTCCTCGTGCTGGGCAGCGATGGCGGAAAGCGACTCCAGGCAGGAGTCATTGACGACGAAAGACATGGCGAACCTCCAAATGGTGAGATCGGAGGGCGCGCGCCCGGGGAGGGCAAGCCCTCCTGGGGAACGAACAAGGTGCATCCATCACCGCGGTGGCGGTGATCGTTCGCGGCCAGGATGCGAGGCGAACGGGTTGCGGTCAGCGCAGCGGACTGCGCCGTAGCCTTGAAGACCGGGGCTACCTGGGCATGTCGCCGACGACGTCGGCAGGCATTTCCGATGTGGGTATGGCGGCGGGATCGCCGGCCGCGAGCATGTCCATGGCCGACAGCAAGGCATCGCCCTCGATCGGGCCCTGCAGCAGGATCGCCTTGCCGGTTTCGCGATCGTGCAGCCGCAGCGATGGCGTGGCGATCACGCCGCTGTTCGTGGCTTCCGCCGTCTGGGCGCGGATCGGTGCATCGGGCCGCTCGCTCGCCAGACACTGCTCGATCGCTGGAGTGAGGTCGGGGTAGCGCAGCCCTTCAGGCAAGCCCTGGCCGTCGCTCCGCGTGTGGGCATAGACCCATTCGACGGCCTGCCAAAAGGCGGCATGGCTGCCGGCTTCGCCCGCGCATTCCGCCAGGCGCGCTTCGGCGGACGCGGCTGGCTCATGCGCGGCCAACGGCAGGTGGTGCCATTGCAAGGTCACGTCCGCATTGCCGGCCACCCAACGCTTGAGCACTGGAAAATAGGACCGGCAGAACGGGCATTCGAGGTCCGCGTAGAGCGTCAGCGTGAAACGCCCTTCCGGATTGCCCATCTGCCACGGAGGCCCAGCCACCTGCGTGTCGCTGACTGGCGCCGAAGTCTGAGGTGTGGACCCGCCTGGCGAACGTGACACGAGCCAGATCAGCAGCAGCGCAACCAGCACCGCGGCCAATGCCCAGGGCCAGCGGAACTGCCAGCGCCGACGACGGAACGCCTGGACCTGCATCGGAATGGATGGGCGTTTCTGTTCCATGGCGTTCTCCGGTGTACGGCAGATTCAGGGCAGGTCCAGGGCCGGCGACTCGATGCCGCGTGCCCGGTCGATCTTCTCGGCCACCTTGAAGGCGGCATCCAACTCGCTGACGCCGTGCTGCTGCATGAGCTGGTAGCGCTCGGCCTTCTCTTCGGGTTCGGTCTGCGCGAGCGCGAGATACAGGCTCGGCGGCACGGCGCGGAAGAGCACCTCCATGCTCTTGGAGAGGATGACGCCCTCGGTGAACTTGCCCGCTTCCTTGCGTGCCGAGAGCATCAGCGCTTTCTGCGCTTGGCTCAGTTCGCGGAACCGCGCGATCTTCTCCACTTCATCGGGGGGCATCGACAGGCAGATCCACCACTCGATCATGTTGAGCATCGGCTCCGCGGCGCGCGGTAGGTCGTCAATATTTTGTGTAGCTAGCCAGTACCAGGCCCCCAGCTTGCGCCACATTTTTGTAATTTTCACGGTATACGGCGCGAGCAGCGGGTTCTTGGTGATCACGTGGCCTTCGTCGGTCACGTTGATGATCGGGCGGCCGAGATACTGGTCACGCTCCGCGATGTTGTTCACCGTGCTGATGAGGCTGATGTACGCGATCGAGAGCTGCGCGTTGTAGCCCTCGCGGGCGTAGGTCGCCAGATCGACCAGCGTGATGTCGGCCTCGGGCCACGGCGTGCCGTCGCGGTCGAACATCTCGCCGTCCGTGCCTTGGCAGAACATGTCCATCGCGTCCGCCATCTCCAGCAGCCGCACGCGCCGCATCTCGGGCAACGTCGGGTCCTGGCCGCGGGTGCGCAGCGCATTGCGCACATCGCGCGTGAGCACAGTGCGCTTCTCTGCCACGCAATGTTCGGCCGCGTCGAGGATGCACTGGCGGATCAGCGAGCGGTCGGCCCGCGTCATCCGCGCTTCTTCCTTGTCTTCGCCGCCCGTGATCATCAGCCGTGCCGTGATCTCCAGCTCGCCCAGCACGTCGCGCTGCTCGTCCGCCTCCATGGCCGAGGCATCCGGTGGCAGGTCTTCGTCCAGTGCATCGGCATCGAGCGTCTGCACGTCGCTGGGCGTTTCGATCAGCCGGCGTGCGTCGGCGAACGGCGCCAGGCTGATGCCCGAGCCGGGTGCCAGCTTGACCCGGTTCACGGTCAGCCCCAGGCGCCTGGCGAAGTCGCTGAACAAGCCGAAGCTGTTGCCGGCTTCCACGATGAAGAGGCGCGGCCGATAGATCGCGGTGACCTGGTTCAGCAGGTTGTTGAGCGTGGCGCTCTTGCCCGAGCCCGTGGGACCGAACAGGAACAGATGGGCATTCATCTGCCGATCCAACCTGTTCAAGGGGTCAAACGTAATCGGGCCGCCTCCGCGATTGAACATCGTGATGCCGGGGTGCCCCGTGCCCTGGGCGCGGCCCCACACCGGCGACAGGTTCGCCGCGTGCTGGGCGAACATCAGTTGCGTGTACCACCGGCGCCGGTCCTTGCCGGGGTTGTAGCAGCACGGCAGCCAGCGCAGGTAGCTGTTGAGCGGCGCCACCTCGTCGTCCTCGCGCACCGGCTGCAGGCCGGCGTTGAGCATCACGTTCGCGAGGTCCAGGCCGCGCCGATCCAGTTCCGCCTCGTCGCGCCCGCGTAGGTAGAACGCCAGAGTGCCCCGGTAGAGCTTGTGCGCGCTGCCGATCAGGGAGCGGGCTTCATGCACGTCCTTGAGCGTCTGCTCCGACGCCAGCGTCTCGCCCACAGCTTTCTTCGCCAGATGGTTGAGGTCCGATTCGAGGACGTCCTGCGGCGTGGCCACCATGGTGAGACACATCAAGGTGTCCTCGGGCATCTGATCGAATAGCGTGTTGATCGCGTCTCCCTTGCGGGTCTCGCCGGTCAGGTGCCCGGTGCCGGGCGGCATGCGCAGCCGGTCGGTGATCAGCACGCGGTGCGGCATGCCGTCGAAGTACCAGGCCCCTTGCGCCACGTCCGAGCGCGGCTGCCCAAAGAACAGCCGCTGGCTGAAATCCCGCCCGCTCGCCAACTCGATCTCGCCGGCCTCGCTTTCCTCGGTACTGTCCGGATAGCGCGCCAACGCGTAGAAGCGCTCCCGGTCCTCCACCCCAGGGCCGAGCAGCGTGGGGCGCGGGTTGAACCATCGCAGCAGCCAGTCGTGAACGTCCGCTGCAACCATGCGCCGGGCCTGGATGCCGGCGTTCGCCAGGCCGCCGCATAGGCGGTCGCAGACGATGCCCAGCATCTGCTCGGGTGTCTGGCCGCGGCGGTTTGCCTGTCCCTGTCCGCTCGCGCGGCGGTACACCACCATGCGCACACGCCGCGTCTGCCCGCGCCAGCGCAGCCGCGTAACCACCGTGTCCTCGAACAGGCCGCCGGGCTTGGCCACAGCGCGCAGGTGGTGGCCGAAGAAGCGCAAGTAGAACTCGGTGAACGCCGAGCCGCGCGCACGTGGCTGCACGTAATCGCGCAAGGTCTGCATGTACTGGTCGAAGCTCGGTTCGTCCTGGGCATAGAGCTGGAGCACCCACGGGTTCTCGTCCAGTTCATCGAAACTGTCCTGAAGCGCGTTTTCCAGGGCGTCGCGGGCATGCGCGAGCCAGCCGGGTTCCCGGCCTTCGGTGCCCAGCGGCACCAGTTCGTAGAACGCCGCCACCGATTGGCCATCCTCCAGGAGCATCGATTTCGACCCGGGCAAGAACTCCACCCAGGGCAGCAGTTCCACGAAGGACGGCGCAACGTCGTACAGCGCCTGCTCGTCGGCCACGGTCGCTGGCTTGCGGCCGTGGACTGCCGAACCGGGTTCGGGGATGCCGGCCTGGCGCAAGGCCTCGACGTGGCGCTGCCAGCTGTCCGGCTGCTCATCGCTAGCCGGGCTACTGGAGCCGGCGCCGGCCAGCTTCGGCCATGGGAGTTTCCACCGCATCAGTAGTCCTCCACGCGCTCGCCCGGCATCGCGTACTGGATGCGCTGGTAGAGCGGGAAGACGGTCGTGTAGCCGGGCACCGGCACGGGATCGGTGCCGGCCAGATGCGGGTACACGTACATCACGAGATCGGGATTGGGCAGGCGCTGGAACTGGCGGTGGACCTCATTGCGCGCGGTGCGCGTGTAGCGCATCTGCTCGACAGGTGCGGCCTGCACGTCGGCGTCGGTCAGGGGCCGACGCAGGCTCTGGCGCGCATCGAGCAGCTGGCGGCCGGCGTTCCGTCCGGCTGCGCCACCGCCGTCGCCGGCCTCCTGCTGCCAGATGTCCATCATCGTGCGGTCACCGTGGGTCAGCAGCTTTTCCTTGCTGGTGGCGCAGCCGCCGAGCACCGCGACGGCGAGGGCCAGCACCAGGCCCTTAATCGAGTTCGAGAGCATGGCTTTCTCCTGCGCGGTGATCGACCTTGCGGCCTTCGGGATCGAAGTCGATGGCGAGCGGTTTTTCGAGGTGGACGGCGACCTTGGCGCCGGGCTGCACATAGACGGCGGCGAACGCCTGGCCGTAGAGCTTGTTGACCCAGGCCGACATGTCCCGGACACCGCCCGCGAGAATCTGGCCGACCGCTTCCTGGCCGGTGATGCCCACGGTGCCGATGGAGCCGTCCGAGCCGACATAGGACATGCGGCCGCTGTCGCTCTCGATGAGCGAGGCCACGCCGGCACCGGCCGCGGTGATCAGGGCCTGCGAGCCGAGGTACTGCTGGGCGTTGCTGCGCCGCTCGCCGCTGACGCAGGGGATGCCGTGCGGGTCGCTGATCCAGCCCAAGCCGTCGCGTTGCTGGTTGTTCTGCTGGTTGCCCTCGCGGTCTTCGGGGATCGTGCGGATCGTGCCGTCGTTGAAGACGAACGTGATGCTGCGCACCTGGCCGCGCACGCACGAAAGCGTCCAGTCGCCCGATGCGGTGCCGCTGAACACGGCGCCGGCCACGTCGGGAATGTCGATGCCATTGGCGGTCAGGTTGTCCGGCCCGACCAGGACTTTGAACGGATAGGGATCGTTGACCGTGCCGTCGATCGGCACGCGGCCGATCAGCGCGGTCATGGCGACCGAACCCATGAGCGTGGAGTTGGTCGGCACGGTATAGACCGGCTTGGCACTCTTGACCCCAGAGGCGCGGGCGCCCGCGTTGGCCACGGTTTCCGCGGTGGTTTCGAGCGTGCTCTGCGCCGGGCCGAAGCTCGTGGGGAAGCTCATTCCGCCGCTCGCGCCACGACCGCCGTTGCGCCCCTCGGCGGGCTTTGCGTCGTCCGGCTCGACCCACCGCACGCCGCCCTCCATGCCGGCCTCGTCGCCGCCCTGCAGCCCCAGGCCCACGGGCAGGTCCGCATGGCCGCCGCCGCGCCCGCCGATGCTGTCCAGGCGCCGCTGCAGGTCGGCGAGCAGCCCTTCGGTCTGCTGGCGCGCGCTGGCCGCCTGCTCCTGGTCGCGGCGCAGGTTGGACCGCTCGGATTCGAGCGCCGAGTTGATGCGCTGGTCGATGGAGTTCTCGCGCTGGCGCAGTCGCTGGTTCTCTTCACGCTGCGACTTGTTGTCCGAGAGCGCGGTCTGAAGCTCGGTGCGCAACTGCTTCACTTGGGCAACGAGCGTCGCCACGGTGTCGCGCGGGGTGTCGCCTTCGATGCCCAGCGCCTTCATTTCCTCGGGCGTGAGCTGGGCGCCGTTGTCCGCCGCGGGTGGCGCCGTGCTGCCTCCACCCGAGAACAGCCGGATACCGACGAACAGCACCAGGATGGCGACAGGGATCATCAGCCACTTGAGCAGGCCGTTACTGCGCATGGCGGGCCTCCTTGGCGTTCTCGTCGCCGTCCGGCTGCGGCAGATGCACGGCAGGGTCGAAGCGGTGAATCGCCGGCAGCAGCGACTGCGCGAGGCCGCGGCCGCCCGTGACCAGGTAGAGGACGGTCGTGTCCTCGGGCGTGCCGCGCGGGCCCAGCGCCTCGTGCTGGAAGGTGGCGGTGAGGAAATCGCCTTGCAGCACGCGCGGGTCGAGCGCGACCCAGTCGGCGCCGGTGTTGGTAAGGCGCACGGCAGTCACCCATTGGTCTTCCAGGCGCCACGACGCGAGCGCGACCGCGCGCACCGGCAGCGTTGGCATCAGTGTGTCCAGGTCGAGGTCGCGGGGCAGGTTGACCCGCATGACGCCCGGAAGCGGCTCGACGGTGCGCAGCGGTGCGTAGAGGTTCTGCGCGGCGAAGCGCGTCAGCACGACAGGGACCGGAGTTTCGCGCCGCGCGGTCCGCGCACCTGCCTGGCCCTGGGCGCGTGCCGGGGCCTCGGCACTGTCGGCCTGCTCGCCATAGCGTCCCGGTGCGCTGTCACCCTCGACGATGCGCACCGGCTCCAGCTCGGCTTCCCCGTCCTTGGGCGGTTCGGCTGCGATGTCCAGCAGGATCAGCGCGCCCGTGTCGGCGTCCTGCAGTTGCAACCGCGTGGGCTCGATCGGCTCGCTGGCGCGCAGGTACACCGCGCCACCCGCACTCTGCACGCGCAGGCGTTCGCCCACGCCCGCGGGCACGCCCACGCGCACGTTCCGGTCGATGAACACGATGCGTTCCTGACCGACCTTCAGCGGCACTGCCAGTGGCATGCGTTCCCAACGCAGGATCTCCACCGCCTGGGCGACGGGTGCCGCGGCCACGGCCAGTAGCCCCAGCAGCGCGAGTACAGGATGCTTCATGGGGTGTTTCCTCCTTGAGGCGCTTGCGGAGACAGGCCACTCGACGCCGGGCGCGCCGGCTCCGGTGCACTGATGCGCTGGGGCGCGCCTTCGTAGCAGTCCAGCGCCAGGCCGAACGGGTTGCGGGCGGGATCGACGTCCACCCGCGTGACCTTGATCGGATAACGCACCAGGGCGCGCTTGACCTGCTCGGCGCCGTAGTACTCGTCCGCCGTGATGTCCAGCGTCACCACCCAGTCGCGATCGGACACGGTGCGCACGCGCGCCGTGGGGTCGTCGCCATAGCCGCGGCCGGGAATCTCGTAGATGCCGCGCACGCGCTGGCGTAGCTCGCCGGTGGAGCGGCGGTAGTCGTAGTCCGCGCGAAGGAAGGCCTGGCAGGACGGGGTGAGGTACGGCGAGAGCGTGTGGAGGTTGCGCGAGTAGTCTTCTTCGCCATTGGTCGGCCAGCGGTTCAGCGTCTGGAACACGTAGAACGTGAACGCATAGACCGATTCGGGCGGCACTTCCCACCACTTGCGGGTACTGCCAGAGCGCAGGTCGGGCGGGACGTGGATGGTCAGGTCGCGCGGCGCGCTCCACCAGCCGCCGCCCATGACCAGGGCGACAATGACCAGCGCGCCCGCGCCCAGGCGCAAGGTCTTGATGTGCGCCTGCAGGTGGGCGATCTCGTTCTTGAAGCGACTCATCGCATGCTCCTGCGGGTGGACCAGAAGCCCGAGCGCGAGATCAGCACGTGGCCGCCCACCCAGCCGGCCATCAGCGGATGGCCCGTTGCGATGCGCCACTGCAACTGCCGATAAAGCCAGGTGTCGGGGCGCCCACGCTTGAGGCGGCGCAGGATGCCGCCGCCGATGAACACGCCCAAGGCCACGCCCAGGACAACGAACGTCGGTGCGATGGCGATCGTGCGGAACACCCACGAAAGCGGCGCGCCGACCAGCAGGCCGGCGGCGCCGGACAGGCCGCAGCAGATCCACAGCTCGTCGGCGGTGAGGCCGCGCACGACAACGGGATGGCGGTTGAGCCGGTGCGGAAGGAACGTGACCGTCCCGTCCGCACGGACGTGCTGCTGCTCGGACATACCGGCCTCGCCTTACAGGATGCCCGTGGCTTCGGTGAGCAGCCAGATGCCGATCACGAGCAACACGGCGCCGATGGCGACCGTGAGGCCGAATTGGCCCCACGTCTTGCGGCCGGTGTGGATCTCCGCGTAGGTTCCGTAGGCGTGGTAGCAGACGCCGATGAACATCGACGCCACCACCAGCAGGGCCACGAGCATGATGATGTCGTAGCCGTAGTTGCGGATCGTCTCCATGATGCCGTTGCCGGTGCCGCGCGTCGGGTTCTCCAACTGCGGCAGGCCTTGCGCGAACGACAGCGCGGGCAGCGCGGCGGCGCCCAGGGCCATGGCGGCGCGCTGGGCGAGACGGGAAGTGAGGATGCGGTTGTGCATGGTCGGGCCTTTCAGGTCAGGACAGAAGGAAGAAACTCAGGACGAGGTACATCGCGACGAAGCGGATGCAGACGCCGAGGAACTGGCGCTGGTTGAGGCGGCTCTCGGACCACCCCACGTAGGCCGTTCGGATGGCCCAGACGCCCCACACGAGCAGGACCGCGAACACGACGCCGACCAGGACGGTCGCCATTGCGGAAGGCGCGATGCCGCTGTTGGCTTGAAATGCCGAGACCTGGGCGCCGTTCATTGCTTGCCCCCCGCAGTCGTCGCCGGCAGCGGCTCGGCCGCCCGCTCGGTGCGGTAGTCGCCGGCCAGTTCGGAGGGGTCGCGCGGCTGAGCGCGCGATGGCGTCAGGTGAAACTGGATGCCGGCGCGAACGCGCGCCAGGTCAGCCAGCAGCCGCGGGTAGTCGAAGTGGTAGCGCTCGCCCGGCTGGATGGGGGCATGCGCGGCGCTGTCCGCGACGGTGCGCTCCAGCGCGTCGAGCTGGCGCAGTGCGGCGACCAGCTCCTGGCGCTGTGCCGGAGACTCGGCCAAGGCCATCTGGGACTGACCCAGCAGGAGGGCCGTCACGAGAAAAGTGGGCACGCCGCGATGCGCGGCGCGCAGCCAGATCGAAGCCACCATCGCGCCATTCCTGTGTGATCAGCAATGGGGTGATCGTGGAGATCAGGGCTGTTTTAGGCCGCAAACAATAGGAACTGGCGGACGACCGGATTGGGCATACCGCGAGCGAACCTACAAAAGCCCGGGTGGAGTTTCGATTATTGCGTTTTTCGAGTGTTTCGAATATGATCGGCTCTGCAACCGTTTTCGCTTAGGAGCTACCCATGACCACCGCCACTGCCCAATCCAAGATGACCCTTCCCGCCGCGGGAGAGGTTAAGGCAGCCGTCCAGGGTCAACGTGCCTTGGCGGCTTACCTCGCAACCCAGTTCGAGACGCAGCACATCCAGATCTTTGATGACCACAAACAGGCTCATCAGGTGGAACTGCCTACCTCGGCTTTACGCCTGCTGGTCGACATCCTGGCCGAGTTGGCCGATGGCAATGCAGTAAAGGTGGTGCCCGTCCATGCAGAGCTGACGACCCAAGAGGCGGCGGACTTGCTCAACGTGTCCCGTCCCCATTTCGTCAAGCTGCTAGAAGATGGGGTGTTGGCATTTCATCGCACCGGCAAGCACCGCAGGGTGAGGTTCGCCGATCTGATGCAGTACAAGGAAGCGCGCGAGCGCGCCAGTGAGCAGGCGATGGCCGAACTCGCTCAGCAGTCGCAAGAGTTGGGAATGGGATACGAATGAGGCATTCCCCATTCACCGCCGTCTACGACGCGTGCGTTCTATATCCCGCGCCACTGCGGGATTTCCTGATGTGGCTCGGCCTGTCTGGCCGCTTCCGGGCGCGGTGGAGCCAAGCCATTCATGAGGAGTGGAAACGCAATCTGTTGATCAACCGCCCCGATCTCACCCGGGTTCAGGTCGACAGGACGTCGGATCTCATGGACAGGGCCATTCCGGACGGCTTGGTGGAGGGCTACGAAGCGCTCGTGGCAGGCCTGACATTACCCGATCCGAACGATCGGCACGTCCTGGCTGCGGCGATTCGCTGCGGTGCGAGCGTGATTGTGACGTTCAACGAACGTGATTTCCCGAACGATCTGCTGGCTCCGTACGGCATCGAATCGCAGCACCCCGATGAGTTTGTGGACAACCTGCTGGATCTGGATGCGGCCGCCGTAGTGTCGGCTGCGCAGCGCCAGCGTGCCCAACTCAAGCATCCGCCGATCGATGTGGACCGCTATCTCGAAATCCTGCTGCGCCAAGGCCTTGTGCAAACGACCAAGGTGCTGGCGACCTATCGCACCATTCTCTGACCCGCCGAGAGCCACGGATGACCAAGAATCCTTCATCAGACGCCACTTTGCCGAAAGGCATCCATCGAAGCTGGAAGCTGCCGGATAAGTCGCTGGGTGACTTGTGGGATTCGATCGTGATGGACGAAGCCATCAAAAAACAGTTGCTGTCACAAGCGATCGTCAACTTCACGGTGCGCCCCAAGGTGGAGCGCACGGTACTCCCCCTGCACGGCGTGATCTTGTTGGTCGGCCCGCCGGGGACTGGGAAGACCTCCTTGGCACGGGGCTTGGCGCATCGTGTGGCCGAATCTTTTTCTTCTGCGAAGTTTCGATTGCTGGAAGTGGAGCCTCACACGCTGACGAGCTCTGCAATGGGAAAGACTCAACGCGCCGTGGCAGACCTGTTCTCGCAATCGATCGCAGAATCCGCAGCGGCGGGCCCGACGATCGTCCTTCTGGACGAGGTCGAAACGCTTGCGGCTGATCGAGCGAAGCTCAGCCTGGAAGCCAACCCGGTTGATGTGCACCGGGCCACCGACGCGGTGTTGGTGCAGTTGGACATGTTGGCCGAACGCAACCCGCATCTGCTGTTCGTGGCCACCAGCAACTTCCCACAGGCCGTCGACAGTGCCTTCCTATCTCGTTGCGACATGGTGATGGAGGTGCCACTGCCCGGCAAGGATGCCTGCAAGCAGATCCTAGTGGACTGCCTGAATGGCCTGGCAAAGACATTTCCGGGGATTGGCAAGCTTTCCTCGGCTCACCAGTTCGACGCGTGCGCTGGCGAGTGCGTCGGATTGGATGGTCGGGCCATTCGCAAGGTCGTAGCCAACGCCCTCGCGGCCGACCCGCAAGTGGCTATCGATCCGAACAAGCTTTCCGTAGAGCACTTGCGCAGTGCGATACGACAGGCAAAGCAAATGCGCCTTCAAGGAGGGAAGCAAAAATGACCACCGTTGTCAGCCGGACGTTTCGCAGCTCGCCGCACCGCGATGCGTTGCAGACATGGGATGCCATTGTCGAACTGCTCACTCAGGGCAAGGACGGCACGGCTCGCTCTGAACTCAGGGCCGTGACGGGCGTGGCCGCCAGCTTGATCGCCGACCAGGCACCCAAGAGCGCGCCCATCGTTGCGACATGCGATGGACCACGGACCAGGATCTACTGCCTCTTCGACGAAGACGCGATCTATGGTGATGATGCCAACGAAGAAGTCTTGGGGTTCGAGCCGTTGAAGGGAGACTGGGGAGTCTCGCTGCCGTGTCCGAAGGAGCAGCTCGGCTGGGTGCAAAGCGCGCTCAAAAAGCACAGTTCTCGCATCATTGCACGGGACTTGAGCCAAGGAATTGCCACGCAGGCGCAGGCCGATGCTGGGCAAGCGCTGTCGCTCGACCTCGGAGGTTTCCTCAAGTCATGAGCACCGTCGCCACCTACTCGTACACGCACTCGGTTACCTATGTGACCGACAACATCCTCAAGAGCTTGAAAGACATCATCCTGCTCAGTGGGCTGGACCCTGAGCACTTTGCGGATCGCTGGGAGAGCAATACCCGAGCCATCAAGACGTGGCTCGGGACCGGTGATCTGCGCAAGGTGATTCTGGAGATCTACAACCCGGCAACCGACAAGCTCGTGACCCGATGGGATATCGACATCGTGTATGGGTGGTCCGATGGCGACGGCAGCTTCTGGACAGATACCGAGCAGTTGAAGTACGCGATCAAGAAAGCTGGGCTGCTGCCATCGCAGGCCAAGTACAAGTTAATGCTCGATACAAAGCCAGGGCGACCTGATGTGGAGGGATGGAGCAAAGGAAGTTATCGCTCGACGGATGGAATGGTCAAGCAGAGCCTAGGCTCGACTGTCGAACACAGCGGCCTGGCGGGTCAGGCCGGATATTGGAGGCAACGCTGATGCTGTCGATCGATGAAGCTTTTCGCAAGTTCAAGTCGCGTCTGGAACTCAACGAACGCGAACAGAAGAATGCCTCGCAACGCCAGAACGAAGTGCGGGACTACCTGCAGACCAAGTTCGGCATTGCGCGCAGCTTCCTGACCGGTTCCTATGCTCGATACACGAAGACGAAGCCGCTCAAGGATATCGACATCTTCTTCGTGCTGAAGGACTCGGAGAAGCATTACCACGGCAAGGCCGCATCGGTAGTGCTGGATGATTTCCACTCTGCATTGGTGGAGAAATACGGTTCGGCGGCCGTGCGCAAACAGGCGCGCTCGATCAACGTGGATTTCGGTGTTCACATCGACGCGGAGGACAACACGGACTACCGGGTGGTCAGCGTGGATGCGGTGCCCGCATTCGATACCGGCGACCAGTATGAGATCCCCGATACGGCGTCCGGAAAGTGGATCAAGACGGACCCGGAGATCCATAAGGACAAGGCGACCGCAGCGCACCAAGCCTATGGCAATGAGTGGAAAGGTCTCGTGCGCATGGTGAAGTACTGGAACAACAATCCCAAGCACGGCGATCTGAAGCCGGTGAAGCCCTCGTTCCTGATCGAGGTAATGGCCCTTGAGTGTCTTTACGGCGGCTGGGGAGGATCGTTCGATCGCGAGATCCAGTCGTTCTTTGCCACGCTTGCCGATCGAGTTCATGACGAGTGGCCGGATCCCGCCGGACTTGGCCCGGCGATCAGCAACGATATGGATGCCGCGCGCAAGCAGCGCGCGCAGCAGCTGCTGTTCCAGGCGAGCCAAGACGCAAGCATCGCCATCGACCACGCGCGTCGTGGTCGCAATATCGAAGCGCTTCGCGCCTGGCGCGCACTGTTTGGCCCCAAGTTCCCACTGTCCTGATTCCATCGGCTTCCATACACGTCCCATCGAGGTACAGCATGTCCCAGTGGTCGCTTTCCCAGCTCCTGTCGTCCCTGCATGAGGACATCCAGCAGCGCTTGTCCGTAGTACGCAAGACCTTCGGTCACCCGGGTACGAAGGGGGATGCGAGCGAGAACGTCTGGATCGACATGCTGGATACCTATCTGCCCAAACGGTACCAGGCGGCCAAGGCGCATGTGGTGGACAGCCTGGGGAACTTCAGCCAGCAGATCGATGTGGTGGTGTTTGATCGGCAATATTCGCCTTTTATCTTCACCTACGAGAACGAGACGATCATTCCAGCCGAAAGCGTGTACGCCGTTTTCGAGGCCAAGCAGACGGCTGACGCGGGGCTTGTGGCCTATGCCCAGGAGAAGGTCGCCAGTGTGCGCAGGCTGCACCGCACGAGCCTGCCGATCCCGCACGCTGGCGGGACCTACCCAGCGAAGCCGTTGATTCCGATTCTGGGTGGCTTGCTCACCTTCGAGAGCGAATGGAGTCCTGCATTGGGTCCATCCATGGACAAGGCGCTGAACGCAAACCTCACCGAGGGGCGTCTGGACATCGGATGCGTTGCCGCCCACGGGCACTTTTTCTATGACCAAGCCAGCGGCGCGTACAGCTACACCAACGAAAACAAGCCGGCGACCGCGTTTCTTTTCAAGCTGATCGCGCAGCTTCAGTTCAGTGGAACGGTCCCCATGATCGATGTGGAGGCTTACGGTCAGTGGTTGACCAAGTGAGGGGGCGCTGTGGCAAGCATACGTTCGGAGTACCACCGGTTCCTGGCGCACTTGGCGCAGCGGCACGTGCACGACGACGTGCGCCGGCTGGCGCACCTGGTGCTCGATCACCTGCAGCCACTGGCCGAGGTCGGTGCTGCACGCCGGGGGCGCTCCACGCGCTTGGCGCCGCTGGCCATCGCGCATCTGGCGCAGATGCCTGTCGCCTACGACGGGGACGCGCGCGGCCCCGAAAACGGGCCGGCGCTCGGGCGACTGCACCAGCTCGAAGTCGGGCCGTTTCGAGGATTCATGCGGCAGGAGACGTTCGACCTCAGCCATGACATCACCTTGGTCTACGGTGCCAACGGCACCGGCAAGAGCAGCTTCTGCGAAGCCTTGGAAGTGGCGATGCTCGGTTCGATCAGCGAAGCGCAGGCCAAGCGGGTCGACCAGCGGACGTACTGCAACAACGCTCGCCTGCGCCGCCACGTCGCGCCAGTCCTGTCGTCTACGGCGGCGGGCGAAGCGCAGGCCGTCCAGCCCGACGAAGCTGAGTATCGCTTCTGCTTCATCGAGAAGAACCGCCTCGACGATTTCGCCCGAATCGCCGCGCGGACCCCGAGCGATCAGCGCCAGCTCATCGCCACCCTGTTCGGCGTGGACCAGTTCAGCGAGTTCGTGCGCGGCTTCAACCCCTCGCTCGATCAGGACCTGATGCTTGCCGGCGTGCAGGCGGCGCAGCTGGCGCAGCGTCGCCTGCGGTTGGCGAACTCCGAACAGACCATCGCCGCCTACCCGCAGAAGATCGCAGCGGTCGAGGGCCTGGAACAAGCTTTGGCGCAGCGCATGTCACCTGGCGCGACCTATCAAGCCTGCGTGGACTGGCTGCTGGGTACGCCGCAGCAGCAAGGACGGCTACCGTATGTCCAGGCTCAGCTGGACGCCAACCCGCCTGCCATTCACGAGGTGACCCAGGCCCGCCTGCAAGCGTTGCTGGCAGAGGCCTACCGCGTCCAGGGACTGTGGCAAGCGTCTTCCGCGCAACTCGCGGCCCGCGCGGGCGAGGTGTCGTACGCGAAGCTCTACGAGGCCGTGCAAGCGTTGGCGGACGGGGCGACCGCGTGTCCGGCATGTGGAACCGGACTGGCCGCTGTGGCACAGGACCCGTTCGCCAGGGCGCGAATGGGCCTGGAGCAGCTCGCGCAACTGGCCGTCCTGCAGCAGCAAGAGGCCGGGCATCGGACGCAGTTGAGCGAGGCGGTCCGAGCGCTGTGGGACGAAATGCGCCGCGTGGTGGCGGCGGCTGGGGTCGCTTGTCCTGCCGAATCGCAGGCCGCGGGCCTGCCACTGCTGCCTCCCACGTCGGCGGGCAATTGGCTCGGCGGCTGGGTGAATGGGGACCAGCGCGCCTGGCAAGCCCTCTTACGGATCGCACAGATCATCGAAGGCTTCGACGCGCAGGCGCGCGACGTGCATGCCCAGCGCGGCGCGATGGCCCAGGAGCGGGACCGCCTGCAACAGCATCAGCTGGAGATCGAACGGCTGCGGACCATGCGCACGACTGCGGATCAGGAGCTGGCGGCCGCCCGCCAAACCGTGGCCCAATTCGACGACGCGAACCGCGGCCTGATCCAGGCGGCCACGGACGAAATGCCGGTGGTGGTGCACCATCAGCGGGTCAAGGCCGCCTACGACGGCTTCCTACCCGAGATTCAGGCATACCTGACCGCTCTGCCGGGGGTTCTGCTACAGGGGCTGGGAGACCAAGCCCGCCATCTCTACAACGCATTCAACCGGGCCGATCCGCCCGGCGATCTGCTGCACGCGCTGTGGTTGCCCGTGGCCGAGAACGGCAAGATCGAGGTGGAGTTCGCCGGCGAGCCGGGCGTGCGCTACGACGCGTTGATCGTCTTCAGCGAAGGGCACATCAAATGCTTGGGTCTGGCGATTCTGCTTGCCAAGAACCTCGCGCAGGGCTGCCCCGTGGTCATCTTCGATGACGTCGTCAATGCGATAGACGACGACCATCGCGATGGCATCTGGCGTACCTTCTTCGAGGACGGTTTGCTCCACGGCAAGCAGGTTATCCTCACCTCGCACGCAGAGGAGTTCCTGCACCGCATCCAGCAGGAGTTGGGCGTGCGCCGCGCCGCGGCCATCAAGCGCTACAAGTTTCTCCCGCATCAGGGAGAGCACGAACTGCGGGTCGACAGCGACCCGCCAGCGAAGAACTATGTTCTTCTGGCCCAGCAGGCGTTGGCGGCTGACGAGAAACGCGAGGCACTGCGCCAGGCCCGGCCGGCGCTGGAGAGTCTGACGGACCGCCTGTGGACGTGGCTGGGTCGGCGGGCGGACGGCCGGATCGACATCAAGCTGAGCGGGCCCCGCGCGCCTTGGGAGCTGAACAATAAATGCACCAAGTTGCGGTCGGCCGTCGAGCGTATCGCGGCGCAACATGCGGGTGCGCCGGATGCCGTAGGGGCGTTGGTCAGGCTGCTCAATGTCAGCGGTACGAGTATTGAATGGGGTTACCTCAATAGCGGTGTGCACGACGCTCAGCGCGATCATGAGTTCGATCGGGCGACGGTAAGAACGGTCGTCGAGGCGGTTACGGCGTTGGATGCTGCTCTTGATACCCTGCAGAACCGATGAACGGCACACGGCTTTGCAGAGCAGTGCCGCCCGTGTCACCTCATAAGTACTTCTTGAAGCTGCCTGCGGTCAGGCTGACTGCCATCCCCAGCAACGCCGCGCTGGGCAGCAGGATGACCAGAGGATGCACCGCTATGGGCAGTGCGAGATAGGTGACCCAAGGCAGCACGGCCAACGGCATCAGGCTGGCCTTCGCGCGGTGGTAGATGAAGCCGGATTCGCGGCCCGCGCCGAACCGGCGCACATCCCGTCGCACCAGGCCGTCGATCAGGCCGACGAATGCTGCAGTGAGGATCAGCGGCAGCGTGAGTACCAGGACCAGCAGGCGCACCAGGAAGGTGAGCGTCGTGAAGGCCGCAGCGATCAGGTAGCTTTCGGCCCAGACATAGACTTGGCTGATGTAGTAGCGGAAGTTGCGGCTCTGCCCGTGGCTGGCCGCGCGGGCGCGCTCGGCGGTCTGGCTCATGCGCTCCAGCAACCCCGAGCGCACGAACACCCACTCGTACCCGGTATCCACCAGCTCGTGCGCCGTGCGCCCGGGCTCCTGCACCACCACGCTGCGCGTGAAGTGGTTGGACAGGTGCCCGAGTTCGTACTGCAGCATCTGCTGGGAGTGGCGCCAGCCCTGGTCCTTCCAGAACAGGTGCATGCCGACGCACTCCACCACGATCGAGAACAGCAGCGAGCCGATGAGCACCCCGAGCAGCCGGAACGGCAAGGTGATGGTGCCGACGATCAGCCCCTGGCGCTGGTTCTGCTCCCGCTGCGCGGTCGAGGCGGCATCCTTCATGGTGCGGCCTCGCCGGTGCTGTCGTCGGCGCCGGTGGCCACCGCGTCAGGCTCGGCTGGAGCGGCGTCATCCAGCAGGTCGTCGGGCAAGGCTGCATGCGGCAAGGCTGCGGAACTGGTGAACTCCCACCACTGCGTGGCCTCGCTGTAGCTCTGGCGCATATACCCGGCCAGTTGCTGCAAGTCCGTCGGCATCACTTCATCGGGGTCTGGCGCCGGAAGCGGCATGCGCACCTTCCAAAGCTGGCCGCCCTGCAGCAGCGCGAAGCATTGGCCCTTGGGCAGACCGACGACGTGTGACGGCTCGATCATCGGCACGCTGGCCATGCTGATGCGGTCCTGGGTGTTCGACGTGAAGTCCGTCGCGCCGCGGATGTCTGAGCTGTCCGTCGCGCCCGAGACGATGGTGGTCGTATAGACCTCGACCTTCGGCAACTGCCTCGTCAGCAGTTCCGCGGTGGCCGTCTCGCGCACGCGCAACATGAATAAATTGTTGAAATTCCCGATCACTTGGCCGGCCTTCGCGCGGTTGCCGATGCGGGCCTCGATGTCCGAAAGCGTTTGCGTGTAGGCGGTGACTTGCAGGCCCGCGCCACCGCCCTTGTTGATGAGCGGAATGAACTCGTCACCCATCAATTCATTGAACTCGTCCGCATGCACGTTGATCGGCACGCGCGCACCAGCCGATGCGCCCGGCAGGCCATCGTCGATTCCGTGCTTGTAGATGTGCCCAGCCACCGAGACGAGATCGCTGAACATCGAGTTGCCGACCGCTGCGGCGACCTCCGCATCGGACAGCGCGTCCAAGCCGACATAGACGACGGCGCGCTTCCTGATCACCTGCATCCAGTCGAAGATCGGGCGCGGGTCGGCCAGGTCGGAGTAGTTCGGCGCCAGGAGCTGGGCGATCTTGCCGCTCGTGAGCTTTTCCAGCAGCGGCAGCAGCGATGCAACGATCTTGTCGAAGTAGGTCTTGTCGTAGCGCACCGCCGAGCGCAGGCCATCGAGCACAGGGTCGTAGTTGCGCGCCTGGGAGAGGTATTGCTCCAGCGCCACCACACGCTTCTCGCGCCCGATCATGTTCCTTGGGATGTTCTTCTCGTTGAGCTTGGCCTCGATCTGGACGATCACCTCCCAGGCCTTGGGCTCCGTCTTGGCAAAGTAGTGCTGGGCGTACTCAATGAACAGCGCGTCGATGTTGATGACGTGGCGCTGGATCAGCATGTAGTCCGGGCGCTGCCCCAGTTCCACCAGGGCGCGGGCGATGATGTTCACGAAGCGCCATGCGAACTCGCGGAACGCCGCGCTGTTGCCTTCGCCGGAGAGCTGCCCCGCGATGCGTGTCGCCACTTCCGAGATCCGACCGAAGCGGCCCACGGCGTTGTAGCGGGCGCTGATTTCCGGCCAGCCCAAGTGGAAGATGTAGAACTCGCCTTCGCGGCCAGCGCGCTGGGCTTCGACGTACATCCGTTTCAAGAGATCGGCATCCCCCTTGGGGTCGATGACGATGACGACCTCATGCTCGCCGGCAGCATTCCTGCGACGGATGTCCTGCGTGACGAACAACTCGGCCAGGCGCGTCTTGCCCACCCGCGTGGTGCCCAGCACCAGCGAGTGCCCGACGCGCTCGCCCAGCGGCAGGCTGACGTCCACTTCGTCGGGCTCGATGCCGTGCAGCCTTGGCAGGCCGCCGACAGGCGGCAACGGGCGCACGGGGTTGAAAGGCGCGTCCCAGCCGGTGAGCTTCGGCAGGCGCGAGAGCGGCAATGGCGCGAACTCCAGCCGTTCCTCCAGGCGCCTGGTCAGCCGGTAGGCCGGCGTCGGCTCGACGTAGCGGCGGAACTCGGGCCGGTACGTCTGCATCAGCCGATGCGTGTGCTTCTGCTCCCAGAGAAAGCCGCGCCCCACGAATAGGCGCTGCTGGCTGACCGGCACGTCCTTGCTGGTCATCACGTAACGCGGCAGACGGCGGATGTTGCGCCGGTAGCGCAGGATGATGCGGGCATCGCGGTAGCGGATCGCGCCGTAGGCGCCGAACGCCAAGGCGCTGCCGATGCCCATGGCCGGGCTCAGCGCGAGCGACCATGGGGCCACCAGGCACAGAAACGCGGCGCCTGCACACGCCGCGACGGTGTATAGCTCCACCGCTGGGCGTAGCAGAACCTCGACCGGCTGTTTGCCCGACATGGCTTCATTGCTCGATGCCGGTGGCCGTGATCAGCGCCGGGTAGTGCCGCAGGCCCAGGCGATCGGCCAGGTCGTCGCCGGCCACGGGCGCGAGCGGCACGCCCGGCACCAGGGCGCGCAGCCGCGCCAGGCCCTGCGCGGTCTCGACGTTGACGACCAGGCCGACCGCGCCACGTTCGCGCAAAGCGGCGGCGCGGCGCTGCAACCAGGCCCGGGAAGCCTCGTCGTCGCCGATGACCACGAACGGCCGCAGGCCGGGCGCTTCGATCACCCGTCGCGCGACGGTGCCGGGCGTGAGCTTGGCGCTGCGCACCGGCAGCATCGCGGCTTCGTCCGCCCGTGTGGCAGGAACCTGGGGCGTCGGGATGGACGGCCGCGCCGGTGCGTTGGCGCGCGGCTGGAGATTCAGGGCTTCGTAGTACGGCAATGCCGACGTGCCGCCACGGTCCTCGACAACGATCAGTGGCTCGCCGGCACGCGAGGCCAGCGGCAGGCCTGACAGCAGCATGAGTAGGCCCGTGAACGCGAGATGGGCGGGATGGGGTTTCGTCATGGGGAGGTCTCCTGGCGCGCCGCGAGGACCGCGGCGGCTGGTCGCGTGCCCTGCACGCGGGCAAGGTGGCGCGACACGCTGCGCCGATAGCGGGCGGCGGGCTCGCCGCCTGCGGGGCGGTGGTAGCGGCCGATCGCCAGCAGCCAGTCCTCGCCGGGGGTGTGCTGCTCCTTCAGGATCTCGGCGGCAACGGCCAGGTTGCGATACGGATCCAGCAGGTCGCACGCGCCGGTAAAGCGGTGCTTGTGGTAGCCGAGGTTGATCTGGCCCAGGCCCGCATCAATGCGCGTGTGCGGCGTGGCGCGCATCGCCTGCTGCAGGCCAGCGCAGGCGTCGGCGCGCGTGGCGAAGCGGCGCGACTGGCCGGCGACGTTGAGGGACCACGGCCACGGCACCAGGCGCCCGTTGCGCCGGATGCCGCTCTCCTGCAAGGCCACGGCGTAGAGCACGGTCGAGGGGATGCCTGCGCGCTGGGCGGCAAGCTGGTAAGCCGGTGGCGGAACCTCCTGGGCCAGGGCGGCAACGGCATACAGGCCGGCAGTGAGCACCAGTGCGCGCAGGGGCATGGCTACGGCTGGCGCTGCCATTGGCCGTTCACTTCGCGCACGGCGGCGGGCAGATCGCCGGGCAGGCCCAGTGACAGCCAGCGGCCGCCGTCGTGGTTGAGCGTGATGCTGCCGGCGCGCACGCGCGCCGGGTCGATCTGCGCGCGCTTGGCCCAGTCGCGGATGCGCGCGTCATCCTGGCGGCTGCCCACCATGTACAGGTCGAACTCCGCGCCCGAGGATTGCAGGCGCTGCACGAGCTGTCCGCAGGCTGCGCAGCCGTCCTTGACGAACACCGCCATGCGGCCGCTGCCGCGCAAGGGACTGCTGGATGGGCCGGCGCCCGGCTTGTCGTCGGGCAGGTTCACGCGCTGCATCCCCGGATTCAGGCGCTGCCAGGCCTCGTCGTAGGCGCGCTGGTAGGCGAGCAGCTTCTCGACGCGGCGCGCTTCCACCTGCACCTGCAGTTCCGCATAGCGGCGCCGTTCTTCGTCCGTGCGAGCTTCGATGCCCAGGGCGGACAGCGGGTCCAGGTTGGGCGAGTAGATACCCAGCGGCCCATCCATCAGCTCGCGGTAGCGTGCCCATTCTTGTGGCTGCAAGCCCCATTCGGTTGCCACCCGGTCGTCCAGCACGCGGGCGGCCAGCGGGCGCTCCTGGCTCTGTGCGTTGCGCGCCGAGGTCGTTGCGGGCTGCTGCGCCCAGGCGGGCCATTGCGACGACGCCACCAGGACCGCGAAAAGGAGGATCGACGGCTTCATGGGGTGCTCCGGTCAGGGAATCGCCACGCGGCGGGTCTGGTTGCCGGCCTGGAACACTGCGGTGTTGCCCTCGATCGCCTGCAGGCGCCACGGGCCGACCGCATCCCCGGGCAGCAGCACCTGAAGTTGGGCGGGCGTGAAGTCCCCGATGCTCGGCGCGACGGACACGCTGCGCTGGCCGGCGCGCAGTTCGGCGCCGACGACGCGGAATGGCAGCGGCGGCAGCTCGGTCTTGGAGGCGGCGGACGTGCGCGATGCGCGCCGCTGGGCGGGTGCGGTGGCACGCGCGGCGGCTTGGCGCGCCTTGATCTGCTCGACCTCCGCGCGCAGCGCCTGGAGGTCGTCGGCCGCTGCGTAGCCACTGAGAGATTTCTCGACCTGGGCCGCGCGTGCTTCCAGAATCTGGCGGGTGTCTTTGAGGTCAGCGTCCGTCGCGACGGCCGGGCGCTGCTGGATGGCCTCGATCGTCTCGGCCAAGCCAGTTGCCTGCGCTTCCAGGCGTTGCAGGCGGGAATCCAGCCGCTCCTGGTCGGCCTGGTCGCTGAGGGCCTGGTAGCCCAGGGCCGCCAAGACGCTGAGGAAGATCAACCAGAGCCACATCAGGCTCTGCACCACCACGGCGGCGGTCGATCGCTGGGCAGGTTGCGGGGCGTTCATGGCTGGCCTCCCGAAACCATGGGTGCCAGCGGGAACGTCTGCACCGCCTCGGTGGCGGGTGGCTCGGATGGGGACTCGGCGACCGCGCGATCGCCGGGCCGCTCGAAGCAGATTTGCCGTGCGCGGTCATCCGCGTGCAGTTCCCAGGCCGGGCCAGCCAGCGTGAGCAGCGCATCGCGCAAGGTCATGGGGCCGAGGTGCAGGTGTACCGCCGGCAACGGCAGCGCGTACAGCTCGATCACGGCATGCGCGGTCTGGCACAGGCCATAGCCGCTGCGTTTGAGCACGTGCCGAAGCCCATCCCCGACCGTGGCGCGGGCATCCTCGGGCATGGACACGTCGATGGTCTGCAACAACAGGTCGCGCTGCGCCGCCAAGGGTGCCAGTTCGACCAGTGTGTAGCGGGCGTAGCGCACGACCGGGATGTACTCGGAAGCCTCGGGTTCAGGCGCGGCCAAGACTTCCGCGATGGTGTCGGGCGCGACCGGCGCAGTCGTCGTCGCGCAGCCACCGGCCAGCACCGACCACAGCAGGCCGAGAAATCCCGCCAGAAGGCGGCGTTCGGGATAGTGAAACCACGGTGGAGAGGGGCACATAGCTCGGCGTCCTGAAACATCCAGCCCTCACCATCGCCGCTCAGGCCGCGAGCGGCAGCAAACAATGCGAACCAGGCAGCGTCCGATTTACCGGGAGCGGCAAAAAAAACGGCCCCGAAGGGCCGTAAGTGGAACGTGTCATGCGGCGACAAGCTGCCGGGCCAGTGCGACCTCGACGGAATCACCGTCCTGGTTCAGGACATCGAGCCCGGATTCGGGCACGTCGCCCGAGGTGGACTGCGAGACCATGATCTTCTTGGCCATCAGCTCCAGGCAGGTCATCTGCGAGGAACCGGCGTAGCCGAGGTAGATCACACGCACGGGCTGCTTCTGCCCGATGCGCCAGGAGCGGCGTGCCGCCTGCTGGAGCGAGTACACGTTGTAGCCCGACTGCATGAACACGATCGTCGGGAACTCCAACAGGTCCAGCCCCGTCTTGACCAACTCGGGGTTGGTGATGAGCACGTCGATGCCACGGTCCAGTTGCTCGGCGATCCAGTCTTCGCGGCGGCTGGCATCCACGCTCGCGCGCAGCACCGCCACCTTGAAGCCTTCCTGCTCCAGCAACACCTTCAGGCGCGACGTGGTGTCGCGCGTGCCGGTATAGACCGTGTAGGCCAGGACCTTGCGGCCCTGCGCCTTCTCCTCTTTGCAGATGTCGATCAGCTCACGCTCCTTGGGGCTGATCTCGAACTCGTTGAACTGAGCCGGGACAAACGCCAAGGTGTTGCGCGTGCGCGGATGCACCACGGTCTCCGACCGGAAGCAGCAATCCGGCCAGGCCAGCAGCACGTTGAGGACCACACCCAGCAAGGTCGTATCGCGTCGCGCCAGAGCCTGTTTCAGCTCCGCGGTCAGCCGACCCGCCAGATCGCGGTAGGCCGCGGCTTGCGCCGTGTCCATCGCGACTTCACGGAACTCCTCGTCATACGGCGGCAGGACGTTGCCACCGATGTCCTTGAGCTTGAGAAAGATCGTGAACGGCAGGATGCAGCGCAGCACGCCCTTGGGGCCAAACCCCGGGGCCTTGACCGTGCGCACCGATACCTTGGTGCCCTTGGCCGTCTTGTGCGCCGTGCCGGTGCTCTCGGAGTAGATGTCCTTCAACACCCCGTGATCGCGCATGAACGCCATCGCAGCCGAGGTCATGCTGCCGCTCGTGGTCGGGCGGTAGCCGTCTTCGATCATCCGCCCCGGAAGGGCTCGGAACAGCAGGTGGAACAGGTCGTCCCCGTAGCCGCCCATCAACGTGCCGGTCAGCAGCAAGGTCTTGCGAGCCTTCGCCGCCAGCACGCCCATGGCCTGGCCCTGGGCACTGCCCCCGTTCTTGTACTCATGTGCCTCATCGGCGATGAGCAGGTCGAACGTGCCTTGCGGCAGGTAGCGTTTGATGAACTCGGACGGCTGATAGCCGCCCTCGCCAAAGCCGAACTCCATGTTGGCCATCGCACGTTCCATGCGCGTGGCCTGACGGTCGGAAAACACCAGCTCGCCGTTGCCATCCATGAGGTTGATGAACTCATGGATGTTGTCGCCGAGCATCGACGCCAGGAACCCGTCACCGAACTTTTGCATCAGCTTCTGCGCGGTGACCTCTCCGATGGTCGGTATGCGCTTTAAGGCTTTGAGCACGGCCGAGGACTGGTCGCTGCCGGACAGACTGCGCGGGCG
The DNA here is from genome assembly GCF_000196015.1 of Cupriavidus metallidurans CH34. NCBI lineage: Bacteria > Pseudomonadati > Pseudomonadota > Betaproteobacteria > Burkholderiales > Burkholderiaceae > Cupriavidus > Cupriavidus metallidurans. The sequence continues at coordinate 2,544,202 of NC_007973.1, read as the reverse complement.
GATCAGTGTCCACAGGGGCGCGGCGCAGTGGCCGCACTTCCTGCGGCACTCCTCGGCTTGGAGCGCGATCGGGTTGACCGGCTCGCCGTCGAGGTCGGTGATGACCGTGCCGCAGTCCGGGCAGGCCGCCACGTCGCCGTGGCGGGTGCGCCGCGTGGTGAAGACAGGCTTCCAGTGAAAGCCCATCCGCATCCTGACGCGCCCCAGGACGAAGAACTCCTGGCCCGTGGGCTGCACGCCCAACTGCTCGCGCAGCTTGATGAGCTTGACGAGCGTATCCGGCCCGTTGAGTACCCACACCTTGGCACCGGCCACCGTCTCCTGGATCTCGCGCCGCCACTTGTAAACCAGGTGGGGCGGCGACAGCACCAGAGTGCGGCGATAGCCTTCGGCGTTGAGCACGGCGGCCGTGGCAATGCCGACGGTCGTCTTGCCGCAGCCCATCTCGCCATTGACGATCGCAGCACGTTCGCCACGGTCGATCAGCAGCTCGGCGGCGGCGTGGACGACTTCGGCCTGGGCTGGGAACAGCTTGCGCTTGAGGCTGGCGACCACCAGTTGCCGGTGCGCCTGCGGTTGGCCGGTATAGACCGGCGGATTAGCGCTGTTGAGGGCGTCGAGTAGTTCGTCGCCGAACTCGCCGACAAAATCCTGAAGGCTCAGGGTCAGAGGGGAAGATTCCGCGTCGAGCAGTTCGCCCTGTACGGGCGCGGATTCAGCGGCAGTGGTTTCGAGATCGAGGGACATGGTGATGCTCCAAAGAAAAATGGGGCATGCACCACCCCCAGCGGGGCAATGGCATGCCCCGTGGTGGGAAGAGAATCGACGCGTGGCTGAGGGTGGTTGAAGGTGCTGGCCTGGGCGGCCCGCAGGTGAACCGTGCTCAGTCTTCGGACGGAAGCACGATGACGGTTGCGCAGCGCTGCGAATCGGTGACGATGCGAATGGCGAGCCCCGGATGGATCACGTAGTGCGATTCCAGCGACGCGCCCGATTGAAGCGCGCTGCTGTTCGTCTGCCATTGCTGGATGTTGACGTCGCCCCAGTCGCCACGGGTGTGGCGCCTGAAGTACGGGATCGGGTCCAGGCGACCCGCGCGGACCAGGCGGTCTACACCTCTGCTGAAGATGAGCGCCCCGATGGGGAACGCCAGCCGCTGGCAGTAGGTTTCGATGCGATGCGATGCCATGGGCTCCTCCTTGATGAGTCATTGAGCCACGACACCCCTGCCGGAGTGAAGTGGCTCCGTCAGGTGGATGAGGATGACGATGTGGGGCCTCAGATCAGGTCCCGCTCTTCGGGAAGCTGGACCACCGTGGTCTGGTGGTCCTCGCTGGTCTTGACGATCAGCGCCAGGTCCGGCGTGATCCTGAACTGCGAGATCATTAGGTTGTCCTGTTGGATCGCCACGTCGTTGGCTTGGCGTGTGGCCTCATCGATCTCGCCCCAGTCCCCGCGCACATGGCGCTGGACATAGGCCAAGGGGTCGATCAGGCCTCGCCGGGCCAGCCAATGCACCTTCTCGCTCAACTTCAACGTACTCGGTGCGAACAACGGTTGCTTGTGCGGCGCAGGCCGCTTGAACGGATTGGGGATCATGGTGTTTCTCCTTCGAGTTGGTACAGCAGGACGGCAGCGCGTCCGGTGGATCAGCGAATGGTCAACACCTCGCCCCGTGTCGCGGAGCCAGGTGTCATGTCCCACGCGCGGATGACGGGAACGAACTTGTCGGTGAGGATGCGGGTCTCGGCGATGGAGCCGTCTTCGCGTTCGGTGAACTCCCGCTGGAGCGTCTTGTCCTTGTGGGTGTCACCTTTGACGACGAGCACGCGCCCGGTCTTGGAGCGCACAACCCCCGAGATCGCACCCGCGGCCAGAGCCAGGGCGAGATGCCAGCGGGACAAGGCCCGCGCCGGTGGACGCAGCGATTGCTGCGCAGCCCCCAGGTGCGTGTCCTGCGATGGCCACAAGCCTTGCAGCCTGCCAACCTCATCGGCGAACTGCTCGGGCTCCATCGTCACGCGGAAGAAATGCTCTGGCTCGGCCGGGCTGGCGGGGACGATGTACGGCAGGAACGGCCACTCGCTCGGCAGTTCCTCGGCTTCGACTTCGCCTTGCCCTACCTGCAACAGCAGATTGCGCACGGCCTTGACGCCATCGGGCACCTGCTCGCGCTGGCGCACCCGGCGTCCGAAGATCACCACCTGCTTGAACTGCGTCTCCACCGCTCGGTAGATGCGCAGGTCCGTGTAGTGGCGCGTCAGCCAGCCGACCAACTCCGCGTCGAGCACGTAGCCGGGGACGATGAAAACCAGCACGCCGCCGTATTGCAGCAGCGAGAGCGTGCGCTGGTAGAACAGCTTTTCAAGGCGGGCACGGCCCTGGCCCTGATAGCCGATGTTGCCGTTGACGTCCTTGGACAGGTCCCCATACGGCGGGTTGAGCCAGAGCAGCCCGAAGGACTGCTTGGAGACCATCGTGTCCATCAGGTCCGCGTGCAGGCAGTGATCGACCAGGCCGCGGGCATGGCGCGCCCGCTCCGCGTCGAACTCGACGGCGAACGCCTTTGCCTGCTCGCGCCCGAGGGCATGGGCGGCTTCGGCGATCGCCACGCCTTCGCCGGCGCAGGGATCGAGGATGCACATCGGCCCGTCGCTGGGCATCAGTGCGTTGAGCGCTCTTTCGAGCGTGGGTTCGTCGGTCGGGAAATATCCGTTCTTGACGAAATTGCGGGCGAGCCGCGGGAACATGAGGGCCATGGAAGTCTCCTGGTTGGCGGGGATGAAACACGGAAGTACGCCAAGGCGTGCCTCCGAGGGTGGGTCAAGCCGCTACCGCTTCCGGCGTCCAAATCTTGGCCGGATACGGATAGGCGGTGAGCGCGTCGCTGCGGATCAGGGAGCCGAGCGCCAGGGTCAGCGCCGGCACGTCGATGGCGAGCCGATGGCCTTCCAGCGGCCCGAGGGCGAACGGAAGGCGGGCCAGCATCTCGCGGGTTTGCAGCAGTTCCAGCACGGTCTCGCGCCAGTGATCGAGCAGCGGCAACGGGCAGGTGTCCCGCACCAGCATCCACAGGCGGTCAAGCCTGTGGGCGCTGTCGCGTGGCAGCAGTGCCAATGCGCTGGCGTTGGCCTTGTCGGGCTTGACGCAGCGCCGGTCGAACAGCCACACGTTGGACAGCGAGCCGAACAGCGTCCGCCGGTACGCGCGCGTGATGCGCTTTTCCAGGCGATCGACGTTGCCGATGAATACCGGGACGCTGCCGCCCTGGTCGGTGATGACGTGGAACTGGTCCAGTCCCTGCTCGTCGCGCCCGAGGGTCAGGCGAGCGAGGAACTGCTGGACGGCGGTGTCCCGCGCCCAGATGGACAGGAAGATCAGGTTGCCCTGGTCATCGCCGACGCAGGCGTCGGCCATCACGTCCGGGCATTCGTCGATGCGGTACAGCGTGGAAGAAGTGTTTGCGGGCATGGTGGTGTCCTCGGATGAACGGGAACAGCACCGCCCGCTGGGGCAAGTACTGCCCCAGGGGGTGGAAGAAAACCGCTCAGTCCGGCTCGAACTGCCGGGTGTGCGGGTTGAAGTGAAGCGGCTCGTCCGCCGAAGTGATCGGCGTGAAGCCTTCCAGGTAGATGTTGTTGAGGTACTGGTCGCGGTAGGTCAGTGCCTGCCGTGCCTGGTCCTCGGTGAGGCCGTTGTCGATGAAGTACGCCAGCATTTCCTCGTCGGAGGACACTTCGTCGTTGGACAAACTCCCTTCAACGAGTGCCAGCAACGAGGGCGGAAGCGTTGCCAGGATCGGGTCCATGTCGGTTCCTCCTGGCTCAGGCCATCGACGCCGCGGCGGATGCCGCGGATGCCGTGGGTGTGCGCCGCCGGGCGTGGTAGGCGCGAACGCCTGCACGCCAGTCGGCGGACTGCTCCGGTGCGAGGTCCAGATAGGACAGCGGGCACGTGTAGTAGTACGGGTGCATGGACTCGTCCAAGGACTTGTAGCCCCACTGGCCGCCGCTTCGTTCAAGCAGATCGCAGCGGATGTAGCGCAGGGACTGGCCCGGTGCGAGATCACGATGCACGCCTTCGACCTTGGCGGTCACTTCGGCGACGGACCACAGCACGTTGCCGCGCAGGGTGTGAGCGATGACCTTGACGCTGGCGCGCTCGGTCTCTTGCGGTGCGATCAGTTCCGCGATCAGTTCGGACCGCGATTGGTTTGAGAAATACCAGCCCATGAGAGGCCTCCTCGAAAAGTTGAGCTGAAGGCCTCCCCGTGGGGAAGAACCCCCAGCGGGTGATGGAATGCCGCATCTGCGGCGAAGGAACCTATGCGTCGCCCTCAATCCCAGTCGTCATCGTCTCGATCACAACCGGCCGGGCAGTAGCCGAACTCGATCCCGTGCGAGCAATAGCCATGCTCCGCATTCCAGTCCTGGGTTTCCTGCCGTTCGGCAGGTGTTGCGTAGTCCCATTCCTGGGCCGCGATTTCGAGAGCCTGAGCACGTTGCTCATCCGGCAAACGATTGGCCTGTGCGTCGATCGCCGAACTGAAGAGCGTCACGTAGTGGTCGTAGGACAAGCCGCAACCGCGCTGGGCGTGTGCGGCGGCCGCTTTGCAAAGGTCCCGCCACGCGGGTTCATCCAGCGTTGAACGCGGGGTATCGCAAGCGATGGTGGACATGATGGAGACCTCCAGAAAATGGCCAGGGCCTCCCCCGCATGGGAAAGGAACCCCGGCGGGTGGATGAAGAACACCGCGCATGCGGCGTCTGCGATCACGCAGGTTTTGGTTCGGCCTGGCGGCTCCACTCCTGCGTCTTGAAGTCCAGCGCGTAGCCCAGCTCGCCCAGGCGGGCGATCTGCGCGCGCAGGGTGCGGCGGTCGATGGTCGAATCCAGTTTCACGGACTCGCCCAGCGGCCACAGCAGGCCGAAGAGCGCGGCGTCACCGTCTTCGGTGCTGCCGGGGGCAGCGGCCGTAGCAGGCGGTGGCGCATCCACGCCGAAGGGCGTGGTATCGACCAGCGGGTCCGCGGACGCCTGCACGGGTGCGGGCTTGGCGGGCCTGGACGCTTTGGTGGGCTTGGCCGGCGTTGCCGCAGGCTGCGCCCCTTGCTCTTCATCGAGCGGATCGACGTCCTGGGTGGCGAAGCTGCGGGCTTCGTCGCGGCTGAGTTTGTCGATGCCGTTGAGCGTCATGCCGTCGAGGCTGGCACGGATCTCGAACCGCATGCCGCCGCCGACCGGATAGGACTTCGGGAAGATGTACCTGATGATGAATTCCCCGTCGTACTTGCCTTCGGGGTACTGCTCCAGCTCCGGGTCTTTGACCTCGAAAGTACCGAGGTGCGTCGCGAGGCGGCCAACCGTGAACGGGCCGTTCTTGCCGCGGATGGTACGCAGCGTGAGCTGGCCGGGGACGACGATGGGCGCAACAGATTTCTCGGAAGCCGATGGGGTTGCCATGATGGTTCTCCTGATGATGAATGACGGGCCGCCGACGGCACCCGGTGGATGAGAGGAAATGGCCTCGCCCGAGGTGGGCGAGGTCCGCGTGGCATCACGCCTTGAGCTGGCGCATGCCTTCGGCCAGCAGCCACAACGCCCGGTTCAGGCGCAGGTTCTGGTCGATGCCTTGCACCGGACGGGTGCGCTGATTGCGGCCGTTGGCCGTGCGTCCGTTCAGGCCCCCTTTGACTAGGTTCTCCTGGACGCGGTTGAAGACGGCCCACAGGTCGTTCTTGCGGTCGTCCCATCGCCGAGGGGCCAGCAGTTGGCTCTCGGTGACAGGCGTGGACTTGGCCGGATCGTCGTACTTGAGTGCGAGCGCAGAGTTCGCAAAGACCTCCGCTTCGCCCTCATCGAGGGTGATGGTGCGCATCGCATCGCGCGCGTTATGCACGCGCTCGAAACCTTCGAGGACTCCGTAGGCACCTTCGATCACCTGGCTGGCCACGTCGCCCTTGTGGGGAACGCGGATGTCTGCGGTGGTGTCACCGCAAACCAGGCCGTTGTGGCAGACGAACCGGAACATGCCGGCGAGCATCTGATAGCTGCTCGTGCCGTCATGGCTGTTGAGCAGGATGATCTCGTTCGCCTCGTCGCCGTTGATCTGGCTTGCATGGCGAAGTCGGATGAGGTGCTTCGTGTACTCGCGCCGGTCTTCGTTGCGCACGCGCGTCTGACACACCATGAAGGGCTCGAAGCCCTCCTGGCGCAGCTTGGTCAGCACGGTCGAGGTCGGTATGTAGGCATACCGATCGGACCGGCTCCCATGTGGAGCGTCGGCGAAGATCGACGGAACGACGGCACGAATGCGGTCGTCCGAGAGTGGGCGATCAGAGCGCAGGATCGGGGATTGCGGAGCAAAGCGGGATACCAGAGACATGGCTGATCTCCTTTGAGAAATTCGACAACCGCGTGGCCGTGAGACCACGCGGAACTCGGGGGATGAAATGCGCAAGCACGCGTCCTGGGGACGCGGCGTACGTGGGGAGGAAAAGCGACAAGGCCCCGTGAGAGGCCGTGCCGGATCAGAACGAAGCAGCCAATGCCGGCTCCTGCTCCTGGACTTGCGCCTCGGGCTCGCGCTCGGCGGGCTCGGTGGCCGTGTCGATGGCATCGTCGGCTTCGGACGCGGATGCGTCTTCGGCCGGCGGCGCCTCGGCTTGCGCCTGGCTCGTCGGATAGACCTGGGTGCCGTCGATCTTGATGAGACCGATGTGGACCAGCGTCGATTCCAGGCTGGCGGCCGGTTCCCCGGCGTGCTCACCCTTGGTGCGGATGTACGGATCGATCTTCATGTCGTTCAGACGGAAGGCGATCAGCACCTTGCGGTCACCCTCGACGGCCTGAACGCACCGGCGAACCAGGTGCTCGGCTTCCGGGGTGGCGACGATGGTGTCGAAGTACCGATACTCCGGTTCATCGACAGGCCCGGCCAGTGCCGCGACGGTGCAAGAGAGGAACGAGTCGCCAGCTTTTGGGGTGACGTCCTTCACACGATTGAGATAGCCGATGCCGCGGGTGATCAACTCGTGCTGCTCGATCGAAGCCAGTTCGGCCCGGTCGATCAGTTCGGCCTTGAGCAGTCGCGCCTTGAGGGACGCGGCGGCCTGACCCTTCTGCTCACCCTTGTCGCGGATGTACACATCGCCCCACAGGTCACCGAGGCGAAAGCGCACCAGCGGGCGCTGCTTGGGATCGTCAACGCCGATGTAGCGCTGAACGAGCTTCTTGGCCTCGGCACCCGAGACCTTGACGTCGAAGTAGCGGTAGCTGGGGTCCCGGGCGGGGCCGACCAGCGCGGCGATGGTGCATGCCAGGAAAGGCTGCGCACGGCGGCCGCCCCGGACGGGCACTTCACGGACACGCTGGATGTAGCCGATGCCCGAGGTGTGGAGGTCGAAATACGATTTCTCGTTGGACGTGGTGTTCATGGTGAATCTCCATTGGGATGAAGCGGAGACACACCGGCCCACGCATGCGGGGAAGGTGCGTGACCCCGCGGTGGGTTGATAAGGCGAAAGCATCCGCCACCAGAGGCTGGTGGCCGCTCGCGGAAGGATGCGGTGCGAGCTGGCTCGGTCACGCAGTGGGAACTGCGCCGCAACCTCGAAGACCGATGGTTGCCTGGCATGTCGCTGACGACGTCAGCAGGCATGGGGCCAGCATGGCGGGGCCTCGCGCGCGCGGCAGCAATCAATCGGCACCCGGGCGCTTCCCTTTGTCCGCGCCACCCGGCGCCTGTCACAGGCACTTGGCGCCGCGCAGGTGCTCGGGGGTATCGGCGCGCGGACGGCCGGGACGGCTCCAGGCGCCGCCACCGCGCGCGCCGATCAGCCGCCAGCCGGCGGCGCGCAGGCTGGCGCCACCTTCGTCGGGCATGGTGTAGGTGAGCAGGCGTATGTAGCCCAGCGCCCTTGCCGCCTGCCAGGCCGCGCCGTAGAGCTTGCTGCAGGCGCTGGGTGTGCCGTCGGTGCACAGCCGCGTGACTTCCAGCGTCCAGGTGCCGCGCGACCGGGCGGCCGACAATGGCCACGCCGTGGATCAGGTCGCTGTCGCTCAGCGTGACGGCCAGGGCGAACTTCGCGCCCTGGACCGGGCGGTGGTGGCGATGGTGCGACAGAACGAATGCATTGGCCGTGCGCAGCGACACCGGTAGGAGGTGCAGCCTCGGCGAGGTCGATGGCGTGTTCATGCGGTTGTCTCCGGTGGCATGCCGGCGTTGTGGCCGGCGGGGCGTGCCTCGGCGGCTGGAGACAAACGCGCACGCGCGGCGATGGCGGCGGTGCGAACAAAAGAAGGCCCCCGATGCGGGGGCTGCGAGGCGGTTGCCGCGTCAGGCGGGAGGCACCACTGCTAAGGACAGGTGCGTGGCGGTGGCGGAAAGCACGAGATCGTCCGCCGAGTGCTGGAGGCGCGTGAACAGGCCGTCCTTCGGGTCGAAATACTCCGCGAAGTCATCGCCGCCCAGCTCGCGGCCGGCGAGGTGCCACCAGTCATCGAACGGGTCGGTGTCCGGGTTGCATCCGACGGCGTAGGCGAGCAGTGCCTGGCGCCCATCCGGGCGACGCTCCCCACGCTCGGCGAGGAAGTACACGCCCTGATCCTTGACCAGGACAATGCGGCACTGATTGGGGACGTCTCAGAAAACGGAAAAAATCGTACGCTAAGCCGGTTGCAGCGGTCGTAGCGGCCTGAACTTGCCCGCGCCGATCTTGGCGCTGCTGCGCCAGAGGTAATCGCCGGTCAGGTTGATGTGCTCCCAGCCCAGCGGCGACAGGTACTGCAACAGGGCGTCATCGACAGTCTGGCCGTGACCGCGTAAGGCGTTTGAGGCCCGTTCCAGATAGACCGTGTTCCACAACACTATGGCCGCCGTCACCAGGTTGAGGCCGCTGGCCCGGTAGCGCTGCTGCTCGAAACTGCGGTCGCGGATTTCGCCCAGCCGGTTGAAGAACACGGCGCGGGCTAGCGCGTTGCGGGCTTCGCCCTTGTTCAGTCCGGCATGCACGCGGCGGCGCAGCTCGACGCTTTGCAGCCAGTCCAGGATGAACAGCGTTCGCTCGATGCGGCCCAGCTCGCGCAGCGCCACGGCCAGGCCGTTCTGGCGCGGGTAGCTGCCGAGTTTCCTGAGCATCAGCGAGGCCGTCACCGTGCCCTGCTTGATCGAGGTGGCCAGCCGCACCTTGGCGTTGATCGCCTTGCCGGACGCCTGGAACTGCTGCTGATGCTTGTGCTTGGCAGCGTTGAACAGCTTGCCCAGGATGCGGTCGTGCAGGTCGATGATTTCGTCGGTGACGGTGGCCATGCCCTCGATGGCGAGCGCACCAGGGTCGCGTAGCGGCGCTGTGCCTCGAACTTGGCCAGATCGGCGGGCGTCATCTGGCCGCCTTCGCGGGCGATCTTGAGCAGGCGGTTCTGGTGCACCGACCGCTCGATGCCGGAAGGCAGGTCGAGCGCCTGCCAGGCTTTGAGGCGCTCGATGTGTTCGAGTATGTGGCGCGAGTTCGGCTTGACGGGCGACTGGCGCAGCCAGGCCAGCCAGGTCGTCTTGCCGTTGTCGTGGCGCTTGAGCAGATCGTCGAGGCGGTGCCGGTGGGTGGCCGACAGGGGATCGGACAAGGCCGCGTAGATGCGGCGGTTGGCGCGGCTGTAGGCGTTCATCGAACACCTCCCTTTTCCTCATCCGGCGCAACAGGACAGTTGCTTCACGTCCTTGTTGAAGGTCTGCGCCGCGAGCTTCAGTCCCTCGACCATGGTCAGGTAGGGGAACAACTGGTCGGCCAGCTCCTGCACGGTCATCCGGTGGCGGATCGCCAGCGCGGCCGTCTGGATCAGTTCGCCCGCTTCCGGCGCGACCGCCTGTACGCCGATCAGCCGCCCTGAGCCAGCTTCCGCCACCAGCTTGATGAAGCCGCGCGTGTCGAAGTTGGCGAGCGCCCTCGGCACGTTGTCGAGCGTCAGCAGCCGGCTGTCGGTCTCGATGCCGTCGTGGTGCGCTTCCGCCTCGCTGTAGCCCACGGTCGCCACCTGCGGATCGGTGAACACCACCGCCGGCATCGCCGTCAGGTCCAGCGCCGCGTCGCCGCCGGTCATGTTGATCGCGGCGCGCGTGCCGGCCGCCGCCGCCACATAGACGAACTGCGGCTGGTCGGTGCAGTCGCCGGCAGCAAAGATGTGCGGTGCGCTCGTGCGCATGGCGCGGTCGATGACGATGGCTCCCTGCGCATTGACTTCGACGCCTGCCGCTTCAAGGTTCAGGCTGCGCGTGTTCGGCGCGCGACCGGTGGCGACCAGCAGCTTGTCGGCGCGCACTTCCCCCTGCCCGGTGGTGAGCACGAATTCCCCGCCCGCATAGGCAACGTGGCTCGCCTGGGTGTGGTCCAGCACCTCGATGCCCTCGGCGCGGAAGGCGTCTGTTACGGCTTCCCCGATGGCCGGTCTTCTCGGAAGAACAGCGTGCTGCGCGCCAGGATCGTGACCTGGCTGCCCGCCGGGCGAAGGCTTGCGCCAACTCGACCGCCACCACGGAGGAACCAATCACGGCCAGCCGCTCGGGGAGCGAGCTGCTTTCCAGCGCCTCGGTGGAGGTCCAGTGGGGTGTGTCCGCAAGGCCCGGGATTGGCGGAAGCGCCGGGCTCGCGCCGGTGGCAATCAGGCAGCGGTCGAAGTTCACCTCGTGCGTGCCGCCGTCAGCGGTCGCCACGGTCAGCGTGCGCGTGTCCCTGAACCGGGCCTCGCCGCGCAGCACGGTGATGGCCGGAGTGCTTGCCAGGATGCCTTCGTACTTGGCATGGCGCAGCTCCTCGACGCGGCCTTGTTGCTGGGCCAGCAGCCGCTCGCGCAGTACAGCGGGCGCTGCGGCCGGCAGGCCAGCATCGAACGGGCTTTCGCGGCGCAGGTGGACGATGTGCGCGGCGCGGATCATGATCTTGGACGGCACGCAGCCGACATTGACGCAGGTGCCGCCGATGGTGCCGCGCTCGATCAGCGTGACGCGGGCGCCTTGCTCCACGGCCTTCAAGGCAGCCGCCATCGCCGCGCCGCCGCTGCCTATCACAGCCACGTGCAGCGCTTGTTCACCGCCAACATGCTTCGTTTCGCCACCGAGCCAGCCCAGCGCCTTGTCTAGCAGGCCGGCAGGCTTGTTCGGCGTGTCGGTAAGCCGTGCGCGATAGCCGAGCGTGGCCACTGCGGCAACCAGCGGGGCCACGCTCACGCCTGCATCCGCCTCGATTTCGGCCTGCCGCTGCGGATAGGACACCGAGGCCGCGCGCACGCCGGGCACGTTCGTCAAAGCCTGCTGGACGTGCTCGGCGCACGACGTGCAGGTCATGCCTTCGATGTGGAGGGTGATCGCCTCGGCCATGATTACGCCCTCACTGCTTGACGCTGGACGGGTAACCCGCGTTTGCGGTGGCCTTGGTCAAGGCGTCGGCATTGGTCTTGGCCTCGTCGAAGGTGACGACGGCCTCCCGCTTCTCGAAGCTGACTTCGGCCTTCTCGACGCCGGCGACCTTGGACAGAGCCGTCTTGACCGTGATCGGGCACGCGGCGCAGGTCATGCCGGGCACCGACAGGGTGACGGTCTTGGTGGCAGCCCAGGCGGGCGCGCTTAGAGCGGCGGCCAGGGCGATGAGGGTGGTGAGGGTGGTGAGTTTCTTCATGGTGATCTCCTTTCAGTAGAACAGCGGCAGGACGTAGGGAAACGCGAGGGCAACCAGAACCAGGGCGGCCACGATCCAGAAGATCACCTTGTAGGCAGTCCGCACTTGGGGCACGGCGCAAACGTCGCCGGGCTTGCAGGCATGGGCTGGTCGGAAGATGCTGCGCCAGGCGAAGAACAGCGCGATGAGCGCTGCGCCGATGAAGATCGGCCGATACGGCTCCAGCACGGTCAGGTTGCCGATCCACGCGCCAGAGAAGCCGAGCGCGACCAGGACAAGGGGGCCGAGGCAGCAGGCCGAGGCGAGGACGGCCGCGACGCCGCCGGTCGCCAGTGCGCCGCAGCCGTTCTTGGGTTCCGACATAAGGTTCTCCTTCCGGGACTTCGCTTGATGCTGTAACGTTACTTCCGTAGTCAACTACGGAGTCAAGCGCCATGGAGAACGCTCAAGAGAATCTGACCATCGGGGCCTTCGCCAAGGCAGCCCGGGTCAACGTGGAGACGATCCGCTTCTATCAGCTCAAGGGCTTGCTACCCCAGCCGGAGCGGCCCTACGGTCGCATCCGCCGCTACGGGCAGGCGGACGTGGCGCGGGTGAAGTTCGTGAAGTCAGCCCAGCGCCTGGGATTCAGCCTGGATGAAGTCGGCCAGCTCCTGAAACTGGAGGACGGCACCCATTGCAGCGAGGCGGCCGAACTGGCTGCTCACCGGCTGGCCGATGTGCGCGCACGCATGGCGGACCTCACGCGGATGGAAGAGGCCCTGTCGACGCTAGTGAGAGAGTGCAACGCGCACCATGGCAATGTTTCCTGCCCGTTGATCGCAGCTTTGCATTGCTGCTAAAGGGCCCACTTCGGCTCTTAGCGTACGATTTTTTTCCGTTTTCTGAGACGACCCCTGATTGGCGATGGCTTCGGTCAGCACGGGGCGCAGGTCAGCGCCTTTGAATCGCAGTGACATGGATGAAATCTCCTGTGTGGAAGAATGAGAAAGGCCTCCATCCGATGGGATGAAGGGCCTGTAGTGCACGCGGCCGGAACGGCTGGAACGCCGTGGCGGATGCCTCGGGTCAGCCGCAGGACCGCCCGGTTTCGCTGCGGGGCGTCATGCCGGGACGGCCTGGCGCTTGCGGGCCGCTTTCGCGTCGAGGATGCTCACGTCGATCTGGCGCCAGCGCCCGTCGTCGATGAGCCTCTCCAGCACTTCGCCGAGCATGTCGAAATACACCTCGTCGTGCCGATCGACCAGTTCGACCGATTCACCGTTCTGACGGTGCAGTTCCACCACGTAGGTGTCTCCGCCGCGGTCGTAGAGGATCGTCACCCGGCCCTCGAACTTCGCGGTCGAGACCGTGAAGCTGATCGCCGGCGGGGTCTCGATGATCTTGGAGGGCGTGGGATCGACCCAGGTGAAGTCGCGGGCACCGGCATCCACCAGCATGTGGGTGATGCGCCGGAAGCGATCGGGGGCCGGCATCTCCTCCAACTGCTCGATGAGCTGGCCCAACTCCATGCACTGCGGCGTGGGAATGGGCAGCTTGGCCGGCGCCGAGCCGAGGATGTGCCTCGTGATGGTGTACGGCGTGCCGTCCGAAGTCTCCTCGGTGATGACCTCCGGCGTGTCCGCGCGCAGTCCGTCGAAGCGACGACGGGCATAGGGTTGGACATGCACCTTGGCGCCTTCGGCAGGAACCGTGGTCACCAGGCTGGGATCGAGCACCGCGAACTCGGAAGGCTTGAGCTTGACGACGATGGCATCGTCGGTCGCGGCGACCACCTTGCCGTCGAAGGGTTGGGGGTCGATGGCGAAGCCCAGCGTTGAGGACAGCGGCTGATCATCGAACACGCGGTACTTGAACGACCGCACGTTGCGGGGCACATGGCCTGCGACCAGCGAAGGCATCATGGATTTGATGAGGGAACGATCCATGGGGAAACTCCTTGAGGAAAAACAAGGGATTCCCCGCCCGCAAGGGAGAGGTCCCTTGTGGGTGGCGTGGATGGACGCGGTAGGTCCGTAGGAAGAAACGACCAGCACGGTTTCCCGCGCTTGCAGCCTCGAAGGTCTCGACTGCCTGGGCATGTGCCGGCAACGCCGACGAACATGGGGCAAGCATGGCCCTGGGGCGGTCTGCCTGCCCGCAGGAAACGGCACCGCACCACAACCGTTTTCCTGTGCTGCGGGCAAGAAAAAGCCCCTCGAAAGGGGCTGGAGGAATCAGGCTTGGTACACGAAGTAGTGCTCGCGCTGACGCGGAAAGAACACGTGTTTCCACGTGTCGCCGCTTGTGTTGCCACCGTCGAAGACGACCATTTCGTAGTCGTCCACGTCGGTGTCCACCAGGTCGGCGCTGGCGATATGGCGCATGTGCAGCGTGCCGCTCATGCGCTCGAATACCAGGATCTGGCCGATGGCATCTTCCTGGCTCATGGCGTTGACGCAGGCTCCGAGTTGGTGCTCGAAGTCGGATGCGGGTGTGATGAGGTCGGGGAACATGGGATCGCTCCTGTGAAAGTGCGCCGGCCCGGCTCTCTGGCGGGAGACCGGGCCGGCATGCGGTGAGGACAAGGAAGGCCGGGGATGTGTGTGGCAGCTATTCGCCGGCCAGCGATAGGCCCGGCAACACGGGTGCGTCGGCATCGAGGATGAGGATGCGCACGTCGGCCTGGCCGGCCAGTTCAAGGATCTGTGCCAGCTCGTCCGGCATGCCCTTGCTGCGGTGCTCCTGCCGAAGCTGCTCGGCGGCGATCCCCTCGACGTCCTGCAGGTGCTGGTCCGTCCAGGGCGTGGAGATCAGCTTGACGCCGATCGCCGGGCTGTAGGGAATCCGGAACGCGATGAACAAAAAGGCCTCCGGCGTCGCGAGGTCAGCCAGGTTGGCCAGGTACTGGCCGGTTTCGCGGCTGATGTGCGCGCTGCTGATTTCCCAGCACCGGCTGTAGTAGCCGGTCTCGAAGCTCAACCGCTGCACGACTTCCCGTGCGGCCTCGGCCGAATAGGTGTCGCCAATGTGGACGGGGCGGCCGTCGAAGTCGTCGCCGTGGATCGCGTACACCACGGCACCCACCATGCCTTCGCCGCTGCCCCCTTCAGCCGCGTCGCATTCGGCGATCAGTGCGGCGCCGACAGGTTCGGTGCCAGTCCTGACCACCGCGAAGTCGCTGGTGATGATGCAAGGAGAAGAAACCAGCGCCGCGTCGCAGAGGTGCTGCTGGCTCGGGTGGATGTTTCGCCAAACATGCGGGCTTCCGTCCTCGTAGCTGATGGACAGCGTGCGGACGATTTTCAGATTCCAGTAGCCGCGTAGAAAGGGATTGGGATTCTGGGACATGGGATTTCTCCAACAGAATAATGATGGAGCAAATCCCCGCCACCGGGAATTGACCCCGGTGGGTGGAAAGAAAGGAAACAGCGTCAGGTGACGCTGATCGTTGGCGTTTGGGCCAATCGCTCGGCGACGCGCCGGCGCAAATTCATGCGGAATGGCTCGTCGCTGACGCCCGCCAGCAGATTGATGGTCTCCAGCGCGATCAGGGCCGAAGCCTCTTCGATGTCGGCGGCCACAATGGTCTTGCGCAATTGGTCGCCGAGCTGGAGGGCCTGGGAGGAGGAGCTGATGAAGCGGACCTCGCGGCTCAGGTAGCAGCCGTTGCCGCCGAACTCGAACAGCCGCGGCTTGCTGCAGTACCAGCAGCCCTCGAACTGGATGGCGGTCAGGTGGTGCCCGTCATCGAACCGGGTGGCGATCAGAAACAATGCGTCGAGATCGGCGGTGTCCTCGAACGAATGACGGTCGATCAAGTTCCCCAGCTCTTCGTCCTCATCGGCACGGAAGTGCACGGCGAGCAGTTCGAGCAGCGGCGGGATCGACAGCCCTTCGTCGTCCGGCATCGGAATACCGAGTTGCGTGGCCAGGTCTTCCAGGCCATCGAGCACGTCCGGCCATTGCGGATTGGTGGTCTCGGCGATCTGGGCGATGTAGGCCTGCCCGTTGCCGGGGTGGCTCTCGTCCAGCGCGAAGGCGCCGAACAGCGCCTGGATGACGGGCGTCACACGGTCGAGCACGAGAACGCCGGTGGCTTCGTAGTAGTTGTTGGCCATGAAGGCTCCTTTCGATGAATGAACGGAGCCAGCCCTTGCGGACGATGGCATCCGCAGGGGAAACCGCCTGATGCCGGATGGCGCTGGGCGGGGAGAAAACGCGAGGGACATGGCCTCGAACGAGGCGCATGTCCCTCATGGGGTCCCGTGAACGCAGTGATGAAGGTGTGCCAGGGACCGGCTCACCAACCGCTGTAGTTCAGCAGCAGGTCGGCGATCACCTGGCGACGTTGCAGATCGAGACCATCGAAGTCCGACAGTCCTTGGAAGTGGCAGCGCTTGAGCATGGCACCGCCCTCGCGCGCGTTGTAGAAGCTGAACATGGCGGACAGGAACATGCGTTCCCCGCTGCTCAGGACGCCGAGTGCGTCGTTGGCACGCAGCATGTCGGGACGCAGATCCCACTTGCTCTTTGCCTGGTTCAGGCCTTCGCGCGTGCCGTCGCCAAACCATTGCGGGCCTGCGATCTCGACGCCGCGCTTCCAGACCTCGAAGAAGGCTTGGGGCGCGGCGGCGAAATGCTGCTCTTCCCGCATGATCTGATCGACGACTTCCTGGGGCAAAAGCTGGTTCATGACGTGGTTCCTCCAGTTGGATCAGGGTGTGGCGAGCTGGGACCAGCCGCCTCTTTCGAGGGCACGTTGAGCCGCGGCATAGCTGCGGAAGTACTGGCAGGATTCCCGCGAAACGGGACCTTCTGTATCGCGCGTGCCGATGTAGTGGCCGGCGGCGCTATGCAGGATTTCGAGCGGCAGGAACTTGCCGCAATGGATCAAGGCCAACTGGCCGAAAGAGGCTTGCTGGGACATGGACGGGCTCCTTGGAAAAAGCGGGGCCTCGTCCCTCACGGGATGGCAGCTCCCGCACGCGGTTGAGAAAAAAGCATCGGCGTCACGGGTGACGCGCGTCCGCAGACTCGATGCGATGGCGGACTGGCGGGTAGCGCGGAAAGAATCCGCGGCAGCCTGGAAACTCTGGCTGCTGGCATGGTGCTGACGAATCAGCGACACATGCGGGCAGCTTCATGCGCGAGGCGAGCCGCGTCAGCCGGAAATCGGCATTTGCAACAGCCCCGATTGGCGAACGCGGAAAAAAGAAAGCCCCGCAATAAGTGCGGGGCTGTCAGGAGGATGAGGCGAAACTGGGTCAGCGAGGCCTGTCGCCCAGTACATGCTGCTTCCACAGGGCGAATGCCTCGTCCGGTCCCAGCTCTGCGAGGATGACGATGGGCTGGCCCCGACGGGCACGCAGCGATGCGAAATACGCTGGCCGGTCGGCGATGGCGTTGAGCTTGATGCCCTTTAGGAACAGCAACTGGCGGGGGCGAACTTTGGTGGTAACGCAGGCATGATTGCGCTTGTTTGGGGCAAAAGGGCCAGCGAAGCGGGCGGACACGGCCAGAAAACCGCGACGAACTACTTGTACTTGCCAGGCGAGGCGAACGGGTGACATCAGCATATCGCTATGCGGTAAAGAAGACCGTCCTAAAGCTTGCAGGATCCCGGCATAGCTTCATCATCACCTCTCCGTGACGGCTCATTGGAACGAAAAAGGCCAGCATCGCCGTGATGGACTTTCATAATTGCCAGGTCAACTGGCTTGCGTGCTGTTTATTCACAGCAAGGCATTGCGACGTCGTTGCAGCAATCGCCGCCATCGCAACAGGGCGTTGCAGCAAAAGCGGCGGTGGGCGCTAGCATGAGGGCCAAGCCGCGGCCGCTCATGCTGGGGGCCGTTCTCTTCAGATTGGTGTCCTGCACCGTGTGCATTGCGAATTTCCGGATCGTCCCAATGTCACTGGGACTCCTTTGTGGCGGCCGGGTTCTCCACGCTCATGAACGACTGGGCCACCAGCGCGATCGCCCCGCCCACGATGGCCATGTCAGCGATGTTGAAGGCGGGCCAGTGCCAGCCGTGCAGGTGAAAGTCGATGTAGTCGATAACGTGCCCGCGCGTGGCGCGGTCGAACGCGTTGCCCAATGCGCCGCCCAGAATGAGGCTGTACGAAAGGCCTT
Organism: Cupriavidus metallidurans CH34; assembly: GCF_000196015.1. NCBI lineage: Bacteria > Pseudomonadati > Pseudomonadota > Betaproteobacteria > Burkholderiales > Burkholderiaceae > Cupriavidus > Cupriavidus metallidurans. Next base: position 2,526,419 of record NC_007973.1, on the reverse strand, counting down.
CCGTTTTGCGCAGCGGCCGGGAGAGCAGCCATGCGAGCCATGCCGATATTGCGAACGCGATCGCCAGAAAAAACCACCGCTGCCAGCCGCCCGCGCCAGCAAGGAAGCTGAACGCCGCGCCGGGATTGAGAGCGTGAACTAGGTTGAAGAATGACGCCACCTCGTGCGACCAACCCAAGGGAGTTGTCGCGTCAATGTAGCTCTTAGCTGCCTGATCGCCGGCGAATATAACGATCGCGAGTGAGTACCACTGCGTCTTGCGAAGAGATGGTTCATCCATTGTTCATGCCGCCTTGAACTTCAGGAGGCGCAGCCCATTGACGACAACCAAAAGACTTGCCCCCATGTCAGCGAACACAGCCATCCACATGGTGGCATGCCCTGTGAACGTCAACGCAAGGAACACCGCCTTGATGCCAAGGGCCAGAACGATGTTCTGCGTGAGGATCGCCGCAGTGCTACGCGACAGCCGGATGAAGGCGGGGATCTTGCGCAGGTCGTCGTCCATCAGGGCGACGTCGGCTGTTTCGATCGCGGTGTCGGTGCCGGCCGCGCCCATGGCGAAGCCGATGTCGGCACGGGCGAGCGCGGGCGAATCGTTGATGCCGTCGCCCACCATGCCCACCTGGCCCTCGCCGCCGACCAGGCTTTCGATGGTCTTGAGCTTGTCTTCGGGCAGTTGGTCACCACGGGCTTCAGAGATTCCGACCTGGGCAGCGATGGCCGCGGCCGTGTGCTGGTTGTCCCCCGTCAGCATCAGCGTGCGCACACCCAGCGCCTGCAGGTCGGCCACCGCCTCACGGCTGGTTTCCTTCACGGTGTCGGCCACTGCAAAAATGCCGAGCACGGTCGCATCGTCCATCAGCAGGATCGCTGTCTTGCCTTGGCGCTCCAGGGTCTCCAGCCGAGCCTGGAGCGTCGCTTCGCTCAGGCCCAGCTCCTGGGCGAGCCTGTGGTTGCCCATGTGCAACATGCGCCCGGCGACGCGGCCGCGCACGCCGCGGCCAGGCAGCGCCGCGAAGTCGTCGACCTCGTGCAGCGCGATGCCGTCACGGTTCGCCTTGCGGGCGATGGCCTGAGACACAGGATGGTCCGAGCGTGCCGCGAGGCTTGCGGCCCAGGCGGCAACTTCCTGCGCCTCGCCGATCAGCGGCACGAAGTCGGTCTGCTCGGGCTTGCCATGTGTGAGTGTGCCGGTCTTGTCCAGGGCCAACGCCTTGAGCTTGCGCCCGCCCTCCAGGTAGACGCCACCCTTGATCAGGATGCCGCGTCGGGCGGCAGCGGCCAAGCCGCTGACGATGGTGACCGGCGTGGAGATGACCAGAGCGCAGGGGCAGGCGATCACCAGCAGTACCAGGGCCTTGTAGACCCAGTCAAACCATGCGCCGCCGAAGGCGAGCGGCGGCACGACGGCAACCAGCACGGACACCGCGAACACCGCCGGCGTGTAGACGCGGGCGAACTGGTCGACGAAGCGCTGCGTGGGCGCACGGCTGCCCTGCGCGGACTCCACGGCATGGATGATGCGCGCGAGCGTCGAGTCGCTGGCGCCTGCGGTCACCTTGTATTCGAAAGAGCCGGTCTCATTGATGGTTCCGGCGAAGACCTGGTCACCTTCGGCCTTCTCGACGGGCAGGCTCTCGCCGGTGATGGGCGCCTGGTTGATGGCCGATCGACCCGAGGTGATCAGGCCGTCCAGTGCGATGCGCTCGCCAGGACGCACGCGGACCACCGCGCCCTTTGCGACCTCCTTGGCCGGCAGCTCTGTCCATGAGCCATCGGCCTGCCGCACGGTCGCGGTCTCGGGCGCCAAGTCCATCAGCCCCCGAATGGCGTTGCGGGCGCGGTCCAGCGACTTCGCCTCGATCACTTCCGCCAACGCGAACAGGAACATGACCATGGCGGCCTCCGGCCAGTGGCCGATCGCCATGCCGCCGGTGACCGCGATGGCCATCAGGGCGTTCATGTTCAGGTTGAGGTTCTTCAGCGCGATCCAGCCCTTCTTGTAGGTGCTGAGGCCGCCGGTGAAGATCGAAACCAGTGCCAGCACGATCACGGCCCAATGATTGCCGTCGTTGACCCAGTACACGCCTTCGGCGGCCACCGCCGCAACGCCCGAAACCGCCATCGGCCACCAATTGGTCTTGTGCGCGGCCACCGGGGCATCGCGCGGCTCATCAGTCCTCTGGACCTCGGCTTCCATGCCCAGCGATTCGATGGCTTCGACTGCCGGCTTGATCGCGTCGGGTGTGTGCCGAACCGTGAGCGTGCGCTGCATCAGGTTGAAATCCATTCCCTGCACGCCCGGCATGCCTTGCAGCTTGCCGCGGATCAGACTTTCCTCGGTCGGACAGTCCATCTTCGCGATGCGAAGTACCGTGGTGGCTGTCTGCATGTCCTGCCGCGCAGCCTGCATTCCAATGGAAGCAAGCGCCTTCTCGATCGGCGCTGAGGTCGCCAGCGTGTGCTGGACTCCCAGCACACGCTGCATCAGATTGAAGTCGAGCGCGGTCACACCCGGCAGCTTGCCCAGCCGGTCGCGGATCAGCGCTTCTTCCGTCGGGCAATCCATGTTCTCGATCCGGTACGTCACCCGCTCGCCGATCGGCGGCGCGGAAACGGCAGCGGTTGGTTGCTGCTGCAGGGCCGAGGATGGGATCACAGCCGCGGCTTCGATCGGCCCCGTGTGGCCGAAGGTCTGCTCCTTGGCGCGCATGCCGATCGAGGCCAGGACCTGCTCCATCTGCGCGCGTGCCTGAGCGAGGTGTTTCACCGACAGGGTGCGCTCAGCGAGGTCGAAGTCGAGGTCCTGAATTCCCTCGACTGCCCCGAGGTGCGAGCGGATGAGTTTCTCCTCGCTCGGGCAGTCCATGTTCTCGATGCGGTAGGTGGTCGACACGGCGGCGTCTCGGACAGCCTGAGCCTTCATGCCCACCGAATTCAGCGCTTGCTCCAAGGCATCGGCCGAGACTTCGCGGTGCGAAATGGTCAACAAACGCTGCGGAAGATCGAACAGGAGCCGCTCGACACCGGGCATGCCCTCCAGCGTTCGCCGCACCAGTGCTTCCTCATTGCGGCAATCCATGTTGCTCACGTGGAAAACGGTGGTTTCAGTGCTGGCCTGCTCACTGGCGCACGCCGTCTGTTGGCCATTGCCGCCGGAGCAGGCGCATGGGCTGGAAGGTTCTTTGTTCATAGATCGCTCTTCATTGACAAGGTTTTCCCCGGATGCCATCATTAGAAAACCTCTAGTAGATATAGAGTCAAGTTTTTTATAGGAAGCAACCATGATGCGGATCGGTGAACTGGGCAAGAAGGCAGATTGCTTGGTGCAGACCGTGCGCTTTTACGAGTCAGAAGGCTTGCTGCCCGAGCCTGCACGTAGCGAGGGCAACTTCAGGCTCTATGACGAAGTCCATTTGCAGCGCTTGCTGTTCATCCGCCGCTGCCGGGCGAAGGACATGACGCTGGATGAGATCCGTCAACTGCTGAACTTACGGGATCGGCCAGAGTTGGGCTGCGGCGAGGTGAACGCGCTGGTCGACGCTCATATCGCGCAAGTGCGGACCAAGATGAAGGAATTGCGCGCCTTGGAGCGCGAGTTAATGGATCTGCGACGCTCCTGCGATAGCGCCCGAACCTCGCGCGAGTGCGGCATTCTCAACAGCTTGGCCGAGCCCGCCTGAAGCTCGAGCGTGTCATCGGTGCTGGAAGTGATCGGGTCCAGTTCTGAGAGCCACGTGCCGCGCTCCATCATGCGAAAGCGCGCGATTCTGACGTTTTGAGACGGCGTGCGACCGAGGGCGTGGCCCACAGGAGCCAGCGCGAGCCGGACGACCTGCGCGCCGCAATCTCCGCCACCTTACGGGTTCTCCAGGCCAGACCGAGCATCGCGGCGTGGCTGCGCAGGTGCAGGTGCAGGCCAAGGTAGCAGTGCGCCACGACGCGGCCCGACTCATGGGCACGCCACGCAACTCGCGATCGCTTCGCAAGAAGCCGCAAGGCCCGACTCGCGCAAGAATGCGACGTGGGCAAGATCGTATAGCCAGCAGCGCAAGCGTTTGCCGCTGCTGGCCGGCTCCGGAAGGGATAGACAAGCTGCGGGCCGTAGTCCATTGGAAAGTCCATCTTTCTTGAGTGTCACTCTTTGGCGCCCAGCGTGTGCTTTTGCGACCGGAAAGCGCTGAACAAGTGGCCCCCGGGCATCCAGAAATCGCCGTAGTTGACTTGGGCGTCTTCGTGCTCACGCTTGTGATGCCAGCGATGGGCTTCAGCCACCCCGATCAACAATCCCAACGGCCCGACCCGGTATCCCAGATTGGAGTGCTGGAAGGCCAGATGCACGACCAAGAAGCCGAGCCATGCGCCGACGGCCAACCACAGCTTGGAACGCCGCTACTGGCTCAACGGGGAGTGGAAAGGCCGCCCGCCCTCTAGCAAGGCGGCACAAGCGAGCGCGACGATCACTGTGAGTAGCTCCGTCGGAAAAGACGGCCGGCCGGTCGCGAGCTCGCCGAAGAGCACAACCGCAGTGGCGCCACGGATCAGTGGATAGCAGCCATACCGGATGACAGTCGCAATGAAGGGGGCGCATTGGTGCTCATCTGTTCTGTCCTAAAGCTCTGACTGGATTGGAAAACCTTCTAGCTACGGTAGAGTCAAGGGCGTCCGGGAAGACCCTGTGGCAAGTTCGTTGCATCTGCGCCTTGACTCTCCAGCCGCTACAGGCTTCAGCATCCATCGATTTGGAAGGAACAATGCATGGCTGAAAACCACAGAAATCACGAAAACGACGAGTTGGGCCGCCTAGATGCGAGCGATGCGAAGGACCGAAAGATTCTTCTGACTGTGTTGCTGATCAACCTGACGCAGTCCGCCGCCGGCATTGCCCTTGGCATCTGGGCTGGCTCTACGGCGCTGATGGGCGCCGGGTTGGACAACCTCGCCGATGCGTCGGTCTATGCGGTTAGCCTGTATGCCGTCGGTCGTGCGGCAACGGTCAAGGTGGGCGCGGCCCGCTTGTCGGGTTTCTTGCTAATCGGCCTGGCCGCGCTGCTGCTGTTGGAAGTCCTACGCCGCTTCGCTGGAGGGGAAGAGCCTGTCGGCCCAGCCATGATGGCCATGGCCGCGCTGAACGCGGCTTTGAACCTAGTGTGCCTCAGACTACTGCGCCGCCATCGCGGGGAAGATGTGAACTTCAAGGCGTCAGCGATCTTTACCAGCAACGACTCCATCGTCAATGGTGCGATTGTGCTGTCCGGGGTGCTGGTGATGGGGTTCGGGTCGAACATCCCGGATCTGGTGCTGGGCGTCATCGTGGCCGCAATCGCAGCGAATGGGGGGCGGGAAATCCTGCGCGAAGCATCGGAAACAGCTCGCCGTAAGGCGGGCACATAAGGCATGTTTTCGCCCAGTTCATCCCGAGGTTTACCTCTGCAAAAGAGGTAGTCCAGCCTTTGGGCTACGGCCTCGGCTGCAGCCGAGCGTACCATTGGCGATGGCCGCGCGATAGGCGGGCATGCCGTTCTCGACCTCCGTCTGCCGTACAGCAGCGGTGCGCAAGGTTGAGGGTGCATGTCGTCTCTCCTGTTCGTGTGGCCCAGGCCAATGGCCGGGCCGGGACGTTGATGGGCAGGAGAATGGCGCCGAAGGCCCAACGGCCTTCGGCTCGGGAGAAAAGAGGAACCACCCGTGGGCTGATTGGCAGGCCCGGTCGTCGCTAGAACCGTCTGCTCATCAAGCAATCACACCCGGCCCATGTCGTGGCTGGGGCCGGCATCGTCTGGCGCACATCCGCGCACAAAGGGAGCCCGTTTTTGCACCGGCGGGCACCGGCACCGATTACCGCTGACCACGAAGGGTCTCCCGGTGGCTCGTGCAGCCTGGCAAGCCACCGGGAGACCCTTCGCAGAGGGCGGAAGAAACGCAGATCAACAGAACGCGCGTGGTGCGGCTCGCAGAGAAGCTACCTTCAGGTCCCGCGGCCGGGGACGGCTGGGCGGGACGCGCACACGGATCAAGAAGGCGTTGCGCGCTGGGCGTCCCGCAGGGCATGCGGCGGAGTGCGGGACAGGGGCCACGCCGCCGAAGGCGGGCACGGCTCACGGGGAACGGGGGCGGTCAGGAGCCTTTGCGGCCGCTACGGCGCGGGCGCGAGGCGCCGCGCTTGGAGCTGCCGGATTCGACTGGCAGCGTGCCTTTGCAGTCCGGGTAGCGGCTGCACGACCAGAACGGGCCGCTCTTGCCGCTGCGCTGGCGCGTGGGTGCGCCGCACTGCGGGCATGCCGGCCCTTGGGGAACCTTGATGGACAGGGAGGCGCTGCCGTACTGCGCAATCAACTGCGAAATCCACGCGGCCTGCTTGCCGATGAACACGTCCAGGGTGAGCTGTCCGGCCTCGATCATGTCGAGCGCCTGTTCCCAGACGGCGGTGGTGCCAGGGTCGGCAATCGCCGCAGGCACGGCATCGATCAAAGTGAAAGCCGCATCCGAGGCGCGGATGGCGCGCCCCTTCTTCACGAGGTAGCCGCGAGCGATCAGGCCGCCGATGATGTTGGCCCGCGTCGCTTCGGTGCCGATGCCAACCGTATCCTTGAGCTTCTGCTTCAGGCGGGGATCGGACACCAGCTTGGCGACGCCTTTCATGGACTTGACCAACTCGCCTTGCGTGTACGGTTTGGGCGGCAGCGTCTTGAGTGCCTTGAGATCGACGTCGGCCACCTGGCATGCCAGGCCCTCATACAGTTTCGGCAGCGCGGGCAGCACCTGGGCGCGGACCGCAGTATCGCCCTCGCCATCACCGTCTTCGGCCTGCGGCTCGGCGAGCACCTGGCGCCAACCCGGGATGACAACCTGCTTGCCCGTGGCCGCCAGGTTCTGCCCCCCGCACGAAAACTTGGCCACAGTGCGGTCGAACTCGTGGTGAGGGAGGAACTGCGCCAGGTAATGCGACCGGATGAGCCTGTACACGGCCAGTTCCTTCTCGCTCATGGCGGAGAGCTTCGCCGGTTCGAGCGTCGGGATGATGCCGTGGTGCGCCGTGACCTTGCCATCGTTCCAGGCGCGCGAGCGCTGCGAGCGGTCGAGCTGGCCCATGATCGAGCGCAGCGAGGGATCGGTCTTGAGCAGGCTGTCGAGAACGGTGGGCACTTCGGCAAACATGCTCTCGGGCAGGTAGCCGGAGTCCGAGCGGGGGTACGTCGTGGCCTTGTGCGTCTCGTACAGGGCTTGGGCAATCTCCAAGGTTTCCTGCACGTCCAGCCCAAGCTGCTTGGAACACACTTCCTGCAAGGTGCCCAGGTCGAACGGCAGCGGCGGGCCTTCGCGGACACGCTCAGTCTCCACCGACACGACGTGGGCACTGCCCGCAGCGCGGATCTGCTGCATGGTCTGCTGTGCGACCGGCTGCCGCAGGCAGCGGCCTGCGTCGTCGGTGCACGCATCGGGTGGAACCCATTGCGCGGCGAAAGTCGAACCGCCTGCGAACAGGGACACGGCGATGGCCCAGTATGGTACGGACACGAAGCGCGCGATCTCGCGGTCGCGGTCCACAACGAGCTTGAGCGTCGGGGTCTGTACGCGGCCGACCGACAGCACGCCGTCGTAACCCGCCTGTCGCCCCAGCACCGTGAACAGCCGGCTCAGGTTCATGCCCACGAGCCAATCCGCACGGGAGCGCGCCAGCGCCGAGTGGTACATCGAAAGCGTCTCGGCCGAAGGCCGCAGCTTGCCCAGTGCCGCCCGAATGGACGCATCGTTGAGCGCCGACAGCCACAGGCGTTCGATGGGGCCGCGGTAGCCGCAAAGCTCCACGATCTCGCGGGCGATCAATTCGCCCTCGCGGTCGGCATCGGTGGCGATAACCAGGTGAGTCGCCTTCGCCAAGAGCGCCTTGACGACCTTGAATTGCGTGGCGGTCTTCGGTTTGACCTCGACCCGCCAGTGCTGGGGAATGATGGGCAACTGCTCAACGGACCATCGTTTGAGCTGCTCGTCGTAGGCCTCGGGCGGCGCCGCCTCCACGAGATGGCCGATGCACCAGGTGACCGTGACGCCGGAACCGTTGAGGCAGCCTTCACCGCGCTGCGTGGCGCCGAGAATCCGGCCAATGTCTTTGCCCTGGGAGGGCTTCTCGCACAAGAACAGCCGCATATCCGTCCATCCCGATTCCTGTTGTTCATGGAGTTGCTGGGATCGAGGATGCCGAGCGCAGCCCCTGGCAGCAGCAAACAAGCCGCATGCGGCAGCGACCGCTTTCACGCCGATGAAATGGCGAGTGCGGGGAAGGTGCGTGGCCGGAAGTGTGCGGGCCGAGAGCCGCGATTTCCGGGAGCGCGCGTGGAACTCGGTGGACGTTGGTGGAGCTATCCCCTGGGGATAATTCGCAGCGCATGGAGGGCGGCGAAGCACTGCGGCAGCCGCCCTCCATGCCCGATCACTTCCTGCGCTTGGTCTCTTTCGGCGCCGTCGATTCCTGGGTGGCCTGGGGCTTCGGCTCTGCCTCCTGTGGCTTCGGGCTGAGGGCCACAGACTCGATGCGGTACGGCAGGATGCCGACACTGCGCGCGTTGACCTGCCAAGTCTCACGCGGCTGATCTTCGTTGTCCGTCCAGGGGTCGCGCTCCATGCGGCCGACGACCAGCACCCGCATGCCCTTCTGGTAGAGCTGCTGCCAGCGGTCGGCGTCGTGGTGCCAGAGTTCCACCGGCGCCCAGAAGCCGCCGCGGTCCTCGAACTCGCCGCCCTTGGTGGGGACGGGGTTGTCGAAGTACACGTTCAGCCGGAGCAACCGGCGAGGATCGTCGTTGCCATTGGGGAATTCGCGGTACTCGGGAGGCGATCCGATGTTGCCCTCGCCGATGAATTGTGTGCTCATGTTGGAATCTCCGTGGTGGTTGAAATACCCGTGCCTCGTTGGGCTCGGGCGCGTGCTCGGATGGCAGGCGCAATCACCGATCGCGCACTGCGGCAGGAACGGACGCGAGCCGGCGCAGGTAGGTGTTGTCCGCCTGCGCGGCCTTGCTGGCGCATTCCTGTGCTTGCCTGCCCAGGGTGTGCAGCAGGCTGATCTGCATGTTCAGCATGACGCGCTGCAGTTCGATCTCGTGCAGGTCGTGCAGCAGGTTGACCGGCGTGCTGGGGCTCGCCATCAGCTCCTGCCACAACGCCACGCCCATGGCCGATCGATCGTGCTTGCGCCAGCGAAGAAAGGTCGTGCCTGCGCCAGTGGTCTGCTGGGCCAGCTCGACGGGAAGCAGGTGGAAGGGATGCCCGCACGCCTGTGGCAGCACCTGTCGCTGCGCCAGGGCAATCAACTCGTCGCGCATGGCGAAGCACTGGCTGGCCCAGGCCTCGAAGTCCCCTTTACCTTTAAAAGGCTTTAAAAGGCCTTTTAGAGAGGCCGCGTGTTCCAGCCGCATGAAGGCTGGCTGTTCCAGACGACGGAAGTAGCGCGGTTCGCGGTTCGGGTCGCTCATGCCGGTTCGTCCTCGCCGGCGGCTGTGGACTTGGCCTCGGCCGAATCGGCGGCAGCGCCTTCGTCGGTGGGAGATGCGGCTGCGGCAGCGCTATCACCACGCTGTTGCAGACCACGGCGCACGACGGGCGGCGCAAACTTCGAGCGGCGCATGCCTTCGAGCACGTCCTGCGGCAGTTCGCCGAACTTCTCCAATGCTGCCCGAGCTGCGGCGTTCTTGGCCGCGAAGTCGTCGCGGGTGCAGCCCGAGTAGCGGTATTGCTGGGCCAGGCTGAACAGGCTGCGCAGCGCGTGGGCACCTTCGTTGAGCCAGCGCTCCAACGTCGAGCGATCGATCAGCGCGGTGTGGTGGGCGAGGATCAGCTTGCGGGCGATGTCGTCGTAGTCGGCCAGCAGATAGACGGCGGCAAAGCCGAGCTGCGCGTTCACGAACAAGGGGAGCTTCACCGGCTGCACGTTGAGGTTCTCACCCAGGCTCAACGCCGCAGGCACGCCGGCCAGTGCCTGGTCAACCTGCTCGCGCAGCGATTGCAACGTGGTCCTGGTCTGGTCGAGCTTTTCCTCGATGCGCAACATCCACCAGTCGCTGTACGGGTCGTCCTGCTCCGAGCCGCGCTTCATCTTGTTCATCACGGCGATGTAGCCGTTCAGGCCGACGATGCCGGGTCGCCCCTCGGCGGCGGCGCGGCCATGCCAGATGCGCGAGGCGTGGTGGGTGTGCAGCGTCAGCGACATCGCGCTGCGCAGGGAGCCGAGGTTGAGTTGCAATGGTTCGTTGCTGGTTGCCATGGTGATCGCTCGCTGGTGGACAGGGAGCCGCCAGCATCCGCATGCAGCGGAAGGCAGTCAGTCAACAAACCGAAATGAGCCGACCCCCGGTTCTGTGCGCGCTGGCGGCGCAGCGCGCAACGGTCCCCTGGGGACCGCTCCGCAGATGGGCACTCACATCGGCGTTCCCGTCCTCGGTTGTTGACGGTATGCGTGCTGCACCGCACGTCGCGCTGCCGTTCGACACGATCCTTCGCCGCGCAGCCGTCCCCAGGGGACCGTTCCGTTGAGCGCCATGGAGGTCTGCTTCATGGTCTTGCATGCGCTCTACTCAGGTTTTGCGCAGCATGTCGCGCCGTCGCCCGGCGCTTCACCGCACAGCCGTCCCCAGGGGACCGTTTCTGCCGACCGCCATGGAGATCTACTTCACGGCTTTGACAAGCCCTGTGCTCAGGATTTGCGCAGCAGATCGCGCAGGCGCTCGATGTGCTGCCGGGCCACCTCGGGCGGCACGACGTTGCGCGGCGGCTCGGTTGGTGGCGCTCGCGCCGCCGATGGTGTTGGCGGTGCCGGGCCGGTCTGCTTGGCCCAGGCATTGAACTCGCCGCGCATGGCGCGCTGGATGATGCCGAACAGATAACCGGCGGGGTTGCGGATGCCATGCTTGCCGCACCGTGCGGCCCATTCGTCCAGCACGGCCTGCCGCAGGGCAGCGTCCACCTGCTGCAACGCCATCTTGGCTCCGGCCTGCTGTTCCGCCTTCAGTTCCGCGAAGCGCTTGGGCCATTGCAGGTCGCCCAGCGCACGCGCCTGCGCGGTAGTACGTACTTCATCAATACGACTACTACGTACTGTACGGTCCTGCTTCGAATTCCGAAGAGCGCCGTCTGGCGCGGGTTTCGGCCCTGCTTCGGATTCCGAAGATGGGCGATCGCCATTCCGAAGAAGGCTCGCGGGCCCTTCTTCGGAATCGTGGACCGCATCCTCCTGTGGATAACTTTCGGAGGCGGTGATGCCCTGGTCGGCCAGGCGCTCGGCGAGCACTTGCAGCCGCGACGGCAAGGTGCGTCCGGACAGCATCGGGTCGTCCGCGATCTCCTGGAGGGTGTTGAGTCCCACCACCTGGACGGCCTTGGCCGAATGCCCCAGCGACTGGCTGACCAGGGCCAGGTAGTCGGCGTCGAGTTGCATCGCCTCGAACGGCGTCAGCGGTTCGTCGTGCAGGACGTAGAGGTTGCCGAGGATGCGACCGGTCTTGGGGTCGCGCCGTCGTCGCACGAGGCTCAGCCAGCGCGTCAGGCGCAGCAGCGTCAGCGCCCGCGCCACGGTCTCATGGGAGGCCTGGCCTGCGCAGGGCATCGACGCCAGCCAGGGGCGCAACTGCTCATAGGTGGGAAATGCCGTGACGCCATCGTCGTTGAGCATCAATCGGAACACCTGCCAGGCGTTGCGCTCCAGCGGTGTCAGGCGGCGGTCGAGGAACAGCCGCCGCGGCACGCTCTCGTGCCGATTGCCACTGAACAGGAAGGCGTCGCCGGACGTAGGAGGCGTGGGCGTTGGAGCAGGCAGGGACGCGGGAGCGCCAGAGCTGGACTTGGGCGCGAGGTCCTTCAGCGCAGCGTCGAACAGGTCGGCGAGTGCGATGGGGCCAGGGCGCTGGGCTCGTGGGGCGGTGTCGTCCACGGCCATGGCCTAGCCCAATCCCTGATCGACCCAGTTCCTGATCGCGGCCCAGACCACCGAGAGCGGCAGCGACATGCCCTCGGCCAGGTCCATGGCCGCATCGAGAATCGAGGTCTCGTCCTCCAGATCGACGTTCCTGCTGCTGGTCACGGCTTTCCATTGCCGCCACAGTTCGGTGTCCTGGGTCTCGTCCAGGACGGGGTGGCGCCCCTTGCGCTTGGGCAGGCCGAGGATCTCCCGCCGCAGGGCGACTTCCTGATGGGTCAGGCCATAGAAGCGGCTGACCATCTCCGTGCTGGCCCCCAGCCGCAGCATGCGATCGACCGTGGCGATTTCCTTCTCCACGTCCTGTGCCTGGTTGAGCAGGCGCTGCAGCACTTCGCGGTTGACCGTGACCGAGCACCACGAGACGCTGGCGTTGGCCAGCACGCTGATCAGCGCGGGGTGCTTGAGCGCATCCAGCTCGGCCTCGCCGAAGCCCATGGCCTTGCAGCGGCGCAGTTGGCCGTTGCGAAGGTCATACAGCGCCTGGGCAATCACGGCCTGGTTGAGCGGATGCGATGTGGACATGCGGCCTCCCTCGCTCACGTCCCGGGCGCCGTGGTGCCGGCTTCCAGGTCCAGCAGACGCCGGGCGAGGCGCAGCAGCCGAAAGAGCTTGACCAACGCCGTGTCGCTCAAGCGCCTTGCGCCGCTGCCATGGCCTTGGCTCTGGCCGTGCAACAGGGTCGGCAGGTCGGCGGCGAGCTGCGCGCCGTCCAGGCCCGCTTCGGCGACGGGCTGACCCGTCAGGGAAGTGAGCAGCGTCAGCACCGCGCGGCCGAGCGGCGACGGGGCTTGGCCGCGGGCGCGGCACGCAAACCCGATGCCATCGGCGCGATCCTCGATGCACTCGTCCAGGCCTGCCTCCCCGGCGATCTCGCGCGCGAACTGCGCGATGTGGATGCGCAGCCGATCGGGCGTGTCCAGGCCGGCGTCGATGTACCAGACGTCGGAGATCGGATAGAGTCCGCCGGCTTGCACCGGGATGGACTGCAGCACGCTCGCCGAGAAGTCGGGCGGCAGCGCATCGCCCAACTGGTCGGCGACCATGCGCTGGATCGATTGGAGCCGTTCTGTCGTCGGTGCTGGCGAGACGATGTGCTCGCGAAGCAGATCGCCCGGTGCGGCCGGCTGGCTTCCCGTGGCCGCTTCGCCAACCGCCGTGTCGTCGTGGCGCAAGGTGGGCTCGGACGCCGGAGGGCTGGCGGGTGGAGGACCGGCCGCCGCTGCAGGCGTGGCGATGGACGATGCTGCGCCCGGCGGAGTCGGCGTGCCGGCGGTGGGCGAAGGCAACGCCGGCTGCGCCGCAGGTGGCGTCGGGTCACTGACCAGCGCCCGGTGGCGGCTTTCCGATTCGGTCAGGTCCAGCGCCAGCACGTCGTAGCCGATGCCCAGCAGCTCGGACATCTGGCCGATCAGCTCGTCTTGCACGCGCTGCGGCGCGAACTCGTCGCCCTGCGTGTCGAACTGCGCCAGCACCTCCTGAAAGAAACTGTCGAAGTCCAGCGGCAGCGAACGGTCCTTGGCGTAGTGCTCCCAGGTGCGTTTGCAGGCCGTGCGCATGACCGACAGCCGCTCGACCTGGTGGCGCCCCAGGCCGCCATAGAGCACAGTGGGAATGGCGGGCAGCAGGTAGCGCACCGCGTCGGCCATGCGGGTGATGTGCGACCGCTGGACGGGGAAGCCATCGGCCGCCAGGCGGCGGGCCAGTTCCGACTGGCTCAGGGCGGCGCCGCTCTCCTGCTCGTAGAACTCCCGTGCTTTCTCGACGCCGAGCGCGCGCTCGATGAACGTGAGGCCGCCGCGCAGTTCGTTCTCGGCAAGATGCCCGGTCAGCGCGACGATTTCACCGCGCTCCGGCCATGGTCGGAACAGGCACGATATGCGGAAGAAGCGTTCTTCCTTGGTCTCCGACCAGAGTTCGCGCAGGATCGCCAGTCGCGTGTTGCCGCCGTTGCGGATGATGTAGTGGTCCTCGCCGGGCCTGCGCGTGATGGCCGGCGCCGCGTCCAGGCCGCGCTCGCGGATGGATGCCTTGATTTCCTCGTAAGCCGGGTTGCGCTTCATGCGCGGGTCATGGTCGTAGGGCCGCAACTGGTCCAGCGTCACGACCATGGGCGTGTCCGCGATCGGGTCGCTCAAGGCCGTAGCCGCTGGGCCGCTGCGCTCGAAGCCGGCCGCGAGCAGCTTGCCTGCCATGTCCTGCGAGGTCATGTCAGCCATGGCCGCACCCCTCGCAGTCCCCACGACCGCCGGCCGGCGCCATGCGGGCCTCTCGCTCGGCGCGGCGGATCTGCGCACGGGCGTTCAATTCGGCCCGGTGGTCACTCGCTGTCGAACTCGTGTAGATCGCCGCGCAGCCGGCCTTGGTGAACTTGAGGTGCCCGCCCGGCGTGCGCTTGACGTGCCAGCCCTCACCGACCGCGAACTCGATCAGGGCGCGCAGCCGCTTGTGGCCGCGGGCCAGCTCATGTGCGTTCGCCATGGGGCCTCCCAGGATCAAGAGGTCGCTGCGGGCGGCCGGATACTTGAGCCAGTCGGTCCTGCCATTGCGGGAACAACTCGCTGGCGAGCGCGCGCATCGTGTCGAGCGCGGCAGGGGCGACTCTGCCGGGCGGCTGGCGGTGCTCGACCCGATGCACCGGCAGGCCGCGCGTTGCGGCACGTGGATACGCTTCTATGGCCGGCACGTCGGTGGCGAGCACGCGGATGCCGGCGCTGTCCTGGAACAGGTCGCGCAAGGCCTGCTGGATCAGCCGTGCGTTGGCGGACACCGGGTGGACGCGGTTGATGAGCAAGTGCAGCGGCGGCGGTTCGATGCCCAGGTGCCGGTACGGCGCAATGTCTTCGAGCAACTGCATGGTGCCGCGCCGCAGCTCGCGTGCCGCGAGGATCTCCGGCGTGACGGGCGACAGCGCGAGATCGGAGGCGAGCACCGCCATCTCCAGCAGCACGGAACGCGCGCCCTGGGTGTCGATCAGCACCAGGTCGTAGAGGGGAGCAAGTGCTGGCAGCAGATGCCGCAACCGCAGGCGGCCATCCGGCGCATGCAGCAACAACGTGTTCAGCTCGCCCCGGTGGTCGTCGGACAGCACCAGGTCCAGGCCCGCGATGATCGTGCGGGACACGAGCTGGCCAAGGTCGCGCTCGTTGAAGGCCAACAGCTCATAGATGCCGCCCGGCGCGCGCTGGGTCAGTTCGTAGTAGGAGGACAAGGTGGGCTGCACGTCGAGATCGAGCAGCAGCACGCGCAGGCCCGCGTCCGCGGCGAGCCCGCCCAGGTTGGCGGCCGTCGTGGTCTTGCCGACGCCGCCCTTCGTTGAAATGATGGACACGACCTGCATGGCGCTCTCCGGCTGGGAATGGGAAGTCCGCGGGAGAGCGGGTCAGGTCCGGTGGTTGAGGCGCTCGGCGATCCACTGGTCGATTTCGATCGAATCCCAGCCGACAGCGCGCACGCCCAGGCGCAGCGCCTGAGGGAACTGGCGCTTCTTCATCAGGTTGTAGATGTGGGCGCGTTTGAAGCCGGACTTCGCTTCGACTTCATCGAGCCGCAGGATGCGGCGCTCGTTCGGCGGGAGTACAGGGGTCTGCGACATGGCGGTCACTCCTGAACGCTCGGTGGCGTTTGTTGGCGTGACCTCTATTCAATAGACCTGGCTGCGGAAAGACATTGCAAATGCAATCTCCGCGATTGCACATACAAGCTGGATAACCTCATGCGCTTGCGCTACGAACGTACCTCTTAGCGTTGGCGAACTTTCCGTTTAAGGTGCGCTCAGTGATGCCCATGGTGCCGCCGTAGTGGGCGACCAATGCAGAGACAAGGGCCTCCTGCGTTTTGAAGCTGGAATAGGGCACGCCTGAAGGCGACTGGCTCAGCATCAGCGTCAACATCCCTCCAATGATGTTGAGATAGGTCGTTTCCGCCCGTTCGCTGATCTCGCATTGCTTGGATGCCAACAGCACCGAGGATTGCTTGAGTAGCGTGTCGTGCTGCTCCTGCAGTTCTCGCATCTCACGTCGGGCTTGTTCAAGCGCGGCCTGAAGGGCCAGCCGCTCCACGAGGATCGCCTGTCCTGTTTCCATGGTGATGAAAGGATGCGCCATGCGTTCGCCACGGCTGAACAGAAATCCTGGCCGGTGCTCGGGATAGTGGGTGCGCATCCAGCGTTTTAGATCGACATGGCGAACAGTCAGATCCAGAGAATTGAGCAGGTTCGGATCATTGAGCGTGATCCCGTTCTTGCCGTAGGGCAGCTCTCCGTTGAGGATGCCGTCATAGATACGTTCCGAGTGCAGCCGGCACTCATTCCATCGAGGGCAGTTCAGCGACCGAGGCAGGACACGCGGTGACGCGATCGTGGCCAGGATCATCGGGAGATACCGCAGCAACCCAGCCCATCGGATGGCCGCCTCGATGGGACGATAGAACACCTTTGATGTTGAAATGTCCTTGTGCATGTCTTCGTCTCCTTTCGGGTGCGCTACATCACCGGCTCCTTTCTTGCCCAAGGGCTGTTGTGTCGTTATGGCCTGCGACGGACGCTTGAGGCGATGCCCTAAGCGAAGGCGGAGGAGGCCATTGGCGTCCGCCGCAGGTGGCCTTGTCTTGCTTGATATGCAAGAATCGATCAGTTGCCGGCCCATCGAGCGATGAGGACGCAAGCTCGATATTGGCGCTCACGGTACCAGCGTCATAGGTGGCGCAAAGCCCATCAAGACCGATTTGGTATGGTCTGATATCCAGACGGTTCAAGACCAGCGAGTTGAAGCGTTCGACGCCCCTACGTCCAGTTGGGGACTGGAAATCAGCGGTTAGTGATGCATCGCTCCACATGCTGATATATCGACAAAGTATCTGCCGCAGTACCAGTGACCCTGCCAGGTTGCCCCAGCACATAGGAGACGGAGATGGCTGAACATTCCCATGAACATCAACATCACACATCCGGTCAGATGGGTAAGCACGGCCGACCATACGCCAAGTTCTGGGTGAACATGGTGTTGGGCCTCGTCGTCATGTACTTCGTAATGTTCAGCATGATCGACGGCGCCAGGGACTTCAGAAACAATCTCAACATGCTCTACATGGCGGTCACTATGTGGGCGCCAATGGGCATCTTCATGCTAGCGACAATGCCCGGCATGTTTCCAAACCGGCGGCTCAATCTCGTGCTGTACGGCTTGTTTGCCGTTCTCACACTCGGTTCTTTTGCCGCTACCCGTGCTCAAACCGGAATCGGCGATCGACAGTTCATCGCGTCTATGGTCCCGCACCATTCGGGAGCGATCCTCATGTGCCGCGAGGCGCAGCTCTCAGATCCGGAACTCGTCAACCTATGCCAAGCGATTTCCGATGGCCAGCGCGCGGAGATCGAGCAGATGAACCGGATTGCTGCACGCCTTCGTTGAGGCTGGCTGCCACTACACTGGCGCCGCGTTGCGCTCCGGCGAAGTTAGCCGCAGCGATGTAAAGATGAGTACTTGCGGTGTTCCGATGCCGGCGGTTGTGTCCTACAGCCGTCCAGGTGCCAGGTAGTCCACGCGACACCACCCCGCGCTGCCTGCGGAGCGAGCGCAAGTCATGATCGTCGCAAGTTGGAGTTCGATAGCGAACCCGCTCAGCAGCTGGACGCATCAGGCGTAACGACGGGTGGATGGATCATCCTTGGACGCTGGTGGAAGTGGTTGGATGAACTTTGTTGCCGAGGGCGAAAAACAAGGCTATAATTGAGTTCTTCGCTGATCACCACAGTGGAGAAAGTGATTGGGAAACAGAGACTTAGCGCTCTAGTGCATGACTCGTTTCCCGCTCCAATCCCAAAGGGAAGCAGCGCTTCCCTTTTTCTTTCTCGGGATTGCCTCCGGGTTGTGGCCATGTCGGTGACGACGGTCGCAACGAATGCGGATACAATCCAGCATCGTCACCTGGCGGGGTGGCAGAGTGGTTATGCAGCGGCCTGCAAAGCCGTGTACGCCGGTTCGATTCCGACCTCCGCCTCCAGTCTCAAGCAAAACGGCGCCCGATGTGGCGCCGTTTTGCTTTTCGGTCTTTCCCTAATTCAGTTTCTTTGGGATATCGCGGATTTTTTGCGACTTCTCTCACATTGGCTTGCGTGGTGCGCGTGTTACATTACGTCAGGCCGTACCGCATTCGGGACGACGCTTGGCGTGGCAATCCACCTCGCGTAGTTGTATTCCGATGCACTCTCCTTGCCGTGGAGCGTTGCGCCGCAATTGGCGCCCGCGCGTCGCGGTCTGCTCTTCCCGTACTATCCGTCTCTTCCTTGTGCCCTTCGCGGGGGCATGATCTCGTCGTGCGATGCCCGTAAGGGCGGCCACGAGGGGCGGGTGGTCCCCAGAACATCGAGACAACCATAAAGGAACCCCAGACGCATGCATCACGCCACCCCGCTCATCAGCACAATCGTCGGCGGTATCGTGCTGGCGTTCATTCTGGGTGCGATTGCCAACAAGTTCAGGCTACCACCGCTGATCGGCTATCTTTGCGCGGGCATCGTCGTGGGGCCGCATACGCCTGGCTACACGGCAGATCAGACGCTGGCGCCGGAGCTTGCGGAGCTAGGCGTGATCCTGCTGATGTTCGGCGTCGGGCTGCATTTCTCGGTCAAGGACCTGATGGCCGTGAAGCGAATCGCCATTCCGGGGGCGATCGTCCAGATCAGCATCGCCACGGCTCTCAGCATGTTGGTGGCCTGGGGGTTCGACTGGTCCTGGGGGCAAGGGCTCGTGTACGGGCTGGCACTCTCGGTGGCCAGTACCGTGGTGCTGCTGCGCGCGCTGCAAGAGCGCGATTTGATCGAGTCGCCACAAGGCCGCATTGCCGTGGGCTGGCTGATCGTCGAAGATCTCGCGATGGTGCTGACGCTGGTGTTGCTGCCGGCCATGGCGCGATTGCTTGGTGGCGGTGATGCCAATGCGACAGCGCCGACCACGATGGAGGTACTGATCGAGGTCCTCTCCACGCTTGGCAAGGTGGCCGCGTTCGTCGCGGTGATGCTGGTGATTGGCCGGCGCTTCATTCCGTGGATGCTTGAGCGCATTGTCTGGACCGGTAGTCGCGAGTTGTTCCGCCTTGGGGTGCTGGCCACCGCGCTGGGTGTGGCCTTCGGCGCCTATGCGTTGTTCGGCGTGTCGTTTGCCCTCGGCGCCTTCTTCGCCGGCATGGTGCTGGCCGAATCGGAATTCAGCCATCGCGCGGCAGAGGAATCACTGCCGCTGCGCGATGCCTTCTCGGTGCTGTTCTTCGTCTCGGTGGGCATGCTGTTCGACCCAATGGTGCTCGTCAACGACCCCTGGGGGGTGCTGGCGACGCTCCTGATTATCGTCGTCGGCAAGTCGCTCGCCGCGCTCGGCATCGTGCGGGCCTTTGGCCTGAATAACCGGACCGGTCTGACGATTGCCGTGAGCCTCGCGCAGATCGGCGAGTTCTCCTTCATTCTGGCCAGCCTCGGTGTCTATCTGGACATCCTGCCAGAGCGGGGGCAGGCGCTGATCCTTGCGGGTGCATTGCTGTCGATCGTGCTCAATCCCGTGCTGTTTCACCTGCTCGACCGCTACACCGCGCGCGAAGACAAGCAGGGTGATCCGCAACCTGCCTGATCGGTTGCCGCATAATCTTGTCAGGCGCCGAGACTTGGCGCCACGCCTCGCAGGTACTCGGTAAACGCAAGCAGCCCCTGGGTGGGAAACTTGTCCTGATGGACGACCAGCTGGAGCGGGCGGATCACGCGGGGCAGGTCGCTTCGTAGTGCGACGAGCAGCCCACGCTCGATTTCGTCGCGTACGACGTGCAACGACAGGCAACTGACGCCGAATCCGCTCATGACGGCGCGCTTGATGGCTTCTGCATTGCCGAGTTCCAGTGCAAAGCGCAGCGCGCCCAGTTCGGGTACCAGGCGGGCCTCGATGATTTCACGCGTGCCGGAACCTGGTTCTCGCACGATCCAATCTGCGTCGCGCAGCATGTCGTGAAACTGCGGCGATTGCTCTCCCGCGACGGCCAACGGATGCGTAGGCCCAACGACCACCACCATCTCGTCATCGCACCAATGCACGCTGCGCAGATCGCGCTCCTGGCTCGTGCCTTCTATCAGGCCGATGTCGGCCTCGAACTTCATCAGTGACTGCAACACATCCTGCGTGTTGCCGATGCGGAGGTCGAGTGCGCATGGGCCAGTCTGGGCATTGCGGAATCCCGCCAGCAAGGCGGGCAGGATATAGCTGCCGATGGTGTTGCTGGCGGCGATGCGCAACTGGACACCACCTTCCGAGGCGAAGCGCTCCAGTTCCTGCGCTTGATCGAGTAGCGATAGTGCGCGGGGAAAGAACTGCCGTCCCGCTTCATTGATCGCAAGGCGTCTGGCCACCCGGTCGAATAGCGCCCCGTTCAATGCCCGCTCAAGCTCGGCCAGCGATGCGCTGACGGCCGATTGCGACATCGCAAGGGCGTCGGCCGCGGCGATTGTGCTGCCGTGCTGGGCCACAGCCACGAACACCTGCAGTTGGCGCAAGGTAAGGCGTAGCGGCCGCTGATCCATTATTTATCGATATTTAGGGTTACGACTACCAATATTACCCGTTTTACGGGTTAGGTGTACGTCGATACCCTACATGGCATCGAACGAAAACCAGTTGCCGCCATGTCTTCCACGCCTGCTACACCCGCGATTTCCCCGACTCAGCAGTCGGCGCTGGCGCTCTGGCGCATGAGGCTCATCACGCTCTTACCGCTTGGCGCCATCGCGTGGATCTCCATGGTCCTCGCCGATCACCCCGCGATTGCCCATTACGGCCTTTCTGCCCTGACCCTGGCGATGGGTGCCGGCATGGTGGCTGCCAATACGATGCCGAAACATTGGCTCGCGCCGCTTGCCCCCGGGATGCAGTTCGCGCGCCATCATCTGTTGCGCCTGGGTGTCGCCCTGTACGGTCTTCGCCTGACATTTGGCGCAATTGCGGCGCTTGGCGTCGGTGGGGTGGTGGTGCCGCTGACGATGCTCGTCGCCACGCTGCTCTTCGGCACGTGGGTCGGATCGTCGTTCTTCGGGTTGAGCCGTCGCGAAGCCATCCTGGTCAGCGCCGGTAGTGCTGTTTGCGGAGCGGCGGCGGCGATTGCGGTGTCGTCGGTCGTGCGTACCGATGACCGGCAAACGGCTGTGGCGGTGGCCACGGTGGTGCTTTTCGGAACGGTGGGGATGTTGCTTTACCCCTGGCTCTACGAGCTCGCCACGCAACACTGGCACCTTGCCATCAGCGAACGGAGCTTTGGCATCTTTACCGGCGCCACGCTGCATGAAGTGGCCCAGGTGATTGCCTCGGGAAAGATGGTCAGCGATGGCGCGGCCGATGCGGCGGTGGTCGCGAAGATGGTGCGCGTGCTCGCACTGGGCCCCCTGCTGCTGGTCATGGCGCTGTGGCCTCGCACGAGCTGGTCGCAGGCGTCCGGTGGCTCGCGCAATCTGCATGGGCTGCTCCGGTCGGTGCCTTGGTTTGCGTTGGGGTTCGTCGCTGTGATGGCGCTGAATTCAGCCCAGATGGTGCCGGCGGACTGGAAGCCTGCCCTGATCGGCTTCGATAACTGGATGCTGGCTTGCGCCATGCTTGCCATCGGCCTGCACACCCGCATCGGAGATCTGCTTCGCGCCGGCCGCAAGCCACTGGCGTTGGCGGGCGTCCTCTTCCTGTTCCTGATGGTCGTTGGTGCTGCGCTTTGCGCGCTGCTGGTCTGAGTAGAGCCTGGTGCGGCCGACGGGACTCGAACCCGTAAGCCCGGAAGGCGGCAGATTTTAAGTCTGCTGAGTCTACCAATTTCTCCACGGCCGCACGGCAAGCCCGGTATTGTGGTGGCTTAGCCTGCCGGACGCAAGCTGTTCAACTTGCGACAGAAGTGATGTGCCTGTTACCGGTGGTAACAATGTAGCGCCCGCCGTTTCACCTGAAAAAGCGTGAGCCTCTACAATTCGGTTATCAGAACCCAAATTCCAAGAGGCACGATCATGAAACGTTGGTTGTTCGCAGCATTCGGTGTGACCGCCGCGCTGATGTCGGGCGCTGCAATGGCACATGTGAGCGTTGGCGTGGCGATCGGCGTGCCGGGCGTGGTGATTGGTGCTCCGGCCTATTACCCGCCAGCGCCGGTCTACTATGCGCCGCCGCCGGTGGTGGTCGCGCCTGGACCCGCCTACTATGGTCCTCCTCCCGTCGTGGTGCGGCCGGCTCCGGTCTACTATGGTGGCTACGGTTACTACCGCGGTGGGCCCCGCTACTACTACGGCCCGGGCTGGCATGGTCGCGGCCACGGTCATGGTCGCTGGCATGACTGATTAACCGGCAGGATGTCATCCGAGAAAGAAGCCCCTGACTGGGGCTTCTTTCATTTCTGGCGGTCACTGGCAGGCGTGCTCTGCGGTGCCTTCGGGGTTGCCGGGTGTCTTGCGTGCGTGACAATGCGTCAAGTCGTGCGTCGGGTGAAGGTCTTTCACATTTTGCCGCTGTCGTGGAATGCATCGGCCCGCCCCGGGGGCGATATACTTGCGCCTCATCCCTGACATGAATCGATGGAGAGAGGTAATGCAGCAAAAAACCGTACTGACGGCAGATGACGTGAAGAAGGTGATGGCCGCTGCCGAGGCCGAAGCCCTGGCCAACAACTGGGCCGTCACGATTGTGGTCGTCGATGACGGTGGTCATCCGCTGGCAATGCAGCGTTTGGATGGCGTAGCGCCGATCTCGGCCTACATCGCCACGGAGAAGGCGCGCACCGCATCGCTGGGTCGCCGTGAATCCAAAATCTACGAAGACATGATCAACAATGGCCGCTACTCGTTCATGACTGCCCCGGTACTGAACGGCATGCTGGAGGGCGGTGTGCCTATCGTCGCCAATGGCCAGGTAGTGGGCGCGGTTGGTGTGTCGGGCGTGAAGTCGACCGAAGACGCACAGATCGCACGCGCTGGTATTGCTTCGCTGGGCCTCTGATCGCCCGAAGCAAAAAGCCCCGCGAACGCAACGTCCGCGGGGCGGTATAAAAAGGCGGCATGGCTGGCGTGGTCGGCACGGCAAGGGGTTTGGAGTTGCTTGCTATGCCGGGGATCCAATCGACTGGCTACTGCCCAACGCCCCGGTACGGGGCGGTCCCCACAAAAGTCTTTGCATACCCGACCTTCCGGTCCGGGCCACCTGACCAGATCACTTGGTCAGAATCAGTTTCCCGTAGCGCGTGACACGCAGCGTATAGACGTTCCCGTTGTGCAGAATCGGCAGCGTCGTCGCGCCGTGCATGATGGCTTCTAGCGGTACGGGCTGCGCGGTGCTACCGACGGCCGGCGCGTCCTGGCGCATCAGTGCTTCCAGGCGAGCGGGCAGGGCGGCGACCGCCGATTTGACCGATTCGATTGCTGACGAGGCCGTCGACGTCTCCCGCCTGTCCTGCTGGACAACCTCCACGCGGCGCAGTGACAGACGGCGGCGCGTGACTTCACGCGGTTGCGACATCGGCAGGCTCAGGGTGCTCATGGTCTTCTCCGTACGAAGTATTCAAAGGTGTCGGTGACGATGGAGATGATCATAAATGAGAATTGTTATCATTACAAGCGCGATCGCAATTCGTTACACCCACATCAGTCTTCGAACACGGCTCCTGAGCAGATAAGGCGTCGATCACTAAAAAACAAGGGCACCCCGAGGGGTGCCCTTGTTGCGATGACACAGTTGCGCGACCGGTCTAGTGCTTCGGTTCGGTAATGAACCCGATCTTGCCGAGGCCGCCGTGCTGCGCCGCGGCCATGACCTGGGCGACGCGCTCGTAGCGAACTTCGCGGTCCGCGCGCAGATGCAACTCCGGTTGCGGCTGCTGCAAGGCGGCTTCCGAAATGCGCTGATCCAGCGTGGCGTCGTCAACTTCCTGCTGGTTCCAGAACACCTTGCCTTGGGCATCGATCGAGACGTTGATGCTCTGCGGCTTGGCGTCGTTGGGCTGGTTAGTCGCGCGCGGCAGGTCGATCTTCACCGCGTGATTGATGACGGGAATTGTGATGATGAAGATGATCAGCAGCACCAGCATGACGTCGACCAGTGGCGTCATGTTGATCTCGCTCATCACCTCGTCATCGTCTCCGTCGAGCGTGCCGAATGCCATGATGCTTTCCTTCCTGCGTCTGCCGGGCAGACTTAGTTCTTGACGGCCAGGCGGACCGACGCGTCATCGGCGCGGACGCCACCAGTGGTCGGGCGCACACGGGCGCCGGTCACGAAATAGGCGTGCAGGTCGTGCGCGAAGCGGTTCAACTTGCTGATGACGCCCTTGTTGCCGCGGCTCAGCGCGTTGTAGCCGAGCACGGCCGGGATCGCCACGGCCAGGCCGAAGGCGGTCATGATCAGCGCTTCGCCCACCGGGCCGGCAACCTTGTCGATCGTCGGCACGCCGGAGGCGCCAATGCCGATCAGCGCGTGGTAGATGCCCCACACGGTGCCGAACAGGCCGACGAACGGGGCCGTCGAACCCACCGACGCCAGAATGGCCAGACCTGATTGCATTCGCGCCACGGCTTCGTCGATCGCACTCTTGAGCGAACGGGTCAGCCAGTCCGAGATGTCGAGTGCGTCATGCAATTGCGGCTGGCTGGCGCGGTGATGCTGAGCCGCCTCACGGCCGGTGACGGCCAGCATGCGGAACGGGTTGGCATCGTTGGCGCCGAGCGTGTCGAGCGCGTGGTCGAAATCGTCGGAATGCCAGAAGCGCTTTTCCGCGCCGTGCGCCATCTTCTTGAGGCGGATCAGATCCCACGCCTTGGTGAGGATCACGATCCACGACAGGAGCGACATGATCAGCAGAATGATGGCGGTCGCGCGCATGACGAAATCGCCTTGCGACCAGAGGTGGGAAAGTCCGAGGTCCTGCATGGTGGTTCCTGAAAAGGGTCAGTGTAAGGAAGTGTCGGAAAGATTCCGGGAAATCAGTTCAATTCGAAATTGATCGGCTGCTGGGCGGTCACCGCCACGGCTCGACCATTATCCATATAGGGCTTGCAACGCATCGCCTGCACCGCGTTGACCGCCGCCGTATCCAGGCGTGTCGATCCGCTCGACGTGACAATGGCAGTCTTTACCACATGCCCGGTTTCGTCCGTGGTCAAACGCACCACGGTCTTGCCGGTTTCGCCCATCCGGCGCGACTGCGACGGATACGTGACCTGCGGCGGCGAACATGCGATCTCGCCGATACCCACTGCACGCGGTGCGGCATTCGCCGGGGCGGCAGGTGCGGCGGGCTCGGGTGCGGGCGCCGGTGGCGCAGGCGGAGCGGGCGGCGCTTCGATCGCGGTAGGCGAGGGCGGCAGCGATGCCACGGGCGTAGGCGTGGGTTGTGGCTTGGGCGGCGTCGGGCGTGGTGTCACGACCTTGACCTGCTTGGGCGGTGTTTGCGGCTGCTGCTTGGGCGGCTCTGGCGCCGGCGGCTGCTGCGGAGGTTCCATCGGGATGATGCGGGCAATGATCTCGGGGGCGATGACAGCTTCCGTCATCTTGCGAGCCAGCCCGCTCTGGATCAAATACAGCAGTCCTGCGTGGAACAGCAGGACCGCGATGGTGATCTTGAAGAAACGTTGATCGAACATGTGAAGAACGACAGGTGTACGCCAGATGGCGCAATCACTTGCGGTAGAACAGGATCAGCGAGATGCCACATCCGACCAGCAGGCTCAATAGCAGTTCCATGATGATAACGCTCCAGAAATAGATACCTCGAAGAAACCGGTTCCCGGGGGGAGCGCCACTCTTGGGTAGCGTATCAGGGTGACAGTATAAACGATAATGATTCTTATTTGTTGCGCATTGTGCAATGCGTGATCGGGATTCTTTCCATCCCCGGATACGCGCCGCATCAGTCGGCACTCCGGGGTTGCGGGTGCGTTACGTGGGCCAGCTCGCGTAACGCAACGTCTCGCCGATGCTCCACACCCGCAAAACCGCGCTAGGATTAACAAATACAGCCATTAGCGGCAGACACGGCACAGGTGCAGCGCGTTCCCCGCGGTCCGGACGCCGAACGCCCCGTGCGAAGGGAACTGGCAATGGACTTTACCCGTTTTGCTGATGACGACCGCATGATGGACGACCGCACCACGCTGTTGCGCGCCTCGTCCGGCGTCGCGGGGACGTCGCCGCTGGACTGGATGTGCGCCCAGTTCGCGCTACGCGTGGTCTGCGCGCTGGGTCCCCGCTTCAATCTGCGCAGCAATATCAATGACGTGCTCACCGTCAGCGCGCAGGAAATGGTCTGGCCCTACGGTGTGGTGCTGCGCGTGCAGCGGTTTCTGTCGGCGCGCTGTGCCGACATGCCGGCGTGGAAGGGGGCCGCAAGGCTTTCCCCGGAAGAATTTCTCGATCGCCATGGCCAATGGAACAGTGCCTTCGATGAAAGTGCGCTGTTTTACTACCTCGACGAGTACGTCAAATACCACGCCAAGGACATGTTTGCCGTGTTCGCGGCCTCATCCGCCGCTATTACGGCGAGGCTCGATGGCGAACGCGTGCTGCTGGTGCGCAACATCGACATGCTCAGCCACGTGCTCAACCTGCCCGAGCATGAGCGCAAGTTGCTGTTGTTCGCGGCGCTGGCGAAGTACAAGCGCGATCTTCGCGCGGTGATGGTCGACTGCAAGGTCGCTCACAGCCAGGAAGCGTTCCAGATCCTGGCGGGCCTGACTGGTGCCAGCCCCGGCGATATTGCCGTCTCGCTGCGCCCGGGTTCGCGGCTCGAAACCCTCAATCTGATCGAGCAACCCCTGCCGGAAAACAGCGTGACCGATCTGGGCGATTTGATGCGCCTGTCCGATCGCCTGTTGCACGTCCTGCTTGGCAACTACGCCAGCGAGGCGGACATGATGGCCGTGTTCACGCGGCCAGCCGCACCGCCGACGCTGGGGACGAGCGACTATCCGCATGTGGAAGCCGACGCCCGTTACCTCACGGCGCTGATGGCCAATGCCACGCGCCAGAATGCCACCGGCGTCAATGTCCTGATCTATGGCCCGCCCGGCACAGGCAAGACCGAGTTCGCACGACTGATCGCGCGTGAGGCCGAGTGCGAGCTTTATGAAGTCGACTGCTTCGATCGAGACGGCAACAGTCTTTCGGGCAAGGATCGGTATCGGTCGCTGCAGGTCTCGCAGGCCTTTCTGCGCGGGCGGCCGCGCACGGCACTGCTGTTCGACGAAGTGGAGGACGTATTTCCGGGCAGCGCGCGCGAGCTGATGAGCCTGTTCGGCCAGGAAGACACGCGCGGTTCGGTCAACGGCAAAGCATGGGTCAACCAGACGCTGGAACAGAATCCGGTGCCGGTGATCTGGATCTCGAATTCGATCCGGCAGATCGATCCGGCATACCTGCGCCGCTTCCAGTTCCACCTGGAGCTGAAGATCCCGCCGCCGCTGGTGCGCGAGAACATTATCCGCAAGCACCTGGGCGGTCTGGCCGTCAGTGATGCCTTCATCGCCACGCTGGCAGCCCGCAAGACGCTGACACCGGCGCAGGTACAGTCAGCCGCGCGGTTCGTGGAGCTGGCGCGGCCCGATGTCGAGGAACCCGTGGAAGCGCTGATACTGCGGCAGCTTGAACACGCGGATCGCGCCATGGGATTGCAGCCCGAAGCGGTAGTGCGTCCCGTGGTGACGCACTACCGCCTGGATAATCTGAATCTGGAAACGCGCTACGCGGTGAACAAGATCGTGCAGGCCCTCGGCGCGCGCAAGCGCGGCACGCTCTGCTTCTATGGGCCACCGGGCACGGGCAAGACCGCGTTGGCCGAGCACATCGCCGCCGAGCTAGATCTGCCGCTTATGATTCGCCGCGCCTCCGACCTGATGAGCAAGTATGTGGGTGAGACTGAGCAGCAGATCGCGGCCATGTTCGCGCGCGCGGAGGAGGACGGGGCGGTGCTGCTACTGGACGAGGCCGACAGCTTTATGCAAAGCCGCCAGCAAGCGGTGCGCAACTACGAGGTGTCCGAAGTCAACGAGATGCTGCAGGGCATGGAACGCTTCAACGGCATCTTCATCTGCACCACCAATCTGTTCGATCGGATCGACGAAGCCGCGCTGCGTCGGTTCTCGTTCAAGATTCGCTTCCAGGCGCTCAAGCCGGCGCAACGGATCTCGATGTTCGTCGACGAAGCACTCGATGGCGATGCGGCGAACATGACCGACGCCATTCGCCGGGAACTCGATGGGATGGATTGCCTGACACCGGGCGACTTCGCGACAGTCAAACGGCAGTGCGTGGTGCTTGGCGAAGCGCTGACGCCCGAGGAATTTCTGGCGCAGCTACGTCAGGAACACGCCGTGAAGCCCGAAGTGCGGCATCACAAGCCGCTGGGCTTTATTCAGTAGCTGGAGCAGGTTCGATCACGACCGTCTCGGCGTTGGCCTCGACATGAAGCAGCGCTGCGGCCATTTCGCGCAGATGGGCGGCGTCCTTGGTGGACAGGTAGCGCACGCTCGGCGCCGTGTCGGGGCTGGCCGCGAGGTCGAACTCCGCGAGCTTGCGTGCGAGTTGGCGTGCGATGGCCACGCCCGTGTCGATCAGCGCCAGTCGTCCGTCGACCAGGTCATCAATCGTTTCCGACAGGAACGGGTAGTGGGTGCAGCCCAGTACAAGGGTGTCGGCGCCGGCCTCGAGCATCGGTGATAGCAGGGTACCCAGGGTTTGGCGGACCGTGTCGCTCGACACATCACCTTGCTCGATCAGCGGTACCAGGCCGACGCCTGCCTCGCAGAGAAAGCGACTCTCATTGCCGAGCGAGGTCAGCAGCCGGTTGAACTTGGCGCTCTTCAGCGTGTTGGCCGTGGCCAGCACGCCCACCACCTTGCTGCGGCTGGCCGCGGCGGCGGGTTTGAGTCCCGGCTCCACGCCGATAATCGGCACGGCAAGACGTTCACGCAGTGTCTGCACCGCATGCATCGTTGCGGTATTGCAGGCGATCACCAGTGCCTTGCATCCCTGCGCGACGAGCCATTCGCAAACCTGCAGCGTGCGCGCCTCCACGAACCGCTCGGGCTTTTCGCCATACGGGGCGTAACGGGAATCGGCGAAGTAGAGCAGCGACTCGTGCGGCAGCAGCGCGCGCACTTCGCGCAGGACCGACAGGCCACCAAGGCCAGAATCGAAGATGCCGACGGGGGAGGGGTTCACGCGCGCAGTGTCGAGGAAGGTTTGCTTCCCTCTCGCTTGTGGGAGAGGGAAGGGGAGAGGGAAGGGGAGAGGGCGGGCTGTTCCATCAACGGCAGGTCGTGATTTGAACTACTGCACCTTCTCCCCCAACCCCTCTTCCACGCAGCGGGAGAGGGGCGTACTACACGTAGCCGGATTTAGGCCGTCGCGACCGGAATCTTGCCGATCTTGGCCTGCCACTCGGCGGGGCCGGTCTTGTGGACGGACGTGCCCGAGCTATCCACGGCCACCGTCACCGGCATGTCCTTGACGTCGAACTCGTAGATGGCTTCCATGCCGAGGTCTTCGAAGGCGAGGACCTTGGCGCCACGGATCGCCTTCGACACGAGGTAGGCAGCGCCACCCACGGCCATCAGGTAGGCCGACTTGTGCTTCTGGATCGATTCGATTGCGGTGGGGCCACGCTCGGCCTTGCCGATCATCGCGATCAGGCCAGTCTGCGACAGCATCGTCTCGGTGAACTTGTCCATGCGGGTGGCGGTGGTGGGGCCAGCCGGGCCAACCACTTCGTCACGTACCGGATCCACGGGGCCTACGTAGTAGATCACGCGGTTCGTGAAGTCGATCGGCAGCTTCTCGCCCTTGGCCAGCATGTCGGCGATGCGCTTGTGCGCGGCATCACGGCCGGTCAGCATCTTGCCGTTCAGCAGCAGCGTCTGGCCGGGCTTCCACGAGGCGACTTCTTCCGGCGTCAGCGTGTTCAGGTCAACGCTTTTCGACGTTTCGGTGTTCGGTGCCCACTCGACCTTCGGCCATTGCGACAGGTCCGGCGCTTCCAGCTTGGCGACGCCGCTGCCGTCCAGCGTGAAGTGCGCGTGGCGGGTGGCCGCGCAGTTCGGGATCATGGCCACAGGCAGGTTGGCCGCGTGGGTCGGGTAGTCCAGCACCTTCACGTCGAGCACGGTAGCCAGGCCGCCCAGGCCCTGCGCGCCGATGCCCAGTGCGTTGACCTTCTCGTACAGCTCGATGCGCAGTTCTTCGGCGCGGTTGCTCGGGCCGCGGGCGAGCAGGTCCTGAATGTCGATCGGCTCCATCAGGGCTTCCTTGGCCAGCAGCATGGCCTTTTCAGCCGTGCCGCCAATGCCGATGCCCAGCATGCCCGGCGGGCACCAGCCGGCGCCCATGGTCGGGACAGTCTTGAGCACCCAGTCGACGATCGAGTCAGACGGGTTGAGCATCACGAACTTCGACTTGGCTTCGGAACCGCCGCCCTTGGCTGCGACGATCACGTCCACCGTATCGCCCGGAACGATCGACATGTTGATCACCGCCGGGGTGTTGTCCTTCGTATTGGTGCGCTTGCCGGCCGGATCGGCCAGCACGCTGGCGCGCAGCTTGTTGTCCACGTCGTTGTACGCGCGGCGCACGCCTTCGTTGACCATGTCTTCCAGGCTCATCGTGGCGCCATCCCAGCGCACGTTCATGCCCACCTTCAGGAAGACCGTCACGATGCCGGTGTCCTGGCACAGCGGGCGCTTGCCTTCGGCGCACATGCGGCTGTTGGTCAGGATCTGCGCGATCGCATCCTTGGCGGCCGGACTCTTTTCCAGCTCATAGGCGCGGCCCAGGCTGGTGATGTAGTCCATCGGATGGTAGTAGCTGATGTACTGCAGGGAATCGGCGACGCTCTGGATGAGGTCTTCTTGCTTGATGACTGTCATTTTGTGGGGGATGGGCAGCGGTGAAACACAGCCCGGAATCATACACCGTCGCGGCGACGGCTGCCGCTTTGCATACAGCCGTCGACACGAGGTTTGGTGGCGGGATGGCCGCAGGCGTCACCCGGGTGGCGGGCAACCGTCCCGGCGCGCGGTCAGTGTGTCGTTTCTGCCGCACCGCCGGCAGCGCCGGGTCCGGCGGCCGGGTGCGGATGCGTGACCATGCGGTCCACCCAGGCCATCGCCACGGCCGAGAGCAGGAATGCCAGGTGGATGATGACCTGCCACATGATCGTATGTTCGCTGCGCTGGTCGGCGTCGATGAAGGTCTTGAGCAGGTGGATCGACGAAATGCCGATCAGCGCCATCGACAGCTTGACCTTGAGCACGCCGGCATTGACGTGGTCCAGCCATTCGGGCTCGTCGGGGTGGTTGTCGATGCCCAGGCGCGACACGAAGGTTTCATATCCGCCCACGATGACCATGATCAGCAGGTTCGAGATCATCACCACGTCGATCAGGCCCAGCACGACGAGCATGATCTTGGTCTCGTCGAAGGTCGTGACGTGCGACAGCAGGTGCCAGACCTCGACCAGGAAGTGATAGACGTAGACGCCTTGCGCGACGATCAGACCGAGATAGAGCGGCAGTTGCAGCCAGCGCGAGGCGAAGATGATGCGGGGAATCGGGCGAAGCGGGGAGTGGGCCATGGAATTGAATGTAAGTACAGCAAGACAATCAGGATGGGTTCTGATTGTACCGTGCGCATTTGACACCTCGCGCCGCGATTCGGTAACCGAACGTCACCGGCCGGGGTCGCCTCCCAACGCCCGGCGCGCGATCGGTCCGGGCCAGCTTGCCAGTACGATGCCTGCGAGCACGCATGCCAGCGCCACGCCGTGCGCCCAGCCCGGACGCTCGCCGAGCACCACGATGCCGTAGAGTGCCGCGGCCACTGGCAGCACCGACGTGAACACGCCGGCCAGTTGTGCCGGAACATGGCGGACGCCTTTCATCCAGAGCCAGAACGAGAACACGCTGGCCGACAGCGCGTACCAAAGCAGCATCGCCCAGGTGGTGCCGCTCACGCTGCCGAAGTCGAACGTCAGCAGCGGCACCAGTCCTAGCGGCAGCATCAGCGCGCCGCCGATCAGATGTGTGTAGGCGCAGATTTCGATTGCGGCCAAGGTCTGGGAGAGCCGGCGCGACAGAATCACGTAGATCGACTCGCATACCACCGCGCCCAGGATCATCAGGTTGCCGATCAGCGCGCCGCTGCCGCCACCGCTGCTGGTCGCGGCATCATGGCCGCTGCCGCGCGCGATATTGAGCACCGCGATACCCGCCACGGCCAGCAGCACAGAGAACACCGTCCGCCGCGACAGCCGCTCGCGCAGCCAGAGCCATGACAGGATGGCCACCGTGGCCGGAATCGTGCTGGTGATCACCCCGGCGGCCATCGCGCTGGTCAGTCGCACGCCGCCCAGCATCAGCAACGTGAACATGAACGTGCCGAAGAACGCCATCAGGAACAGGTTGATCCATTCGCCACGCGAGACCTGGCGCATCCGCGCTGGCCTATACCACGGGGAAAGGCAGACGATCGCGATCAGGAAGCGCAGCAGCGCGAACAGCAGTACCGGTACTTCCGCGATGATGGATTTGCCCAGGCCTACGTTGCTGCCAACCAGGGCCATGGCGGCGATCAGGAAAAAGGCGTGGATGGGCAAGGGGTGTCCGGCAGGAAGGGGTGCGACGTGGAGACGACGGAAACACTGACGCCGGAGAAAGGGCGCGCCAGAAAGGGCGTGCGCGACGTTCAGGTATAGGGTCCGCCGCATTATAGCTGTGCTAACTTAGTAGAGCCGACTGCACTTGTGCCCCAGCGTCTCCCGAATCAGGCCCCACCGGTCTGTTGCGACGCAGCATCGTTGCAAGTGGGATGCTTGCCTGAACCGTCAGGTTTAAGTAAGGCGTCGAGCGTACCTTGCACCGAAAGCAGTCAAAGTCAAACAGGAGACAACCCATGTCCGCCATCGAGTCGGTGATGCAGGAGCATCGCGTTTTCAATCCCCCTGCGTCGTTCGCCAAGACCGCCGCGATCCCCAGCATGGAGGCCTACCAGGCCCTGTGCGACGAGGCTGCAAAGGATTACGAGGGCTTCTGGGCCCGCCACGCACGCGAGCTGCTGCATTGGCACAAGCCGTTCACGAAGGTGCTCGACGAGAGCAACGCGCCGTTCTACAAGTGGTTCGAGGATGGCGAGATCAATGCCTCGTACAACTGCCTCGACCGCAATGTCGAGAAGGGCCTCGGCGACAAGACGGCCATCGTCTTCGAGGCCGACGACGGCACGGTGACGCGCGTCAGCTACCAGGAATTGCTGGCGAAGGTCAGCCGCTTCGCCAACGGCATGAAGGCCCTTGGCATCAAGAAGGGCGACCGCGTCGTGATCTACATGCCAATGTCTGTCGAAGGCGTCGTGGCCATGCAGGCCTGCGCGCGCATCGGCGCCACGCACTCGGTGGTGTTCGGCGGCTTCTCGGCGAAGTCCCTGCAGGAACGTCTGGTGGACGTGGGCGCCGTGGCGCTGATCACGGCCGATGAGCAGATGCGTGGTGGCAAGGCGCTGCCGCTGAAGGCCATCGCTGACGAGGCGCTGACGCTGGGCGGCTGCGAGGCCGTCAAGAACGTGATCGTCTATCGCCGCACGGGCGGCAACGTTGCCTGGACCGAAGGCCGTGATCGTTCGATGGAAGACGTCGCCGCCGGTCAGTCCGATAACTGCCCCGCCGAGCCCGTTGGCGCCGAGCACCCGCTGTTCGTGCTCTACACGTCGGGCTCCACCGGCAAGCCGAAGGGCGTGCAGCACAGCACGGGCGGTTACCTGCTGTGGGCGCTGATGACGATGCGCTGGACCTTCGATATCAAGCCCGATGACATGTTCTGGTGCACGGCCGATATCGGCTGGGTCACCGGCCACACCTATATCACCTACGGCCCGCTGGCCGCAGGCGCCACGCAGATCGTGTTCGAAGGCGTGCCGACGTTCCCGAACGCCGGCCGGTTCTGGGACATGATCCAGCGCCACAAGGTCTCGATCTTCTACACCGCGCCGACGGCGATCCGCTCGCTGATCAAGGCCGCCGAGGCCGACGAGAAGATCCATCCGAAGCAGTACGACCTCTCGAGCCTGCGCCTGCTGGGCACCGTGGGCGAGCCGATCAATCCAGAGGCATGGATGTGGTACTACAAGAATATCGGCCGCGAGCGTTGCCCGATCGTCGATACGTTCTGGCAGACCGAAACTGGCGGCCACATGATCACGCCGCTGCCGGGCGCCACGCCGCTGGTGCCGGGCTCGTGCACGCTGCCGCTGCCGGGCATCATGGCGGCCATCGTCGACGAAACCGGGCAGGACGTGCCGAACGGCAATGGTGGCATCCTGGTCGTCAAGCGTCCGTGGCCGTCGATGATCCGCACGATCTGGGGCGACCCGGAGCGCTTCAAGAAGAGCTACTACCCCGAGGAACTCGGCGGCAAACTGTACCTGGCTGGCGACGGTTCGATCCGTGACAAGGAAACCGGGTACTTCACGATCATGGGCCGTATCGATGACGTGCTGAACGTGTCGGGCCATCGCATGGGCACGATGGAAATCGAGTCAGCGCTGGTCTCGAACCCGATCGTGGCCGAGGCCGCCGTGGTGGGTCGTCCCGATGACACCACCGGCGAGGCGATCTGCGCGTTCGTGGTGCTCAAGCGTTCGCGGCCGACGGCTGAAGAAGCCGTGAAGATCGCGGCCGAGCTGCGCAACTGGGTGGGCAAGGAAATCGGCCCGATCGCCAAGCCGAAGGACATCCGCTTCGGCGACAATCTGCCCAAGACGCGTTCGGGCAAGATCATGCGCCGCCTGCTGCGTTCGCTGGCCAAGGGCGAGGACATCACGCAGGACACCTCGACGCTGGAGAACCCGGCCATTCTCGATCAGCTCAAGCAAGCCCAGTAAAGGCCAGCCAGCGGATCCGGAAAACGGATCGTCCCGGTCACGCATCCGTGACACCCATCGTGCCCGCCTCGGTTTCATGCTGAGCGGGCACGATTTTCTTTCTTGCTGATGCCAGACACCCAGTCGCGCTTTCGCCGCCGGTTGATGCTGTACTACGGCCTGTTCACGCTCGGGCTGTTTGGTTTCGTCGGCATGATGGGCTTGCTGGAGCATTCCAACGCGGATGCGCTCTGGCTTGGCTACGTCTTCCTCTTCGTCACGATCGCGATCTATGCGTGCATCGGCCTGATCTGCCGTACCTCGGATCTCAACGAGTACTACGTGGCGGGACGGCGGGTGCCGGCCATGTTCAATGGCATGGCGATCGCCGCGGACTGGATGAGCGCGGCATCCTTCATCGGACTGGCCGGCATCATCTTCGTCTCGGGCTACGAAGGGCTGGCCTATGTAATGGGTTGGACCGGCGGCTACTGCCTGGTGGCCTTCCTGTTGGCGCCATACCTGCGCAAGTACGGCGGCTACACGATCCCCGATTTCCTGGCGGCGCGGTACGGCAACGGCAAGCCGGGCGGCAACATGCCGGTGCGCGCGATCGCCGTGCTGGCTGCATCGCTATGTTCGTTCGTTTATCTGGTGGCGCAGATCCAGGGAGTCGGGCTGATCGTCACGCGCTTTATCGGCGTGGAATTTGCCGTTGGCGTGTTCTTCGGTCTGGCCGGCATTCTCGTCTGTTCGTTCCTGGGTGGAATGCGCGCCGTGACGTGGACGCAGGTGGCGCAGTACATCATGCTCATCGTCGCGTTTCTGCTGACGGTGTCGCTGATCGCGTGGAAGCACCACCACGAAGTGCTGCCGCAGGTCAGCTATGGCAAGTTGTTGAGTCAGATCGACCAGACGGAAAAAGCGATCGAGCGCGATCCGGCCGAAATTCAGGTGCGCGAGATCTTTCAGCAGCAGGCCATAGCGCTGCAGGACCGCATCGCGCGACTGCCGGAATCGTTCCTGGAGGAACGCAACGCGCTCGACGCCAGATTGCTCGAGTTGCGGGCGCGCAATGCGCCGCTGCGCGAGATCAAGAGCGTGGAGCGCGAACGCCTGGCATTCCCGGTCGATGCGGCGGACGCGCTGCAACAGTGGACCCAGATGCGCGAGGATGCGCTCGCACGCAGCCGGGTTTCGACGCCCTCGACTGAGCCATACCCTGCGGCTTCGGAGCAGGAGCGCAAGACGCAACGGCTCAACTTCGTGCTGCTGGTGTTCTGCCTGATGCTCGGGACTGCCAGCCTGCCGCACATCCTGACGCGCCTCTACACGACGCCATCGGTACGCGAATCGCGCAACTCGGTGGCCTGGGCGGTGTTCTGCATTGCGCTGTTGTACGTGTCCGCGCCAACGCTCGCGGCGCTGGTCAAGGCCGAGTTCCTGCAGCATCTGGTAGGTACGCCATACGCCGAGTTGCCGCAGTGGGTGGTGCAATGGCGGAAGGTCGACCCACCCGTGTTCGGCATCCGGGACATGAACGGCGATGGCATCGTCCAATGGGCCGAGATCCTGATCCAGCCGGACATGATCGTGCTGGCCGCCCCGGAAATCGCCGGGCTTCCCTACGTGATCTCAGGACTGGTCGCGGCCGGCGCGCTGGCGGCAGCGCTGTCCACAGCCGACGGCCTTCTGCTCACCATCGCCAACGCGCTGTCGCACGACGTCTACTACCACATGGTCGACCGCCAGGCGAGCCACCAGCGGCGCGTGACGACCGCGAAGGTCGTGCTGCTAGGGGTGGCGCTATTTGCGTCCTATGTCACGTCGCTGCGGCCCGGCAACATCCTGTTCCTGGTCGGCGCGGCGTTCTCGCTGGCGGCATCGAGCTTCTTCCCGGTATTGGTACTAGCCATCTTCTGGCGCCGCACCACTGCAGCGGGCGCGGTAGCCGGCATGGCAACCGGCCTGGGTGTGGCGGTCTACTACATCTTCGTCAACTACCCGTTTTTCACCAAGATGACTGGAATCTTCGGCAACCGCTGGTTCGGCGTCGACCCGATTGCATCGGGCGCGTTCGGTGTGCCAGCCGGGTTTGCCGCGGCCATCCTGGTCAGTCTGGTGACGCCGAGGAATGCGCCGGTGATCGACAGGTTGGTGAATTATCTGCGGAAGGGGTAGCAGGGTATTGCCTAATGCCCATTGTCCATTGCGCATAGGGCAAAAAAACGCCCACACCTGAGAGGCAGTGGGCGCGCGGGAATAGATCAGTTGGGGTCACAACGGATCTTGCTGGGACCGGGAGGTGCCCAACGGATCAAGTCTGCTCCCTGGTGCGCGGGGGTTCTATTTGATGTTTCCGAATTTAGTCTGGGACTCTTCCGCAATTGACATTCCACACGCTGCAGGAACGATAGTCTTTCGCGCCACCGCCGTAGTCGCTTTGTCATCCAAGAGCCTTCGAAGCGTTTGAATGCGAAAAGCACGTCCGCGCAACGGGCCATGTGGGACTGTCGGAGATTTCGTGTTTAAGGCATAACATGCTCCCAAGGAGAATGTATGCCTCGCAAACCGAAAGCCCCGCTGGCAGAGCTGCCGGCGATCCCCGCCGAGCTGCTTGAGCAGTTCGGCAATGGCCCGATGACGGCCGAAGCCATCCATGCCGCGACCCTGGCACTCAAGAAAGCGCTGATCGAGCGAGCCCTGGGCGGCGAGATGAATCATCATCTCGGCTATTCACCGGGCGCAGCCAAACCAGCCGCCGTCACCAACCAGCGCAACGGTAAAGGTGCGAAGACGGTTCTGACCGAAGATGGCCCAATCCGAATCGAGGTGCCTCGCGACCGTGACGGCAGCTTCGAGCCGTTGCTGATTCCAAAGCACGAACGGCGCTTCACGGGCTTCGATGACAAGATCGTCGCCATGTACGCTCGGGGCATGACCGTGCGCGAGATTCAGGGTTTCCTGCAGGAGCAATACGGCACCGAGGTCTCGCCCGATTTCATCAGTTCGGTTACCGACGAGGTCATGGCCGAAGTCACCGCCTGGCAAGCCAGGCCGCTTGAGCAGATGTATCCGGTCGTGTTCTTCGACGCACTGCGAGTGAAGATCCGTGAGGATGCCGTCGTACGCAACAAGGCGGTCTATCTGGCGCTGGGCGTTCTGCCCGACGGCACGCGCGAGATTCTGGGGCTGTGGATCGAGAACACCGAAGGCGCCAAGTTCTGGATGAAGGTTTTCAACGATCTCAAGACGCGCGGCGTCAACGACATTCTGATCGCAGTGACCGACGGCCTCAAGGGCATGCCGGAGGCGCTGAGCGCAGTATTCCCGGCGACCACGCTGCAAACCTGCATCGTCCATCTGATCCGCAACAGCCTGAATTACGCTAGCTGGAAAGATCGCAAAGCGCTAGCCGCCGCGATCCGGCCGATCTACACCGCGCCGAGTGCGGAAGCCGCCGAAGCTGAGCTCAATACGTTTGCCGCGGGACCATGGGGGCAGAAATTCCCGACGGTCAGCGCTTCATGGCGTAACGCCTGGGACC
Source organism: Cupriavidus metallidurans CH34 (assembly GCF_000196015.1). Taxonomy (NCBI): domain Bacteria; kingdom Pseudomonadati; phylum Pseudomonadota; class Betaproteobacteria; order Burkholderiales; family Burkholderiaceae; genus Cupriavidus; species Cupriavidus metallidurans. The sequence goes on along the minus strand of NC_007973.1, from coordinate 2,488,006 downwards.
GCGTGATCCCGTTCTTCGCATTTCCGCCGGCGGTGCGCAGGGTGATCTACACGACAAATGCCATAGAAAATATCAATTCGCAGCTACGCAAGATCATCAAGACCCGAGGCCACTTCCCGAGCGACGAGGCAGCGACTAAGCTTATCTGGCTGGCGCTACGCAATATCACCTCTGACTGGGGTCGTGCCGCAAAAGATTGGAAGGACGCAATGAACCAATTTGCTATCCTCTACCAGGATCGATTCGTTCGACCATCCGTGTGATTCTCAACCCGCCTTGAACACGGAAATTCTGACACCCCCAGCCATGTTTCCACTTTGTATTGGATCTGAGTCAGACAGCCCCACACACGCGCCTCAACTTCTTGCAGTACGTTACGCAACGTCACCGCCGGTTAAATGCCGGCGGAAGCAGCGCCAGTTCATCAATAAGCGCCAGTTTCTCGTTGCTATGGTGATGACGGGCTATTGCGTGCAGAACAAGCAATAGCCTGGTTGCAGAACCTGGGCATTGCTCAGGCTGCCCGATATCGTCACAGACGAAATATCCCCTCACCAGAAGCGAGTCATGACTACGACATCCAGTACGACTTCCGCCTCAAGCTCCGGCCTGATATCCAACCTCGGCGTTGGTTCCGGACTTGATCTGAGCTCCTTGCTCGATCAGCTCACTCAGGCCGAGCAGGCACCGCTGACCGCGATCACCCAGGAGCAGCAGAGCTACCAGACCAAGCTCTCCGCATATGGGCAGATCCAGAGCATGCTGGCGGCATTCCAAGGCTCGGCCAGCCAGCTTGCCAGTCAGTCCTTCTTCCAGGCAACGACTGCCAGTTCCAGCAATACCGCCGTGTTGAGTGCAGCTGGCAGTAATACGGCGGCCACCGGCAACTATGCGGTCAACGTCACGCAACTCGCGCAGGCGCAATCGCTCGTCTCGAAGGGACAGGCCAACCAGGCCGCTGCCATCGGCACCGGTACCATCCATGTCGATTTCGGCTCGATCTCCGGCGGCACGCTTGACAGCAATACGTCCAGCGCCACCTACGGTACATACACCGGGGCCACGTTCACGGCCAACAGCGCCAACACCGGCGTCGACATCACGATCGACAGCAGCCACAACACGCTGCAGGGCATCGCCAGCGCGATTAACAACGCCAACGCCGGCGTCACCGCAAGCATCATCAACGACGGGTCCGGCACACCCTACCGCCTTGTGATCAACTCGAACAATACGGGTGCCACCAACAGCGTGCGGCTTTCGGTCAATGAAACCGATGGCGGCACGGCGCTAGCGAACCTTGTTGGATACGATCCTGCCGGAACGCAGAACCTGCAGCAGACCGTTGCTGCCCAGAATTCCCAGCTCACGGTCAACAATATCGCCATCCAGAGCACCAGCAACACCGTGAGCGACGCGGTGGCCGGCGTGACCATGACATTGGCGCAGACAGGTACCAGCAGCGTCTCGGTGCAACGCGACACCAGCTCGATCATGACGGGCATACAGGGATTCGTCACCGCGTACAACAACCTCCAGAGCACCTCTGCCTCGCTGTCTGCATATGACCCCAGCACTCAGACGGCTTCGCCGCTGACCGGAGACTCCACGTTGAGCATCATGCAGTCGCAGATGCGCAGCCTGCTGAATACGCCCCAGTCGAACAACGCCCTCACCACGCTCTCGCAGATCGGCATCTCGTTCCAGGACGACGGTACGCTGGCGGTCGACACCAGCAAGCTGACCACGGCGCTGAACAACAATGCCGGCGCGGTGGCCAACCTGTTCGGCAACACCGACGGCGTAAGTGGCTATGGCAATCAGATCAGCACGTTGGTCAAGAACCTGACCAGCAGTACCGGTGCACTGACCACGGCAACCGCGGGCATCAACAACACACTCAAGGATCTGAGCAATCAGTACGATCAGACGCAGACGCAAATCAACGCGGATATCGCCAACTACAAGGCGCAATTCACGCAGCTCGACGTGATCATGTCGCAGATGCAGAGCACCAGTGCCTACCTGACGCAGCAGTTCTCGACCAGTAGTAGCAAGGGATAACGTCGGAAGAGCGAGGGCACTGCCGTCTGGTGACGGCGGTGCCTGCCGTGACCCTGTGTCCGACGCACAGGGTCACGGCCAGGGGGCAGGGCAAAAGAGCTGATGGATTGGTGGGAAAACTGCCGGGCAGCCAAGCTCAAAGCGAGAACGCGCCCGGATCACACCGCACGGGTGTCAAAGAGCCCGGTCGCATTGACGCCCTGCGCCGCCAGCCTGTCGCTGGGGACCGTTGCCTGCCTTTCTTACGTGGTTGACAGCAACTTCATCCAGGGTGTCGATTGTGCGGCACACGACACCATGCCGCGCGCCTCCCGGCCGGTCATGGCGAGGACCTCGAGGGACCACGCACGACCGGCGCAAATCAGGCCAGCGTATTGATGATCGAGCCAGCCGGCACTGCCGCGGCGCTCGCTTCGACCGCCAGCGAATTGCTCGCGTCCGCTGAGGACGTGCTCGCAATGGCCTGTGCGGGGGCCGCGCCTCCATGATGGTGATGACCGCCGCCATGATGGGCCTGCTTGAGCTTGGCCAGCGCCTGCTGGGCGCCGCTCAGATCATTGTTCTGCAAGGCCTGCGCGATCTGCCGGAAGTCGGCGCTGCGCTGCGCGGTGTTGTTCTGGTCGGAGGCGGCCGGCAGGTATATGGCATCGAAGGCTGACCATGCTCAAACGCTACCTGCTGAACATCCTCTCCGCGCTGGACCGTCTCGCCAACGCCATCACCTTTGGCAGCGGGGACGAAACGATCAGCAGCCGACTCGGCAAGGCGCACGCCAAAGGCAGCCGGTTCGCCTGTGTGTTCTGTCGCTTCCTTGACCTGTTCCAGAAGGATCACTGCAAGCTGTCGATCAACCCCGACGATGGGGCGAATGCAACGGTCCCGGACTGAGGATGGAAGCCACGAGCAAAGTAGATCAATCGAACAGTTTGTTCATTGCCGGTATCAGGCCAAACACCCATGCCGCAAGCGCGATGATCAAAATCGGGTGCAACGACGAGAGCTTGTAGGACAAGAGACCTAGGACTGGCATCCCTCCTACAATCCAGGCGGCAGAAAGGGCGCGGGCCGAATCAAACATTCTGCGGTATTTCTTGTTGATTTTTTTTGCCTGAGTTAACTCTTACGAAAAGCATGTACCAGAACACTACCTGTATCCATGTGGAAAGCAGTGACATGTACATGTCTTGAAAGAACTGCATCACCAAAGGAAACATGAATGCGGCATGGATGAAAATGTACGGGCCGCCCTCTGATTTTGCCTTCTCATACAAGGCGTCATGGGCTAGACCTGAGAGCGCGGCAAATATCAAAACTCCACCAACACCAAAGTCTCTATAGTACGGATCCATCACCGTAAAAACGTTGGTCATATCCGGGATCAAAACATAATCTCGGATTAATGGAGGGATTTCTATATTAAGTCCGATGACATTCGCCAGCATATAGAAGAAGCGAAATGTATAATCACCATATGTTGCCGAACCATTCCCATCGAATACACTGCCCATTGCGAAAATGGGGGAGAGGAAATAGACTCTCAGCGTCTTGATTATGCCGTCTACATTGTCATCAACCGACGCAGTTGCCGAGACTCCCCTTTGTGTGAGGAGGGCGATCATCACAAAAGATGCTGCTAGTACCACTCCTGCAATCACCACCCCTCCTAGCTTTATCTTTCCACGAAAGATTAGCGGGAACAGCAAAAAACAGAACAGCATCATGAAGAAGGTTCTACCTGTCGTCAGGTAAGCCATGCACAACGCCACCGCGATGGCTATTGCGAGATTCTTCTTGTTTGTCTGCTTGTCAAGAAACTGTGTGAGCCTGATCGATGCGATGACAAACGAAACTGGGACGATGTATCCGATTGGGCCGTAGCTTGCTGCAACCTCCGCGATGAAAGCAGCGCGGAGCGCCATATAACCTGCAGGCGAGAAAACGCTCATTTCGGCGATCTCAGATGCCTTGAGGTAGATAATCGGGAGTGCTATTACCGAAACGATCTGCCCAATATCTACAAACTTATCTCGATATGAGATCGTGGATATGTGCGACTCAACTGGTAACACGCGAGCACGTAAGGACGAATAAAGCGCACACCCCAAATATATTGACAGGAAGGCGCCGAGCATCGCCCAGAAATCTTCTGAGATCGTCAGAAATGTGTCTTCCGCAAGGAAGGCGCCGACCGTCACGGCGGACCATACGCAAAAGAAGGCGGTGAACGGGTTACCTCGGCCTGGCCCGATCTTCACTGAAATGAGCAGCCCTACGAGGGCCATCAGAACGCAGGCAAAGAGCATTTTTAGTGGGGTTTGTGGCTTTGTTCGGGCTGCATTGTAACAGTCTAGGTTGTCGCAATAGGCGCACCGATGGACATTTGCGGTTACATCATGTTGCTGGCTGGCACTGTTCGGATATACAGTGCCGCTCATGTCCACCGGCTACTTCAACCCTCCGGAAGAACCCTTGCCGCCATACGTGGTCGAGGAGGGTACTGCGTGCCGCACATGCTCACGGCTCAAGATCGAGGTGCTACAGGAGACCCCCCATCCTCGCCTGTACCTGTACTGTGATTTCGAGGACCGTAAGTCCATGCCGAGGCGGTCGTGCGAGTTCTATGCGCGGGAGCCGGGGACGGATTGAAGGGGATTTGTGCTGCGCGCACCGAACGGGATCCGGTGTTGCCAATAGCACTTTTCTTGCGGGGATCTGGCGCCTGAATAGGACAAACCAAGTCCAATAGGACAGAAGCGCTTTGCTCAAAACCCGCAAAGCCTTACAGAATAAGGTGGCGGAGAGAGGGGGATTCGAACCCCCGATGGGCTATTAACCCATACACGCTTTCCAGGCGTGCGACTTAAACCACTCATCCATCTCTCCGGGAAGTCCGCGATTATAGCAGAGCCGCTCCGGCTGTCCAGCATCGCGCATGTGCAACGTCTTACTCGCTGGCTTGCCTTCCTTTTCCGAACCTCAGGGACTTTGGCAGCAGGCACAACATGATCGCCAGGAAGAAGAGCGTCGACGGCACGCCTTTCCCTTGCCAGCCTGAGAGCGAGTGGAACCAGTAGACGAGGATGGCCAGGCCGACGAGGTAGCGGAATCTGACTACAAGGTTGCCTAGCGGGGGACAGATTCGGCCGATGAGCCAGACGCAGCCGTAGGCGGCAGCGTAGTAGCCCAGCATGATGAGGAGAGCGCCCATGAGGTGACGGATAACGGATGCGGCACAAGACACCTCATCTATCGGGCTGTGCCGGCGATTGCTTCACCCCTCGGACGAGTGGGCACTGGCTGGACGATGCCAGTCACTCCCGCGCCTGCGTCACCCGATTCCGCCCGCCTCGCTTGGCTTCATACAACGCCTCGTCCGCGCGGCCGTAGGCGTGCTCGAACGGGCGGCCCTGCGGTGACCAGCTTACGCCGAAGCTGGCGGTGACCTCGCGGTTGACGGGGGCAGGGAAACGATGTCCGGCGATGGCCTGGCGCATCTGGTCGGCCAACGTGGCGGCGGCGTCGATCGTGAAGTCGGGCAGCAGCGCCGCGAACTCTTCGCCGCCCATGCGTCCGATCACGCCTTCCATGCGGACCGTGTCCTTCAGGCAGGCCGTGACGCCGCAGATCACCGCATCGCCCACGGGGTGGCCGAAGTCGTCGTTCAGGCGCTTGAAGTGGTCGATGTCGATCACGATCAGCGCGAGGCTGCCGCGCGCCAGCGCCGCTGTGGCGCGGTCGATGACGGCGCCGCGGTTGAGCGCGCCGGTCAGTGTGTCGTGCGTGGCGCGGTATTCGAGTTCCTGGGCCAGTTCCTGCAACCGGTGGTTGAGACGGTTCATTTCCAGCTCTTCACGGTCGCTGCGCCGGATCAAGCGGCGCGTCTCGCGCATCAGCCGCTCGTAGTAGCTGATGAGCTGGCCAAGGGTGTGACGATAGGCTTCCTCGCCCGCGTCGACATCGCAGAACACGGATCTGGCGTGGGCCAGAACGCTGTTCTCCGATTCGAACAGATCGGGCTCGGGCATGGCGGCGACGGTAGCGAGAGGGGGATTCAACTGCTGGTCGTCACTTCATCGATGAAGTCGATGGCGGGGAAATCGGCGTGCAGTTCCTGGCCGAACTCGAGGATGGTGTCGTCGTCTTCGTCGTGGAACCAGTGCAGGCGGATCTCGTTGCCACGCTCGGCGGCCTCGTTCAGCGCGTCGAACATGCTGAACAGCATCTTGGTGCTGGAGCTGTTGAAGTACGTCAGCGCGACGTTGACCGTGACGGCTGCGCCATCGCAGTCGGACAGATACTTGCGCAGGCGCGCTACGGCTTCGCCGTAGAACACCGCGGCATTCTCGGGGTAGGACTCACCCTTGAGCGAAAGAACGTGCCGCGTGAAGTCGAAGCTCACTTCGGGCGAGCTTGGCGTGGCGGCGATGAACAGGTTTTCCATGGCGGGCTCTTTCCGATGGGCTCAGATGGTGGCGACGAGCTGGAACATCGTCGAGACCGGATCGGAATCGATCGGCTGAAAGTTGTACTCCAGAGGGGCGCTGGCATCGCGCGCCATCGTCAGGATGCCGAGACCGGCGCCTTTGCTGCCCTCCGGCACCTCGGCCCGCAGGGTTTCCTTGTAGGCGCGCTTGATCTCGTCGAGCGTCATGGTGCGCACGCGTTCCAGCGTGCCGCGCAGTTGCGCCACGCGCGCGGTGGACACTGGATTCGAGCACATCAGGCGGTAGTGTTCGTCGACCATGCTGATGCAGACGGAACCGTGGCGCAGATGACCGTCGGCTTGCGATGGCGATGTCAGCGAATCGGACGAGTAGTGCACGATGTTCTGCGCCATCTCCACGAACGACGAGAACAGCTTGCGACGCGTGGTGCCGTCCACGCCGCTGACGGAAAGCTGCAGGCGCACCGCGTCGGACATCGCGGCGATGATGTTCTGCGAAAAATAGCCGACGTAGTAGAAGATCACGTTGCGTTCCCGAGCCATCGCGAAGAAGGGCTCATATTCATTGTCAATCGATTGTGCGGCGGTCATGTGTTGGCGAGTGGGCGCGGTGCAGCCGGATGGCGTCACGGCGCGCGGAAACAGAAGAAAGTCAGGTCGTCGCGTCGGCGCTGCGTGCCTTGCCAGTCCCGGTGCGCGTCCTGCACGGCCTGGCTGATCTGCGTCGCTGATGCGGCGCGATTCGCGCAGATTGCCTCGCGCATCCGGCGCTTGCCGAAGGCGATTTCCTTCGGGCCGCCGATCTGATCGATCAGGCCATCGGTGGTGACGAAAACCAGCGTGCCGGACGTGGTCGGAGCGACGCTGTTCTGCCATGTGAATGCCATATCGGTATCGACGTAGCCGACACCCATGCGCGCCCCGTTGATCATCTCGCCTTCGGCGTCGGCGGGTTGCAGCACGAATAGCGATGACTTCGCGCCGGCGAAGGTCAGCTGGCGCGTCGCGTTGTCGAACCAGAAGAAGGCCGCGTCCATGCCGTCGTCGGATTCCGACGCGCTTGGTGATTCACGCGGCTCGCGGTCGTTCTGGCCGAGCATCTGCTTGATGCCGCGATTCACGGCCATCAGCAGCGCGCCGGGGTCGCGCGGGCCGATCTGCTCGATGGCCTGCGTGAGTAGCGACGAGGCGATCAGCGTCATGAAGGCGCCCGGCACGCCGTGGCCGGTGCAATCGGCCAGTGCGGCGAACCAGCCGTCCTCGAAGGCGGCGAAGTGGTAGAAGTCGCCGCCGACCACGTCACGCGGTTCCCATACCAGTGCGGCGTCGGGTAGCGTGGCGCCCAGCATCTCGCGCGAGGCGCGCAGCATCGCGCGCTGGATCGTGCTCGCATAGTCGATGCTGTGCATGATCTGGCGATTGCGCTCGGCCTGCATGTCCGCCACCACACGCATCAGTTGCAGACCTTGCCCCAAGCCGATGTACTGGTCGTCGCGCGCGATGATGAAGCCGTCGGCCAGCGCCTTTTCACCGTATTCCACGGTTCGGAACGTCAGCGCGTCAATGCTCATGGCCGCGTCGACGATCAGCGGCTCCTTGTCCATGAACGCGATACAGCTCTTGCGGTTGTAGAGCTCGCGATGGTAGGGCTTGCTCATCTGCGAGAGGAAAATCGACCGGTTGATCAGGCCGATCGGCTTGCCTTGCTCGGTGACGGGCAGGCAGGCCAGGTCGCGATGGGCGGCAAAGACTTCCAGCACATCCTGGTTCGTCTGGTCGGTGGTGACAGACGGGGTCGGCATGGCCAGGTCTTCGGCGCATGGCTGTCGGAAGCGCGGACGGGCAGCGGAAGGGTCGACCAGTACGCCAGACATGACGGGAGGGACACTGTGTGGAAAGTGGCCCAGAGTCTAGGCAGGCTATATGACGAATCCGTGACGCTTCGGCCCCGAAGGCCAATGTTGCTTCCCTACTGGCGAGGGATGGCGGGCGTAGCGCTGCTTTGAGGAAGGGGGGCGACCGTCAACCGCCACCGCTTGGGCCGACGGCGACCGCTGGCTCCGCTTCGGCTAATGCCGCGCACCCCATCACCCGGGCCAGCAGAGGCCAGCGTTGCGCGGCGGCCACTGTTTCTACTTCGACTTGCTGGTCGAAGTACTGCTGCGCGTCGAAGCCGTCGACATGTTGGGCCAGCATGTCGATATCGCTGTAGGCCGTGGCCGCCTTGCGGGACCCGATGGGTTTGCTCATTGCTGCTCCACCCAGACGCCGTCCGGTGTGTGAATCACATAGCCGTTGGTCCGTTTCATCGTCAGCGTGGCTTCGTTCTCGCCGACCATCTGGGTCTGCGGAAGATCCTCGACGTAGTGGGCCAGATCGGGCGCCCCCTGGCGGAACGGGCTGTCGGCCACGAGATTGAACACCAATTGTGACAATCCGAAGAAGCTCGTCGGTGCGTCGATGGTTACCGGCTGCGGCGTTGCCGTGGTGGGCAGGCCGACCAGTTTCACGCCCACGGGCACGTGAATGATGTTGGGAGTGGGAATCTCGCGCAGCCCTGAGATCTGGTTCTTGTCGCCACGTAGCGCCGCGCCATGCTCGGGCACGAAGATCACCACGGCCTTGCGGCCAGACTTGCTGATGGTGTCGATGATCCGGTCGACATCGTCGAGCAAGGTCTTCAGGCGCAGCGGGTAGGACTCGATGCTGGTCAGGCGCTTGTCGGGCAGGCGATTGCCGTCGTGCAGCGTGACCGTGTTGTAGTAGAGCGCCACAGGGCCCTTGTCCTGCGCCAGGTGCTGCTTGTACCAGTGGTCAAAGGTATTGAAGTCGTCCAGGATCGGCGAGTCGTCGAAGGCGCGCATGGCCACCGGCACGCCTTCGGTCGATTCCATCTTCACGCCCTGAATGCCGATCTCGGTCTCCACGTAGGTGCGGAAGTTGTCGAAGCGGCCATCGTGGTTCATCAGGATGCGCGGCGTGAAGCCGGCCTGGGCCAGATCGGCGAACAGGTGGCATTCGGCGGGCGCGGGGTCGTACAGGTCCTTGTGCGGCTGCTGGCCGCATGACGCGCGCAACAGGCGGATGGCGGCTGGGCCGCTATAGCTGGCGGCGGAACTGAAGTTCTTGAACAGGTAGTCGAAGCGCGACAGCAGTGGGTGATTGAGGCTCTTGGCCGCGTCGAGGTCATCCCACGACAGCGAGCAGATGTGCAGCACAATGATGTCGAACTGCGCGTCAGGCGTTGCGGTAAGCGGCGAGAAGGTGGCGGTGCGCTGGGTTTCCTGCTGGCGGAACGCGGCCAGGATGGCGTCGTAGTTGTTGGTGGCGTTGATATCCGCGCGCGCCGATCCGGCGGATTGCGCCGTTGCTTGCTGAGCCTTCGCGCCTGGCAACGTGATACCGGTGCCATACCAGATCGGCATGGCGATCAACGCAAGCAGGACGAGCGTAGTGGTGCGAATCCATCGGTTGATCAGCAGGTACACCAGGACCACCAGCACCACGGCCACCACCATCTGCACCGGCACGAAGCGCTGGAATAGCTCCACCAGGTATCCGGGCGTGAAGGCGCGGATGTTGGAAAACTCCGTGAGCAGACGCGTGAACGGCGGCAACGTGGATTCCCGCCACGCCAGCGCCGCACCGGCGCCGATGGCGATGATCTGCCGCAGTACGCGCAGAATGCGCGACTCGAGCGGTATCACCAGCAGCAGGGCGAAGACCAGGTTCAGCAGCCATATCGGTTGCATCTGCCCGGTATGGAACAGGTAGATCTTGGCGAGGAAGTAGAGGTTCCAGAGTCCCATGGGGTCTCGCTTAGGGGTTCGGGGCGGTCAGGGCAGACGTGAGCGGCGTCGCGCGGTCACCAGCTCGACGGCATCGACGAAGGCATCGTAGAGCCGTAGCAGGCCCTGGTAGCCCATTTCAACGACTTCCTTGAAGCTGCGCAGCGGAGCATCGACGCGCTCGTCGTCGAGCCAGTCGATCCACGCGTCGGCACGGCCGAACGTGCACTGGATCAGCTGTGCTTCGCGCTCAACGCTCAGATCGTCCATGCGCACCCCAAGGTGGCGATTGATATTGCGCGTGACCACCGCGGGGAAGTGATAGGTCCGCGAGCCGCGCGACAGACATACGCCCACCGGCGCGCCTTCGACCAGTGGCACGTCGATTGGCAGCACCATGCCCAGGCCGCCCATCGAATAGTTCTCGGTCTTGCACGCGATCGTGCGGCCATCGGGCAGCAGCAGGGTCGCCGGCACGCGCATCGGGATACGGTGCGATACGCGCACCTGCCGTGCCTCGCGGGCCACGCCAACGGCAGCGCCGAGCATGATGAGGTTAAACGTTGCCCATCCCATGTTCATCAGCACGGTGGCGGGCTCGTCGGTGCCCCAGAACAGCAGGCGGAGCACGCCGAAGACAAGGCCGGCCACGTTCAGCGCCAGCAGTACCAGATAGGGCTTGGAGATGGTCCAGTCCAGATAGTCGTCGGCGATCTGCCCGCCCTTGGCCGTTACGTTGAACTTGCCGGCGCGCGGATTGATGAAGGCCACTGTGGTGGGCAGCACGATGTACCACGCCAGCACGGACTCGTAGACCTCCGCCCAGAACGAATGTCGGTAGCGACCCTGAAGCCGCGAGTTGGTTACGTTGGCGATCAGCAGGTATGGCAACACGTAGGCCATGATCATCAGCGCCGACGTATTGATCACGTGCAGCCCGAAGTACAGATACGCGATCGGCATGGTCAGGAAGATCAGCCGTGGAATGCCGTAGAAGAAGTGCAGCATCGCATTGCTGTAGCACAGGCGCTGGAACAACGTCAGGCCCTTGCCAAGCAGCGGATTGTCCAGACGGAAGATCTGCGCCATGCCGCGTGCCCACCGGATGCGCTGGCCGATGTGGCTGGACAGGCTTTCGGTGGCCAGCCCGGCGGCCTGCACGGTACGCAGGTATGCGCTGTTGTAGCCACGGCGGTGTAGTTTCAGTGCGGTGTGCGAGTCCTCGGTGACGGTCTCTACTGCGATGCCACCGATCTCGAGCAGCGGCGCGCGCTTGATTACCGCGCAGGAGCCGCAGAAGAAGGTGGCGTTCCAGAGGTCATTGCCGTCCTGGATCAGGCCGTAGAAAAGGCTGCCTTCATTCGGCACGCGCCGGAAGGTGTCGAAATTGCGTTCGAACGGATCGGGCGAGAAGAAGTGGTGGGGTGTCTGGACCAACGCGCACTTCGGATCATCCAGGAACTCGCCCATGGTCATCTGCAGGAACGAGCGCGTGGGGATGTGGTCGCAGTCGAAAATCGCGATGTAGTCCCCGCTGGTGCGCGGTAGCGCCTGATTGATATTGCCGGCCTTGGCGTGGCGATTGTTATCGCGCGTGATGTAGCCCACGCCCGCCGCTTCGGCGAACTCGCGCATCGCCGGCCGGTGGCTGTCGTCGAGGATGTAGACGCGCAGCTTGTCGGGGGGCCAGTCCATGCTGCGTGCCGCGTACACCGTCGGCTGGACCACGGCGAGTGATTCGTTGTACGTCGGGATGAAGACATCGACGGTAGGCCATAGGGACGAGTCAGCCGGCAGCGGCTTTGGCTTGCGATGCAGCGGCCAGGCGGTCTGCAGGTAGCTCAGCGCGAGCACCAGCCACGTGTAGCACTCGGCTGCGTAGAGCAGGTAACCGATCACGGCCTCGGTCGTGGTGGCGAACTGCAGTGTCTGTGTGGAGCGCCACCAGATATAACGCACGGCCATCAGCATGGAGACGGCGATCATCGTGATCGTGGCCAGCCGCCCAGGAATGCGCCGCACGACGATCAGTATGGCCCAGACCACGGCGAACATCAGCATCTGGCTCGCGAACGTCAGTGGCGTGGTGCCGATGACGACGGTGGCGATGGCTGCGATGACCATGGAGATCGGCAGGACAAATGGAATACGCCCGACCTGCGCGGCAAGCGACTCGAGCGAATAGGCCACTCGATTCCAGTCCGGTCGAGGCAGGATCGACAAGAACTGGTGGTGCAGTCGCGATGTCGTATTCCAGACGGGCTCGAGTACCCGATCGAGCCAGCGGCGCAGCCAGTTGTCGCGCTCCGGCTCGGCCATCGAACGTTGTTTGCGTGGATCGGCCGCCAGTCGAAATCGAGGTCTTGGGGGGCGGATGAACAGGCGCCACATCCACGTGCCTGTGCCCTGGCGCTTGCCAATGCCGAGCCGGGTCATGGCGCGTCTGTGAACCTGCGCGGCCCATTCCGCCGGGATGTCGCGCTTGCCCGGTCGCGGTGGACGAAAGAACAGGCGGAGCAGCCAGTTGCCGGCATTCGCGGTGCGCGTCACGCCGAGCGCCCGCGCCACGCGGTCGCGGGCACCGGAGAACAGTTCGCTTAGCGAGAAGCGGCGCGCGCTCATGGACGGGACTCCTGTGTGGCGGCTTCGAGCCATGCCGACAACCATGACGCCAGGCCATTCATGTCATGCGCGGCCTGCGAGTGCGGCGTGCTGCGGCAGAAACTCTCGCTGCGGGCCAGCGCCTCGGCCACGCTGCTGTCGTCATGCACGTGATAGGGCAGCATGTCCTGCCCGAGCATGGCCTGCAACAGCGCGACGATATCGACATGAAGTTGCCGCGCAGGCTGCAGCCGCGTAGCCACATAACGGGCGGTCTTGCCTTGCGCGGTCAGCGCGTCGGCCAGTCGGCGCAGCGTCAGGCAGGTCTCCGGTTGCGCCGGGGCCAGGACAAGCACCAGATCGGCGGCTGCGATGGCCTGATCCGCAAGTGGCGATGGCCAACGCGCGCAGTCGATCAACGTTACCCCGCGCGGTGGCAGATCCACCTGCGCCAGCAGGCGGCCGAGCCAGTCGGGCGCGGCGTTTGCCAGCGCGGCGGGGGCGCCGCCGCTGCCCCAGGGCACGAACAGCACGTCATCATCGCTGCGTTGTCCGGCGCGTGCCCACGCGCCAGGGGTCGGTGCGTCGAGATAGGCACCGAGGCCATCCTCGGGAATTTCTCTCATCCCGAAGTGAAAGCCGAGCACGTTGGCGGGATCGCATTCCAGCGCCAGCGCCGGGTGCTTGCGCTGGGCCAGCAGCGAGGCCAGTTCCGCCGTCAGCGTGCTGCGGCCAGCGCCGCCCGTGGTGGAGACGATGGCCACGGTATTCATGACTGGTCTCCACCGCCGATACGGCGCTTGCCACGTATCACCAGGGCGTCGAGTTGCGGTGGTAGTCGCACGCTGCGACGGGGCCGTGGCGCGGTCCAGCGTGGCAGCCAGCGCAGCAGGTCAAAGCGCCACGTCAGCCACGCAAGCGGTGCCGCCAGAATCAGTCCCCAGACGAAGTAGCCGAGAAAGATGGGCATGGGTCAGCGTAGTGGTTTGAGCGGCACGGGATGGTGTCGCGGCAGGGCGCGTGGGCCACCGCCGCCTTGTGCCCGGCGAGGCGCGATCAACGGCAAGGTCTGCACCGGGGCCGGTGTCGTTGGGCATGCCTCCGTTGGTGCATCCGACGGTTCCGTGTGGCTCGATGGTTCCTGGGCCAGCCAGCGTGTGTAGTCGGGAGGCGGATAGGCCTGAATGTCGGCCTCCAGTTCGCTCAGCGTCGCGGCGATCGATTCGTTGTCGCCGCTGCGCAGATCACCCTGGAACATATCGGCCATCGGACGCTGGAACACGCGCGCGCATACGGCGTCAACATCGTCCAGCCGGCAGGCGAAAAAGAACGCGTACACGCTATCACTGCCCGCGGTGCAGAGATCGCCGGCGCGATTCATATGGCAGGCGCGCAGCGCGTCGATATGCGCCACTTCGGGCAGCAGCGGCAGTTGCAGCAATACGTGTGGCAGCCGGATCAGGCGGCTGCGGTCCACCGCATCGCGCACCAGAGAAAGGAATGTGTCGGGCGTCACGTAGCCGGTGGCCGACGTTGTCAGCACGGCCGACAGGGCGCTGTGATAGTCGGCGAGGATTGGCCGCGAGAAGACCTGGCCCTGCAACGCGTCGATCATCGCCTGCATTCGCGCGAACGGCGTGCGTTGCGCTACCACGGCATTGGCGCCGAGGTTGAGCATCAGCAGCTCATAGTGCTGGCGCATGGCCTCGCGGTCCTCGCGGATCACGATCTTGAGTGCGCGGCCCGCGCTACGCCGCAGGCGGTGCACCTGGCTGGCCAGCAGTTCCAGGTCACGGCTGCCCGAATAATGCAGGATCACGGTCGCGGCCACGGACTGGCTGGCCGTGGCGACGGCGGCTTCGTTGCTGTCAACGATGCGCCAGTTCTCGGGAACGAAGCGCTCGCGCAGCACCGCGTCGCGGCTGACGATCACGCGGTCTTCGTCGGGCGCCAGCATTCCCGCTTCCTCGATCTGGTCGCTGTAGGTGTCGGACGCCACCATCAGCCGCTGCTCGTGCGGCGCGAAGCGAAGCCGCAAGACCTCGCCGGCCACCACCGACTGCTTGTCGCGCCAGAACGCGACTTCCCAGGTGTACTGCCCCTGCTGCTGGGAAAGTTGCGCCGCACCGGCAAAACGGCCGTGGAAGGCCTGCAAGTCGGGCGGCGATTGTCCCGGCGCCAGTGGTGGCGGCGCGACCACGAGCAGCACGCCACAGCGTTCTTTCGCGCACCAGTCGTTCAGGCGAACGCCTTGGCTCGCCAGGGAGACCGCATCCTGCCAGCTGAAAAATGCTTCGGCGCCTTCGATCAGGAACATCGTGCCCCGCGCGCCGCATTGATCGGTGAGTGCCTGAAGCGCGTCGATCAGGGCATCGATGCCGTCGCGGCCGGGTTGGGCGCGCAAGGCACAGAGATTGGCGCGCGAATGCAGCGCGCGATTGACGTCGATATCGAGCCCATGCTCGCGGAGCACCTTGGCGATGCCATCGGCATCACGCGTCGAGAGCACACTGGCGGGTCCGCGTAGCGCGACGGCGGCGGTTTGCCAGAAGAACGCATCGCGTGCGGGCGAGGGCTGCGCGTACACCACGTGCGCGCGGCCGCTGGCCAGCGTGCCGAGCGCTGGCGCCAGCCCTTCGATCGCGAGCAGGGTGCGCGCCTGCAGCCGTGCCAGCAGCGGTTTGCGGGAGGGGCGGGGGGCAGAGTGTTCGACGTCGTTCATGACAGAACCCGATAGCTCAGTATGTCGCTCAGTAAGTCGAGTAGGGCCGCACTGGCGCGGGCGGGTACGGCACCGGGTCTTTCCGCTTGTCGAACAGATACCGGAGCCAGGCCATGGCACGGTTCGGCGCGTAGTCGCGTGACCGGTCGATCGAGAATGCCGCGCCAACCACCCAGTGCGGCGCGAGCGTGTATTCGATCGTCGCGCCCAACGTGTAGCTGAAGCCACCGCCCGAACCGCCCTTGTAGATCGCGTTGCCGCTCATCGCTTGCAGGTCGGGGCGGGTCGGGAAGTACGGCGCGTCGTTCTCGTAGGTGAATGACCACCCTGCCGAGCCAAGGAAGCGCCATGACCACTTGTGATACCGCCCGGTCCAGTCCAGCGGGATGCCGAACGACACATAGCGTTGGGGGCTGTAGTAGCCGCCATGTCCAAACGTATAGAACCGCTGGTTGTCGGAGTAATGCCAGTAGTTAAGCACCAGGCCGCTGGAGACCCTCTGGTCTCGAGCCATGTAGACCGGCACGTCGAAGCCGGTGCGCACGGTGATTTCGCGATTGGTCTTCACGTTGTCACCAGTGTAGAGGCCGGCGCCGACGTCGGCAAACAGGCCAACGCGTCCCACGTCGCGCGCATAGCGCAAGTGGACGCCGTTGCGCACGATGCCGCCCCAGTGCTCCCCGGTGACGGGATCAACGGCCCCCGCGTACGAGATCAGCGAACTCGTCACGGCCCGCCGCGAGATGTCCGCGCTGAACGACGATACGCCGAGGTCGGCGCGATAGCGGAAGCCGCCAACCACGTTCTGCTCGGTGAAGCCAAGCGGCGTGGTGCCGATATCGGCGCGCCAGCTGTTGTACGCGCCATCGTATTCGTAGCCGGCGGCCAGGGCCACACCCTTGTCGGTCTGGCCGATCGCCCCGAGCCCGGCGTTGCCGAGCGCCGGAATCTTGCCGAAGGGCAGGTCACTGACCGAGCGGTTGGCCTGCAGCGTACCGGCATTGAGCAGCACGGTATCCGCATGGAAAAAATAGTGGCCCGTATAGCCATTCGGAATCCGCACATAGAGCGGAATCTCGGTGGCGTTCAGCTTGGAGATGCCGTCGTCGCCGGACTTGTTCGACTGCAACACCGCCGTCGCCACTTCGCCCTGGCGACGTGCCTCCAGGCCCGCCAGCGCGCGCTGCGCGGGCGTGCCTTCGGGGCCCGGGAGCACGCTCTCGCGCTGCTCCAGCCCAAGTGCGGTGCGATAGATCTCCGCCGCATCGTTGTAATCACCGCGCGACTGGGCGATGCGGCCGCGTTGCACGGTGATATCGGCGCGATTCGGGAAGCGGGCGTCGAGTGCATCGACGACAGCATCCGCTTCGTCCTCGCGCCGCAGCGCGGTGAAGCGCCGCGCTACCGAGAGGCGTGTGTCGATATCGTCCTCGGGCGCTTCGGCCAGCACCGTGCGCACGATGTCGAGCGCCTCGTCGGTGCGGCCCATGCGTTCGTACTGACGCGCCAGCGTCAGTTGCGCGCTGGCGTCGTGCGGATCGGTGGCCAGCACCTGACGCGCCGCATCGGCCGCGCCCTTGAAGTCGCCGTGGGCCTCGCGCAGGTCCGCGAGCTCCAGCAGCCAGCGACGATCGCGTTGCTGTGCTTCGGGCACTGCATACAGGGTGTCGCGCGCGCCGTTGAAGTCGCCTTCGGCGATCCGCCGATCGGTCTCGCGGATGGCCAGTCGCAGTGACTGGTCGGCGAAGCTGGCGCGTTGTTCGTCGGTGATCCCGGGCAGGGCGGTCGAATCGGCGATCCACTGGCGCAATGCCTCGTCGCGATCGGCCGCTGCCAGCAATTCGCCATAGCGCAGGCGGATGTCGAGATGCGGGTCCTCCGGGTGCGCGGCCAGCCAGTCGCTGACCAGATGCAAACCGGTTTCCGGCTCGCCGAGCGCGATCCATTCGCGTCCGATCGACGCCAGCATGTGCGGATCGTTCTGGGCCTCCTGCTCGGCCTGATGTAGCAGGGCGCGTGCCTCGTCGTCGTGTCCCTCGGCAACGCGCAGCCGGGCTTCGCGCAGCAAGCGCTGGGCGGCCAGGTTATGTCCCAGGTTTCTCATCCCTTCCGAGCGTTCGGCATCCGGCACGGCGGCCAGCACCGTAGTGGCCGCGTCGATGTCGTCCACGCTGTTCAGGTAGAGCGCCGTCGCATAGCGCATTTCACTCGTCGGCGCAGCCTTGAGACCGTCGTCCATGACGGTGCGGCCCAGCGCGGGCAGTCCCAGGTCGCGATAGAGGCGGGCTAGCGTGAAGCGTGTCCAGGCGTCGTCGGGCTGCAGCCGAACCGATGCCTCGAGGTTGGCGATGGCGGGGCTGCGCTTCTGCTGCGCCAGCAGCCGTTCCGCCCGCACGGATAGCAGGTCGGCACGCATCGCGCGCATTTCGCTCTCCGAGCCTTTCATGCGCGGCTCGACGCTGGCGATCAGCGGGTCGATTTCGGCATCGCGATGTTCCTTCTGCAGGAGTTCGACCAGCGAGCGCAGCGCGCCCATGTCGGGTTTGGGGCGGGCCAGCATCTTGCGCAGCAGCGCCTCGGCTTCGGCATCCTTGTTCTGCGCGATCAGCGCGTCGGCCAGGATGCCTTCCGCGCTGTCGTTGCCAGGCTGCTGCGCCAGTGCCTTGCGGGCCAGCGCTTCCGCTTCGGCCGGCTTGCCTTGCTTGTTCGCGTCGCGTGCCTTGGAGATCACGCCCCAGAACGTCGCCGTGGCCATCAGGCTGCGCCATTTGTTGCTCGGGTCGAGCTGCTGCGCACGTGCGAACAGTTCGCGTGCCTCGTCGTGCCGGCCTTCGCGCAGGCGCACGAGTCCGAGCCCGCCCACCACTTCGGCATCGTTCCGCCGCTTTTGATACGCCTTTTGCAGGGCGATGTCGGCCTCACTGAGCTGGCCACGCTCGAGCTGTGCCAGCCCGCGTTGCCGGGCCTGATAGGCGGGGTCGGCCTGCAGCCGCTTCTGCTCCTCTACCTTCTTGCCGAGATCGGCGAGGGTTTGCCGCGCGGCGTCGTCGTCGGGCACTTCCTTGAGGTAGCGCTCGAACCAGACGTAGTAGGCCGGGTCATCATTCACGCGGTAAAGCGTGCGCCGCCAGATGTCGAGCGCGGTCTTGCGGTCGCCATCGGGGCGCTGCGTGATGCGGTAGAGGATTCCGATACCTTCCTGGCGGGTGCCGGCGCGGTCGGTCAGCAGATCGCCCAGTGCGAGCTGCAGTGCCATGTCGTTGGGGTTCTGGCGCGTGCGGCTGCGGAGTTCGCTGATGGCCCGCGTGCGGCCATCCGGCGTGCCGGAGAGGATGCGGTAGTAGTCACGTGCCAGATCGCCGCTAGGCGCGCCGCGCGGGAACAGCAACAGCAGCCGCTTCACGGCTTCCTCGTCCTTGCCGGATCGCGATAGCAACCGGATGGTGGCCATCTCGCGCTTGTCGCGCGTGGCGATCCGATAGGCGTCCTCGAGTTCGAGCGTCGCGGCGCTGCCCGGCGCGGACTGCCGCAGCTTGGCCAGCAGCTTGCCGGCTTCGGCGGGGCGGTTCGAACGGATCTCGATCAGGCCCATCAGCTTCAGCGCCTCGGGCTGGTTCGGGTCGATCAGCAGTGCCTTTTCCAGGATGCCGCGCGCCATATCGGCGCGGTTCTTTGCCTCCCACATTTTGGCGGCGGCCAGCAGCTGCGCCATCTGCGCGGATGTGGCTGGCGGCGACACACCTGCCGCTGGGGCAGGATCGGCCGCGAAAGCCGGCAAGGCGGAACTGGCCAGCAACAGCGCCAGCGTGGGAGCTAGCGCGTGGCGGGGCATGTGGATTTCCAGGCCGGCACCAGAGTGCCGTCCGCTTCGAAGCGGAAATGTCCGTCAAGATGGCCCAGGCCGAACAGCGCCAGCACCTGGCTGTAGTAGCCGGCGGGCTTCTGCGCGGCCAGGTCGCGGGCGCGCTGCGCCTGCGCGCGCGCATCATCGGTCTGTCCCAGGGCGGCAAGGTAGGGCGCGACGGCTGCCGAGAAGCCACCGTTGCCGCTGTTCGGTCCGAACGTGCCCGACTGGGTATCGACCCGCTCGGGCGGATCCCCTTGCTTGCGGACGTAATCGGCCATCGGGCGGAACGCCTGGAGCACCGAAGTGCGCAGCGGATCGCGTGGCGCCATCATGCCGGCCCAGAGATACACCCGGATCGCGTTATATGAGCCGCCGGCCTGTGTCTGCGTATCAGGCCGGAAGCCTCGACCCTTGTGATACTCCACCCAGTCAGGCGAAAAGCCGTGCGGCGCCGTGTTCAGGATCAGCCGGGCCGAGGTGTCGACTAGCGTTTTCCAGCTGCTGTCCTCGCCCGGCATGGCTGCCAGCCGCCGCATGACCTGCAATGGCACATAACTCGGATTCAGGCGCCAGACATCGGGCGACGTGTGGAATCCAGTGGGCCCGGGCAGCAACGTGCGGCCGAGTCCGGGCAGCACCGCCGTTTCCTCGCGCAGGGCGCGGCGCGCCAACAGCGTTCCAAGCGCCGTGAAGCGGCGCTCGTTCCAGAGGCGGCCGGCTTCGAGCAGGGAGTAGGCGATCCACAGGTCCGCGTCCGATGCCGGATTGGCGTCGATGACACCCCAGGTGCCTGCGTGCTCGCCTTCGGTGCGCTTGCCCCAGATCCACGCGGGCAGATGGGCCGTCAGGTCGCCTTGCGCGAGGTTGTTCTCGGTCCAGGTCAGCAGCTTGTCGAAGGTGGCGCGGTCGTTGGCCACGAGCGCGAAGAAAAGCGCATACGACTGGCCTTCGGAGACCGTCACCTGCTGGTCGGTGCTGTCGTCGATCACGCGGCCGTCCTGGCTGATTGTGCTGCGCCGGAAGGCATCCCAGTCGGGCCACGCGCAGGTGGCCGCGGCACTGGTCAACACCGTGCCGGCCAGCGTGCATACGACGGTAGCCCGCAACAGCCAGGCCATTGCCCGACGCATGTCAGCCTCCGTTGCGGCGTGCCGCCAGTCGGCTCAGCGCCCAGAACAGCGTCAGCGCCACGATCAGGCCGGCAATGATGCCCGCGATCGCCAGGAGCGCCGGATGCCCGGACAGGCGCATCCACAAGCGGCCATACCAGGGCAGGCTGCCGACGTAATACCGTTCGCCCAGGCGCAGGCCTTCCAGGTCCCGGTGGTGGATCACGGTCAGGTCGCCGCGGATCTGCGCCACTCTGCCGGGGTCCTCGAGCACATCGAGTACATCGCGCAGACGCTCGTCGGCCGTGGCCGTCAGCGCGACGATGCTGTGCTGCGCCTTGAATGGCGATTCGAAGCCGATCAGCGCGGCCAACGGGCCATCGGCGGTGAGGATCGCGCGCCCGGCAGGCGAAACGTCGAAGTCGTCGGTGCCGCTGAGCCAGTTCGACCACGCGTGCGAGCGCTGGTCGCGCAGCGTGATCTCGGTCTTGCCGCGCTCGATCATCAAGGGCAGCGACTTGCCCCAGCCGGTCAGGATCTGCGCCGCGCTGCCGGTGCCAATGATGACGAGGTTCCGGTCCTTGACGGTGTCAATGGCCTTGGCAGGTGCCACGGCCACGCGCAGAGATGGCAGGCCGGTCCATTTGCCCATGTGGCCGAGCATGGTCAGTGCGGCTTCCTGGTCGATGGTGGTGGGGGCGTCGGGCACCACCACGGCGGTATCGGCCAGATCGGCCAGGCGCGTGAACGGATAGCCACTATTGGCGAAGAACGCCAGGTTGGGCAAGGCGGCGTAGTGTGAGAAGCCGCTGAAGTCGATCGACGAATCCGGGTCCACCGCCGCGCGCGCCACGTTGGTCGCCGTCGACGCGCACAGGCCGGTCTTCTGCGAGTCCATACTGAAGCGGAACTGCATCTGGTTGTTGCTGCCGACGCGGAACGCGGGGATCAGGATGTCGCTGCTGGCCGAGACACTGCCGCCGGACAGCAGCGGCACGCTGACGAGGTTCTCGTCGCCCTGCGTGGTCAGCGGCTTAAGGCGATACGAGCGCACGAGCTGGTCGTTGATATCGACGCTGAGCACTGAATCGTTGTACGTCGAGGGCGCGGTGTAGCGGTACTTGATGCTGAGCGGCACCGAGCGGTCGTTCCAGCCGAACAGGTCAGCCGGCACGCGCAAATTAACGCGGATGGCATCCGGGCTGGCGCCGGCCACCTGGAGTTGCTGCGGATCGGTGACGAGTTCCTTGAACAGGACTGGGCGATCCACCGGGGCCCACGCTGGCGCGTCATAGGGCTGGCGCGGCTTGCCCAGGTCCACGGCCTGCACGCCGGTGCTGGCGCCGGCCATGGCGGCCTTGCCCAGGACCAGCGCATTGGCGGCCAACTGCAGTTCTTCCGGATTACGCCCGGCCAGTACCAGCAGCTTGCGCGCGGGGTTTGCGGGGTTCGGCATGACGCGTACCGAGGCGCCTTCGATCTTGTCGATACGAAGACCGTCCGGAATGGCGTTGGGCATGACCAGTGCGATCGCGTGCGCATCGCCGGGCGCGGTGCGCGACACCGGGAAGCGAAGCTCGCGATAGCTTGCCAGCGCGCCGAGCCAGGAAGCCACGACGCCAGCGGCGCGCAGCACGGCGGGATCAGTATTCGCAGGCAGCACAAACGGCACGGTGACGCGGTTGTTGTCGCGGCGGTCGAAGAACGGCGCGGGCAGCAACGCCAGGTTGTCCGGCAGCGTCACGTTGGCCTTGCTCAGCGTCAGCGTGGTGCTCGGACTGATATCGGCCCACAGGCTTGAATGGAACGGGTCTTCGCAATGATCGAGCGTGTAATGCGCGATCATCTGCACGTTGATGCGGTTGAAGTCCGTGAAGTAGCGCGGGTCCAGATCCACTTCGCGGGTGACCTGTTGCCCGGCGTGCTCCTGATCCAGCGGGATCGTCGCCACTACCTCATCGTTGAGGCGAATCTTCAGGTGCGAGAGCGGGAAGACGAGCGCTGGCGAATAGGTGAATACCAGCTTGAGCCGGGCTGCGGTGACCACTTCGTCGAGCCGGACGCCCACGTTCAGTGTGTGGTCCGGGTCCACGCCGCGCAGCGGAATCGGATAGTTGGCCCCCATCTGGGCGAGTGTCAAAACTTGGGTGCGGGTGACCAGCGGAGAAGCCGCTGTCGCGCCCGGCGAGGGCGGGGGTGCTGCGGCGGGTGAAGAGGCCGCGACCTGGGCGGCCGACTGGCCAGGAATCGTCGAGATCAGGAAGGCCGTCGCCATGGCGGCAATCCGCGTGCAGCCACATCGCAGGCCTGACTCCAAATTCGTCATATAGGGCGCCCTGTAGGAGTGGCACGGCGAAGGCACGTGAACGCAATGCCGTTGTCGCGCACTGAAGTTTCGCGTGACGAATATATCACGCTGTTTTTCGTCTGCTGCATGGCAATGCACGCTAGATCAATGAATTAAAAAATATTCAATACAGGCCGACTTTGTCGTTGAAATAGTTTTAGGCGCGCGCCTTGCCGAAGTCACATCGACGGAGGGGCGATGCCGCGACGACATGCCGAAATTGCATAAAGGCAGCCCGCGCCATGTGAAAGAATTCACTTCACAATCTTCCTTGCCCAAATATTGACCATGTCTGAAACAGTCGTTTTCCTGAATGGGGAATTGCTTCCCCTGTCCGAAGCCCGCGTGCCAGTGCTCGATCGCGGGTTCATCTTCGGTGATGGCATCTACGAGGTGATTCCGCTCTACAACGGCAAGCCGTTCCGTGGCGCTCAGCATCTGGCGCGCCTGCAGCGCAGCCTTGCCTCGATCGGCATCCCCAACCCCTATTCGGAGACCGAATGGCTGGCGCTGATCGACCGCGTGGTCAAGGCCAACGGCCTGGGCGACCAGATGGTCTACATGCAGGTGACGCGCGGTGTGGCCAAACGGACCCATGCATTCCCGACGGAAGTCACGCCGACCGTGCTGATCATGACCAACCCGATGGCACTGCCGCCGGCGGCATCGGTGGAGCAGGGTGTGGCCTGCGTGACGATGGAGGACCGCCGCTGGCTCAACTGCCAGATCAAGTCGACCTCGTTGCTCGGCAACGTGCTGGCCGCTCAGGTGGCCGCCGAGGCAGGCGTCACCGAGGCGATCCAGTTTCGCGATGGCAATCTGACCGAAGCATCGTCATCGAACGTCTGGCTGGTCAAAAATGGCCGCGTCTATGCGCCGCCCAAGGACAACCTGATCCTGGAAGGTATCCGCTATGGCCTGATGGAAGAGCTCTGCGCGGCGATGGACATCCCGTTCGAGGCCCGCCGCATCACGCGCGACGAGGTGTTCTCCGCCGACGAAGTCCTGCTGTCGTCGGCCAGCAAGGAGCTGTTGCCGGTGGTGACAATCGACGGCAAGACCATCGGCGCGGGCAAGCCCGGCCCGGTGTTCCAGCGCCTGTTTGCGGCGTATCAGGCAGCCAAGTCGGCGCTATGACAAGCGTCATGTCCCTGCGGTGGTCGCGTGCTAGGATGGCGCGCACGAACCACCGAAAGGAGGCTGCTCATGGCCAAGCGCGAGCGCAGCCGGCATGCCATCAAGGAAGAGGTGAGCCGGCGCATTCATCAGATCGATGAGGTTGCCGACGATGGCGCGCATATCCGGGTGCCCGACCCCGAGCCGCACGAGCGCGACGCGCGGGGTCGCAACTGGGACATGGACTATTTCGGCAATGCGCGCGGATACGAGGCATCGATCCGCATCGTGGTCGATGAAGTACGCGACGAGTTTGATCTCGTCGACGATCCCGCAACAAGGGTGCCGAACCCGTTCGGCGACTGAGCGGGGGCGGAATCCCTAGTGCATCAACCCTGGCCAGGACGGTTGGGGTTGCCATCTCTCGATGGACGCGGCCGGCAGTGGCTGGGCGAACAGGAATCCCTGGCCTACGTGACAGCCTTGGTCGAGCAGGAACTGGCGCTGGAGTGCGCTGGTGACCCCCTCGGCCACCACGGTCAGATCCCGCGCGCGGCCAATCCGGATCACAGCCTCCACCAGGGTGCGCGTGGCCTCGCTGGTCTCCAGATCCACCAGGAAACTCCGGTCGAGTTTGATCTCGTCGACTGGCAATTGCATGAGCCGGCTCAGGCTCGAAAATCCCGTTCCAAAATCGTCGATCGACAGGCGCACGCCAAGCTTGCGCAGGGCTGCGATCGTGGCTTCCGCTTCGGAGGTGTGATCGAGGAACACGCTTTCCGTGATCTCGATGGTCAGTTCGCCGGCGGGCAGCGCGTGCGTTCGCAGGGCCTGCGCCACCACGTCCGGCAGCGCTGGGTCACGGATCGAAAGCGGCGAGAGGTTGACGGAGATGGCCGGCACCGCGGCGCCGCGCCGCCGCCAGCGTGCCTGCTGTGCACATGCTTCGCGCACGGCCCAGTATCCGAGCGCCACGATCAATCCGGATTCTTCGGCCAGCGGCACGAACACCGTGGGCGCGATGTCGCCGCGGTGCGGATGCGGCCAGCGCGCCAGCGCTTCCACCGCCCAAAGGTTGCCCGAAGCCAGATGGATCTGAGGCTGGTAGCGCATCTGCAACTGGCCACTGCCGATGGCTTCGCGCAGCTCGCATTCGAGCATGCGCCGATCGCCAAGGCGTCGCGCCAGCACGGTGTCATACACACAGATCTGGTTGCCGAGGTCCGGGCCACTGCGCTTCCTGGCCTGGCAGACCGCAAGGTCGGCATGATGCAGCAGCGTTTCTCGGTCGCGCGTCTGCTCGGTCAGCATGCTGATGCCGATGCTGGCTGAAGGCGAAGGGCTCAGGCCGTGTGCGACGGTAATCGGCGGATCGAGCGCGCGCAGCAGCTCATCGGCGATGGCCAGGGCCTCGGCATGTCCGTGGCCCGGTAGCAGTACGGCGAACTCATCTCCTGACAACCGGCCGACGGTGGCATCCCGCGCGTGTTCGGCAGTGGCGAACTGCAGCCGTGATGCCACTTCGATCAGAAAGCGGTCGCCGGCGCCGTGACCCTGCACGTCGTTGACGCGCTTGAAGTTGTTCAGATTGATGAACAGCAGGGCGAGCGGGGTGCCATGGGCGTTGGCGCGCGCCACGGCATCGTCGGCGCGGGACAGCAGCAACTGGCGATTCGGCAGGCCGGTCAGCGCGTCGTAGTACGCCAGGCGGTGGATGCGCTCCTGCGTCTGGTCGCGCACCAGCGCCAGCGCGCAGAGGTCGGCGGCAACACCCACAAGGTTTTCGTGGAACCCGTCCGGCAGGCGTGGCTCGTTGAAGCACAGCGCGAAGGTGCCCAGCACACGCCCGTCGGCGGCACGCACGGGGGTGGACCAGGTGGCGGCCATGCCGGCGGCAAGCGCCGTTTCGCGTAGCGTTTCGCAGCGCGGATCCTGAGCGATGTCTTCTACGGCCACGGCGTGGCCGAGAAAAGCCGCCGCGCCGCAGGAGCCCGACTGCAGGCCGATCTGCAGGCTGTCGAATGCGGCAAGCAGATCGGGGGTGGCCGATGGCATCGCCACCAGCCGCAAATGGCCGTTGGAGGCGCGCATGACAGCGGCCTTCGTGCCCGGTGCCATTCTTTCCACGCGACGGCACAGATCATTCATGATCTGCGCGGTCGGCAGGTCGCGCGCCAGGGCGTCCAGCGTGCGGTGCTGGATCGATTCGCGTACCTTGGTTGCCGTGATGTCGGTCAGGACCCAGACCGTGTTGACCAGTCCGCCACTTTGCGTCGACGCCATGATCGGACTGACCGCGACCGATAGCCAGCGCGGCTGCCCGCTCTTGTCGGGCACCAGTGCTTCATTGCGCAGCGGCAGGCCGGCCGCCAGCGGCGCCAGCAACGAAGGGATCTGCTCCGGCCGCGCGTTGATCGGCATTAGCAGATCCTGCCAGCGGCGGCCTACCGCCTGATGCCTCGCGTAGCCGAGCAGACGCGTGAAGCCACCGTTCAGGTGGCAGATCGTGCCGTGGGCGTCGGTGATCATGACCGGGTTTTCGGCGTGGTCGAGGCACAGCGAGAGCATACGCAGCCCCGGCGGGCTCAACGTGGCGCCGGGCTCGTTGCCGGTGCTGGCGTCGTCATGCAGGAAAGCGGCGAACTGCTTCGCAGGCGCTCCTGGGTTGGAGTCGCCGTCCGTGCCGAAGATGGCGATGTGCAGCCGCACATGACGCAGGGTGCCATCGGCGCGTGCGATGGCGAGGTTCTGACCGCTCTGGCCATTGGCCACGCGCAGATCGCCAAGCGCCAGGACGGACGCGCACTGGCCTAGCACGGTGGTTCGTTCCAGACCCCACAATGCCTCCGCTGCGGCATTGAAGAGGGTGATCTGGTTGCGTGCGTCGACCGCGACCACGGCATCGATCGCCTGTTCCAGCGCCTGGGTACGCATTATTTTTTGACTATCTCGTTCTTGTCGGGTGTTACGTGCGCGACCAGGTGTTGCCTGGTCTCTCCCCATCGACCTGATCGACTGATCGACGTGCACACCACGCGAGTGTACGACCGTTCCACTGCGCCCGTGGGCAGGGTTTGTCCGGCCTTCTGTCGTTGGCCGATCCACCGCAAACCAAGGCTGGGCGGGCCTGGGGACATGGGCAAAGGGCGAGAAAGGCGCTTTCGCTGCGGCCTGATTGTCTCGGCACGCCAGAATTAGAGTGTTTCTTCGGAACAGGGTCTATTCGACCGTGACAATGATCGCCACGCGGCGGTTCTCCGCGCGCCCCAGCGCCGTGCCGTTGTCGGCGATGGGGCGGGTCTTGCCGAATCCGCGCACATCGAGATGATCGCGTGCGAAACCGCAGGTGAGCAGCACGCGCGCCACAGCCTCGGCACGGCGCATGGAGAGTTGCTGGTTGTACTCGATCGTGCCGACGTTGTCGGTGTGGCCGTCCACGCGCAAGGCGTCGATGCCGGCATCCCGCAGCGTGCGCGCGACCCGGGCGAGGGCGTTCTGTTGCTCGGCCGAGACCGTGTCGTCGTCGAAGCCGAACAGCACCTTGTCCGGCATGACAAGTTCCCAGCCGTTGCCAGTCAGCATGAACCCCTGGTTCTTGAGCACGGCAATTTGCGCGGGTGTCAGCTTGTGGGCGGGGCTGGCGCAGCCGGACAGCGCCAGCGCGCCCAGACCGGCCAGTGTGGTCAGCAGGAAAGCGCGGCGGGGTCTGCTGGGCGCTCTCATGGTCGGCCTCTAGAGATGTGGCTCCGGTGGCGCGGACTCCGCGCTGTGCCAGGTGGCGCCGGACTGGCGCTTGGCCCCGTACATCGCGGCATCGGCGGAATGGAGCAGCGCCGTGCCGTTGCGGGCATGCAGCGGGTAGACCGCCAGGCCGATGCTGAGCGGCGCGAAGATGGTGGTGCCATCGGCCAGACACACAGGGGTGGCCATGGCGTTGAGGATGTGCTCGGCGATGCGAACCGCGTCCTCGGGCGCGCGGAGGGCGTTGACCAGCACGGCGAACTCGTCGCCGCCCAGTCGCGCCACGCTGTCGCCTTCGCGCAGGCAGCCGCGCAGGCGTTGACCGACGGCGACGAGCACGGCGTCGCCCGCCGCGTGGCCATAGCGGTCGTTGATACCCTTGAAGTCGTCGCTGTCGAGATAGAGCACGGCGGCATATTGATTGCGCGCCGCCGCAGTACGCACGGCGAGATCGAGCGCTTCAGTGAAGGCGGCGCGGTTGAGCAAGCCTGTCAGGCTGTCATGGCTGGCGCGGTGCGCCAGCGAACGGTTCTCGTGCTGAAGCTGGTTTTGCCAGGCCTCGAGTTCGTCCAGCAGGACGTTGAAGTCTTCGGACAGCGCATTCAGTTCCTCGATCCGCGCCGGTGGCATTCGCTGTCCAAACGCGCGTTCGGAACGCACCGCGTGGGCCACGCGCATCAGGTTGCGCAGGGGATTGACGACATCCCTGAGCATTCGGCGGGACATGTAGTGCGCCACCAGCGCCGTCAACAGCAGACAGGCTCCCAGGCCCAGCGTGCCTTGCAGCAGGAAGTGCAGGAGCGCCACCGGATCGCCTGCCACACGCACGCTGCCTACCTGCTGGGCTTCGTGAAGGATTGGCTGCTCGACGGCGCCCGATATCAGCAGGTCGCCGGCCACCCGGCGCAGCGCGGGGAATTGCTCGTGACCGGGGCGCTGCCACACGGTCATCGGCTGGTGGTCGCGGTCGTACACGATGACCCGCGTCACGTCCTCGGATGCGGCGATCACGGAAAGCGCATCGGCCGCGGCGGCGGCGTCGCCGAACACGACCGGCGCTTCCACCGTATAGGCGATCGAGCGCGCGACCAGCCGGAGGTTGTGATCCGCATAGACGCGCAGCGCGGTCAGCCCGAGCGCGGTCAGCGAGATGCCGACCGTGAACACGGCGATCAGCGCCACGCCAAGGTGGATGCGCCGCAGCGCGCGGTACAGCGTCGGGCGCTGTGGCACGGCGTCGTCGCGGGCGGGGGGGCGGCCGGGCCAGTTCATGATGCGGGCGTCCTGCGGCGGCCGAGCTGGAGCACACCGGGGTGGATATGAATCCCGCTGCGCGCGATGGCATCGAGATTGATCCGGAACGAAACTTGATTCTCGCGGAATGTCAGGCAAAACATGCTGCCAACTTCACATTCGAAATCTTCCTCGACGATCACCAGCACGGGCTTTCCCACCAGATCCGCCGTCAGCTTCTTGCGGCGAGCATCGGTCATGGCCCCCATATAGAGTGCGTCGCACTCGGGCGCGAGAGTGTCGGCAAGCGGATCGACGGAGCGTGCCTGGACCAGCCGGCCCGTGGATAGCGAGCCGCCTTCCATCAGCTTGCCGCCGTAACGCGCGTCCGTATCCACGCACAGCCTCAGCGTTTCGCGCTCGGCGGGCCAGCGCGCATAGCTCAGCAGGCTCATCACCATGCGGGCCACGGCTTCGGGGCGTGAAGCCGGTGCGACGGGGGCCGATACCGGGGCTGATGCAGGCGCTGCTGCGGTAACCGTGGAAGCGGCCATGGCTGCCGGCCACGTGCCGGGCGTGGCCAGCAGCAGAACCAGTGGCAGCGTCAGCGCGGAGCGCGGTCGGTGAGCGAAATTGGGCGTCAAGTACGGCAATTGGGGCGGCTGGCAGAGGGGTCCGGTGGACATCTGGTCAAGTGTCGGCACCGTTACAGAAAACTGTAGCCACTCTGGCTTATGTCCGCACCGGGCCAGATGTCTTAGATATAAGAGGATGAGGGGTGACGGAGGCGGCAGCCACCCATCCCGTGTGCTAGAGTTCCCGGACGCGTTTGTCTCGCTTGTTTCGACCGGAGGAGTCTCATGACGACCGAATCCAGACCGCAACTCAAGGCTTTCGTGCAGACCGCGCCACAGGCCGGGCGCTATGTGTGGGTAATCTCGCTGGTGGATTTCGGCGGGCAACAGATCCGGCGCACCATCGTGTCCGATGACACCTTCACGACATCCGACGCCGCCCGCGTAGCCGGTGATGCCGAACTCAAGGCGATGGCGGCGGACCACTAAGCGTTTCAGCCGGCTAGTGCAGCCTAGGTCGCGTGGTAATTTTCAGATACCCTTTCTTACATCACATTCCAGATGGCACCGATAGACTTCTTTCTATCGGTGCCAATTACAAAGAGAGGGTCCCTATGAAACGACAGCTTATCGTGCGCGCCTTTGCTGGCGCGGTTCTGCTTGGTTCGGCAGCGGCGCTGGCGCCGGCCGCCATGGCGCAGGTCAGCATCAATATCGGCATTGGCGTTCCGCCACCGGCCCCGGTCTATGAAGTCGTGCCGCCTCCGCGTGCTGGCTACGTCTGGGCGCCCGGCTACTGGGACTGGGACGACCACGGTCACAAGCATGCTTGGAAGAAGGGGCACTGGGTCGGCGAACGTCCCGGCTATGTTTATGAGCAGCCGCGCTGGGTTCGCGCCAGCAACGGCTGGGTGCTACAGCCCGAGCGCTGGAACCGCGGGCCGGGCCGAGGCGATGACGATGATCAGGGCCACGGTCACGACCATGACCGCGGCCGTGGCGGCTATCACTGCCCGCCCGGACACGCCAAGAAGGGCGAGTGCTGAGGATTGATCTCGATTCGTCGCGCCTCGCGATGCGGTGACAGCGGCGCGTGATGCCATGCTAGGATGCCCGGGCCAGAAAATTACCCGGAGATGCCGACATGTCCAAGCAGGTTTTCACGCGCGCGCAGTATCTCGATATTCTCAATGACAGTCTGCGCCGCCATCCAGGTTTCCAGCCCGGCATGGCGTTCGTTTTCCTGCCGCCGGGCGCCAGCGCCAGCCAGGCTTCGGGCGTGGGCTGCACCGGTCCGATGGAGGCGATGCCGATCTACTGCGAGATCGAGCGCGTGGCGTCGGGGCTGATCGAGGTCGAGCCGGCGTAGTGGCGAGCGTAGTGGCCGGTGTGACGGCTGGTGTGGCGACCATAGCGATAGGACAAAAGCAAAACAGGCACCCCTCGGGGTGCCTGTTTTGCTTTGTGGCGTGGCCTGCTTACGCCTCGTCTTCCTCGTCGTCAAGGAATTCGCGACGCAGCATCCAGTTGGCGATCGCTTCGTCGCAGACCTTCTTGAGCTTGCCCTTGTCTGGCAGCTTGTCGAACAGCTGAAAGTTCACCAGCGCCATGCCGATATCGGTGATGTAGAACATGCGGTCCGGCTCGTCGTGGTGGACGATGCGTCCGTCAATGCCCGAATCCTCACTGTCGGCGGGCATGTCCTCGAGTTCGACCACCCGGCACGTGAAGCGCGGGCTGCGGGTGTGGGTCAGATACTCGAATTCGTCGTGCATGACGTCGCCGCCCTTGTTGGCGATGACGGCGAAGCCCCAGATGAACCGGGGCATCGGCAGATCGGACAGATCGTCAATCTCGTCCATATCGTCCATGGTGTTCTCCCTGATGCGTTAACCGGCATTATCGCCCAAGTCCAGCACCATGAACGCAGGTATCGTCGATCATCCGAGCATATAGCCCCTGGCGAGCTTGCCGAAGTCCTCGAGTTCGCGTGCCTGCCAGGCCGAGTCGTGCGCGAGTTCCTCCGCCAGGATCGCCGCCACCCGGGGGGCGCCGTCCAGCGCAGCGCGGGCGTCCAGGAACAGCGCCCGATTGCGCCGCGCCAGCACGTCCTCAACGCGGCGGGCCAGCTCGTAGCGCGCCGCAAAGCGGACGTGGGCCTCGGTCAGGCCGGAGGCGGGCACGAGCACGTTGTCCGCGCCAGGCATCGCCTGAACCAGGGGGAGGTCGGCGCCGTAGTAGCGGTCGGGCGATCCGGTGCCCGAGGGCGGCAGGTCATTGGGCATGTTGGTCGCGCCGTGCAGCGGCAGGTCGGCCGTGCGGCAGGGCGCGGCGCGCAGCAACTGCCGCTGGATCGCGGTTTCCATCACGTCCTCGGCCATCTTGCGATACGTGGTCCATTTGCCGCCCGTGACCGTGATCAGTCCGGCTTTGGATACCAGGATCGTATGCTCGCGCGACAACGACGCGGTGGAGGCTTCTCCGGTGGCCTTCACCAGCGGACGCAGCCCCGCCCAGACGCTGGTCACGTCATCGCGGGTCGGGTCGCGGGCCAGGTAACGCGCGGCCGTTTCCAGGATGAAGTCGACGTCGTCGCTCGCTGCCCGGGGCTCCAGCGGTAGATCCTGGCGCGGGGTGTCGGTGGTGCCGACGATCGTGTGTCCGTTCCAGGGCACCAGGAACAGCACGCGGCCATCGTCGGTTTTCGGAATCAGGACTGCGCGATCGCCGGGCAGGAAGCTGCGCGGAATCGTCAAGTGAACGCCCTGGCTCGGCGCCACCATCCGCCGGGCCTGGCCGTCTTCCATCTGGCGCACGGCATCGACCCACACGCCGGTGGCGTTGATCACGCAATCCGCGCGCAGGTGGAACGTCTCCCCACCGATCACATCTTGTGCCGTGACGCCGGTGATGACGCCGTTGGACTGCGAGAGTCCGCTCACGCGCATGTAGTTGACCGCGGTGCCGCCCACATCGAACAGCGTGCGCATCAACGCCATCGCCAGCCGCGCGTCATCGAACTGGCCGTCGAAATACAGATTGCCACCGCGCAGCGGACGCCCGCCCACGTGCTCGGCCAGGGTTGGCGCGGCCTCGAGCGTTTCGTGATGGCTGAGCCAGCGGCTGCCGGAAAGGTTCAGGCCGCCTGCCAGCATGTCATAGAGCTTCAGGCCGATCCCGTAGAACGGCTGGTCGAACATCTGGTAGGCCGGCACGACGAAGCCAAGCGGCCACACCACGTGCGGTGCGTTGCGCGCGAGCAGGCCGCGTTCGTGCAGGGCCTCGCGCACCAGGCTGATGTTGCCTTGCGCCAGGTAGCGAACGCCGCCGTGCACGAGCTTGGTGGCCTTGCTCGACGTGCCCTTGGCGAAGTCGGCGGCTTCGAGCAGCAGCGTGCGGTAGCCACGCGAAGCAGCGTCGAGCGCGGTGCCCAGCCCGGTGGCGCCGCCGCCGATGACGATCACATCCCAGCGTGGCTCGCGCGCGAGCGTCTGAAGCAGGGTGTCGCGGGAGGGAGGGGCGATCGGAGTGACGGAAGTTTGCATGGGAAATTCGAATCTGGGTTCAGCGTGCGGCGTCATCGGACTCGCGCGCCCAGTCGCGGGCGCGGTCGACGGCGCGGTGCCAACGCGCAATGCGGCGTTCGCGTTCGTCGGCGGACAGCTTCGGCTCGAAGCGCTGCTCCACCTGCCACTGCCGCGTGATTTCTTCGGGGTCGGTCCAGTAACCAGTTGCCAGCCCGGCGAGATATGCCGCGCCTAGCGCGGTGGTTTCGGTCAC
This sequence comes from Cupriavidus metallidurans CH34, assembly GCF_000196015.1. NCBI lineage: Bacteria > Pseudomonadati > Pseudomonadota > Betaproteobacteria > Burkholderiales > Burkholderiaceae > Cupriavidus > Cupriavidus metallidurans. The sequence goes on along the minus strand of NC_007973.1, from coordinate 2,454,639 downwards.
GCGCGGCCGGACCACGACGGTGCCGAGCAGGTCGGCCTGCATCTGCATCAGCAGGTCGCTGCGCGAGGCACCGCCATCGACCCGGAGTTCGGCCAGCGAGATGCCGGCGTCCTTCTGCATGGCGTCGAGCACATCCACGCTCTGCAGCGCGATGGATTCGAGCGCGGCCCGGGCGATGTGCGGCCCGCCGGTACCGCGCGTGATGCCGACCAACGTGCCGCGTGCGAACGGATCCCAGTGCGGCGCGCCGAGGCCGGCGAATGCCGGCACCAGCACCACGCCGCCGGTGTCGGTGCACTGGCGGGCCAGAGGCTCTACCTCGGGGGCGCTGTGGATCAGCTTGAGGCCGTCGCGCAGCCACTGGATCGTCGCGCCGCCCATGAATACGCCGCCTTCCAGACAGTACTGGGTATTGCCGCCGATCTGCCAGCCGATGGTCGTGATCAGCCGGTTGTGCGATGTTACGGGTTTGTCGCCGGTGTTCATCAGGATGAAGCAGCCGGTGCCATAGGTGTTCTTGGCCATGCCCGGCCGCAGGCAAGCTTGGCCAAACGTGGCGGCCTGCTGGTCGCCGGCGATGCCGGCAATCGGAATCTCCACGCCGAACAGCCGTGCCGATGCGCGCGCGACCTCGCCGCTCGACGGCACCACTTCCGGCAGCAGGTTGCGCGGAATATCCAGCAGGCCCAGGAGTTCATCGTCCCAGCGGAAATCGTGGATGTTGAACAGCATCGTGCGCGAAGCATTGGAAACGTCGGTGACGTGCCGCGCACCATCGGTCAACTGCCAGATCAGCCAGCTATCGACGGTGCCAAAGGCCAACTCGCCGCGCTCGGCGCGTGCGCGGGCGCCCTCGTAGTTGTCGAGCATCCAGCGCAGTTTGGTGCCGGAGAAATAGGCGTCGACGATCAGTCCGGTCTTGCGCTGAAATGTCTCCGCGTGGCCCGCTGCCTGCAGGTCCTCGCACATCGGTGCGGTGCGGCGGTCTTGCCAGACCAGCGCGCGGCCCACCGGTTCACCGGTCTTGCGATCCCACAGCACCGTGGTTTCGCGCTGGTTCGTGATGCCGATGGCAGAAATCTGCGTGCCGCTGACGCCCGCGTCGCCCAGTACCTCGTGCGCCACGGCCAGTTGCGACTGCCAGATCTCATAGGGGTCGTGCTCGACGTGGCCGGGATGCGGATAATATTGCCGAAACTCACGCTGGGCGATGCGTACGACATTGCCCAGGTGATCGAACAGGATGGCGCGCGAACTGCTGGTGCCCTGATCCAGGGCCAGCACGTACTGCGGCTGATGAGATGTCGTGGATGTCATGCGTTCCATCCGGATGTGTTGAATTGAATAGCCATGGCCGAAACAGTTTCCCGCCCCGCCGATCCCGCCGATATCGTTAGCGTAGTCACTGCTGGCGTTGCCGCGCGCAGTCCGTTTGATCCCGTCTCCCACCTTCGCCTGATGGTCGATGGGCGGCACGTGGGCTGGCTGCCGCGCAAGCACGCTGACATCCTCGCGGGGTTTGATGGCGTGCTGGGCCAGCCCGACGGGCAGGGCGCCATCACGCTGCTGCCCGGCCGTACCACGGTGCCCGCGCGCAATGCAGCACTGGCGACGCTGGCCACCCAACTGGCCGATGCCGGCCATGTGCGCGGCTGGCGCAACGAACTGTTCGCGGTGACGCCGACGCTGGAAGCCGAGCCGCTGGCCGTGATCGAGCGCGCGGCAGCCCGCTTCCTGGGGCTGCTGACGTTCGCGTCGCACATGAACGGGATCGTGGCCGGCCAGCGGGCGCTGTGGATATCGCGCCGCAGCCCGCGCAAGGCGGTGGACCCGGGTATGTGGGACAACCTCGTAGCCGGTGGCATGCCGGCAGGCAGCGATCCGCTGGAAACGCTGGTGCGCGAATGCGACGAGGAATCGGGGATTCCGCCCGCGCTGGCCAGCCAGGCCGAGGCCCACGGGGTGATCGATGTGCTACGTGAAATCCCCGAAGGCGTGCAGTGGGAGCGTGTGTATGTATATGACCTCATGCTGCCGGCCGACTTCGTTCCCCATAACCGGGACGGTGAAGTGGCCGAGCACCGGCATATCGATCCGGAGGCATTGCTTGCTATCATGGCGGATTGCGCCATGACCGTCGATGCCACGCTGGTGACGCTGGATGCCCTCCGCCGACGCGGCTGGGCCGGTATCCAGCCCTGAATCGAGGCCTTCACGGTCCCGGCCCGCTCAATCCCGAATCGCTTACGATGAGTTCCACCGGATTTATCCTCACGCTTTCCTGCCCGGACCAGCCGGGCATCGTTCACGCCGTATCCGGCCTGCTGTTCCAGCACGGCTGCAATATCGTTGACTCCGACCAGTACGGTGATGCCTTCGCCGGCCGCTTCTTTATGCGCGTGCATTTCAGCGCCGCGCCGGGCGGCCCGGATCTGGCCGAGCTTCGTGCCGCGTTTGCCCCCGTGGGCGACCAGTTCGGCATGCAGTGGGAGGTGCACGACGCGACCGTGAAGCCGCGCGTGATGATCATGGTGTCGAAGATTGGCCACTGCCTGAACGACCTGCTGTTCCGCGCCAAGGTTGGCGGTCTGCCGGTGGAGATCGCGGCGATCGTCTCGAACCATCGTGACTTCTATCAGCTCGCCGCGTCGTACGACGTGCCGTTCTTCCATCTGCCGCTGATGAACGCATCGGCGGAGCAGAAGGCCGCGCAGGAAGCGCGCGTGTTTGAAGTCGTGCGCGAGCAGAATATCGACCTGGTCGTGCTGGCCCGCTACATGCAGGTGCTGTCCGATGACCTGTGCCGCAAGCTCCAGGGCCGCGCGATCAACATCCACCATTCGTTCCTGCCGAGCTTCAAGGGCGCCAAGCCTTACTACCAGGCGCATGACCGCGGCGTGAAGCTGATTGGCGCGACGGCCCACTACGTGACTGCCGACCTCGACGAAGGCCCGATCATCGAACAGGAGATCGAGCGCGTGGACCACAGCATGGATCCGGAGCAACTGACCGCCGTGGGTCGCGACGTCGAATGCGTGGCGCTGGCCCGCGCCGTCAAGTGGCATGCGGAACATCGGATTCTGCTGAACGGCCACAAGACGGTGGTGTTCAAGTAAGGACCGGAAACCGCAATGGTTTTCTCCCCTCTCCCGAACGGGGGAGAGGGGCGGAGAGAGGGACGGGGAGAAGGGCAGGCGGCTCAAATTGCGACCTGTGCTGATTGCTGCTACCCCAATGCCTTCTCCCAGAACCCCTTTCCCACAAGCGTGAGAAGGGAGCGCGAGACGTGAGCCCACCTCACTCCTGATCCGCGACCACACATTCCACCCCGCTTTCCTGCAGCATCGTGTCGAAAGGCGCGGGTAACGGCTCGTCCGTGAATAGCCGGTCGATGCTCGCGAGCGGCGCCAGTTCCACCATGGCTCGCCGGTTGAACTTGCTGGCGTCGGCCGCCAGCCAGATTTCGCGCGAGTGTTCCATGATCGTGCGAGACACCTTGACCTCGCGAAAATCATAGTCGCGCAGCGTGCCGTCGGCCTCGATGCCCGAGATGCCGATCAGGCCGATATCCACCTTGAACTGCCGGATAAATTCCACCGTAGCCTCGCCAACGATGCCGCGGTCGCGTGAACGCAGCACGCCACCGGCGACGATGACCTCGCAGTCGGGGTTGTCGGCCAGGATATTGGCCACGTTCAGGTTGTTCGTGATTACCCGCAAGCCCCGGTGATGGATCAGCGCGCGCGCCACTTCCTCCACCGTGGTGCCGATGTTCAGGATCAGCGAGCAGCCTTCCGGCACGGCAGCCGCCACCGCGCGCGCGATGCGCGCCTTACCCTCCGCGTTCAGCACCTGGCGTTGCCGGTAGGCAATGTTCTCGGTGGTCGATCCCTCTACCCGTACCCCGCCATGAAATCGGGCCAGCATGCCGTTCTCGGCCAGCAGGTTGACGTCCCGGCGCACCGTTTGCAGGGTCACGCCGAACTTGCGCGCGAGTTCGTCGATAGAGGCAAAGCCCTGCGTGCGGACTTCCTCGAGGAGTGCGGTCTGGCGTGGATTGAGCGTCATGTCCGGCATTCTAGTTCAAACAGAAACGAAAACAAATGATGCGGCGCAGTATTGTTTTGTGTTCGTTTTTGAGCTAAAACGAGCGGGTTGCTATGAAAAGTGCGCCTCAGCCGCAGGTTTTCGAAGTGGCTGAGCTGTCACAAGAAGAATATTGGAGACTGGATGCAGCTCAGCCTGGAAGGCATTGCGCAGCACGTGGGATCGCAAGCCTATCTTTACTCGATGTCGCTGGCCCCCGTGCCTGGCGCCGTCACGATCCTGCTGGGAACGACCCAGGCGGGCAAGACATCGCTGATGCGGGTCATGGCAGGGCTGGACAAGCCCACCGCGGGCCGCGTGCTGGTAGACGGCGCCGACGTGACCGGCGTGCCGGTGCGGGAACGCAACGTGTCGATGGTCTATCAGCAGTTCATCAACTACCCGTCGCTGCGCGTCTTCGACAACATTGCATCGCCGTTGCGGCTGCGGCGGGATCGCCAGGCTGACGTCGACGCGCGTGTTCGCTCGCTGGCGGGGCGCCTGCACATCGAACATCTGCTCGACCGGTATCCCTCGGAGCTATCTGGTGGCCAGCAGCAGCGTGTGGCCCTGGCCCGCGCGCTGGCCAAGAATGCGCCGCTGATGCTGCTCGATGAGCCCCTGGTCAACCTCGACTACAAGCTGCGCGAGGAACTGCGCGAGGAACTGACGCAACTCTTCGCGCAGGGCGATGCCACCGTGATTTACGCCACTACCGAGCCGGCCGAAGCGCTGCTGCTCGGTGGCCATACCGCCGTGCTCGACGCTGGCGAACTGCTTCAGTATGGCCCGACGCCGGAGGTGTTCCACTATCCGGCGTCACTGCGCGTGGCGCGCGCCTTCAGCGATCCGCCGATGAATCTTCTCGAAGGTGTGCTGGGGCATGGCCGCGTCGTGCTGGCCGGCAACATTTCCATCCCGATGCCGGACGTGGCCCATGCCGATGGGCCGGTAACGGTGGGCGTGCGTGCTGGCGCGCTGCGGCTCGACGCCGTGCCACAGGCTGTGGCCGTGCCGGGCAGGGTGGCGCTGGCTGAACTGTCGGGTTCGGATACGTTCGTGCATGTCGATACACCCGCCGGCAATCTGGTGGCCCAGCTTACCGGTGTGCGCGATCTCGAACTGGGCGCGCAGTTGTCGCTCCATATCGAGCCAGCGCAGATCTACCTGTTCAACGCGGACGGCGATCGCATACACGCGCCGCGCCGTCCAGGCATGTCGCCGGCATCGGCAGGCCCGGTCGCCGCGATTACCGAGTCGGGAGCCTGATATGGCACGCATCGATCTCGACCTCGCGCACGCCTATGTCGCCAATCCTCAGAAGGATGAGGACTACGCGCTGCTGCCACTACATTTCACGTTCGAGGATGGCGGTGCCTACGCGCTGCTGGGCCCGTCAGGCTGCGGCAAGACTACGTTGCTGAACTGCATCTCGGGTCTGCTGCGTCCCTCGCAAGGCACGATCAGCTTCGATGGCAAGGATGTGACTGGCGATTCGCCGCAGGCACGCAACATCGCCCAGGTATTCCAGTTCCCGGTGATCTACGACACGATGACGGTCGGCGAGAACCTCGCGTTCCCACTGCGCAACCGCGGTGTACCGGCCGCGCAGGTCAAGGAGCGGGTTGGGCGCGTGGCCGAAATGCTCGACCTCTCGGCGTCGCTGGACCGCCGCGCCAGCGGGCTGGCTGCCGACGCCAAGCAGAAGATTTCGCTGGGTCGTGGTCTGGTGCGGCAGGACGTATCGGCGATCCTGTTCGACGAGCCGCTGACCGTGATTGACCCACACTTGAAATGGCAACTCCGTCGCAAGCTCAAGGAGATCCACCACGAGTTTCGCCTGACGCTGATCTACGTGACCCATGACCAGACCGAGGCACTGACCTTTGCCGATCAGGTTGTGGTCATGTCGCGTGGCAAGGCCGTGCAGGTGGGCTCGGCCGATGCATTGTTCGAGCGGCCCGCGCACACCTTCGTGGGGCACTTCATCGGCTCGCCCGGCATGAATTTCCTGCCGGGCCAATGGCGCGATGGTGGCATCGAAATGGCGGGGCGGCGCTACGCGCCCGACCTGTCGCCAGATGTGGCAGCGAGGCTGCAGGCTGCCGGCAGCTTCAAGGTCGGCGTGCGTCCGGAGTACCTGAAGCTGGCAGCCGGCAACGATCCGCAGGCGCTGCCCGTGCGCGTGGAGCGCGCGCAGGATATCGGCACGTACTGGCTGGTGTCCTCAACGGTAGACCACGGCGAAGCCGCGACCCTGCGCGCGCGGCTGGGAACCGAGGCCGCGCATCTGCGCGCTGGCGATACCGCGTGGTTGTCGGTGTTCAACCGGCATACCTGCTTCTACGTCAACGAGGAACTGGTCCAATGAAGCCCGTCAACCAGAAGGCCTGGCTGCTGGTGCTGCCAGTGGTGCTGTGCGTGGCGTTCTCGGCCATCCTGCCATTGATGACGATCGTCAATTACTCGGTGCAGGACATCATCTCGCCTGATCGGCGGGTGTTCGTCGGCACCGAATGGTTCCGCACCGTTCTCCGGGACGAGGAACTGCATGGCGCGCTGTTCCGCCAGCTCGGTTTCTCGCTGGCCGTGCTGTGCGTGGAGATTCCGCTCGGCATCCTGCTGGCGCTGTCGATGCCGGCCAAGGGCTGGAAGGCATCGGCGACGCTGGTCATCATCGCGCTGTCGCTGCTGATTCCCTGGAACGTGGTCGGCACGATCTGGCAGATCTTTGGCCGTACCGATATCGGCCTGCTCGGGGCCGCGCTCGACGGGCTAGGCTTCGCCTACAACTACACCGGTAGCGCGTTCGACGCCTGGGTTACCGTGCTCGTCATGGACGTGTGGCACTGGACACCCCTGGTGGCATTGCTCTGCTACGCGGGGCTGCGGGCCATCCCGGATGCCTACTACCAGGCGGCGCAGATCGACGGCGCATCGCGCTTCGCGGTGTTCCGCTTCATCCAGTTGCCGAAGCTGCGCGGTGTGCTGATGATCGCGGTGCTGCTGCGCTTCATGGACAGCTTCATGATCTACACGGAGCCGTTCGTGCTGACCGGCGGCGGGCCTGGGAATGCCACCACGTTCCTGTCGCAATACCTGACGCAGAAGGCGGTAGGCCAGTTCGACCTGGGGCCGGCCGCGGCGTTCTCGATCGTCTACTTCCTGATCATCCTGCTGACCTGCTTCATCCTCTACAACTGGATGCAACGCGCCGGCACGGCGGGCGCCGAGGAGATTCCGAATGGCTGAGCATGTGCTTCCGGGCCAGCGCGCCAGCTGGTGGCGGCCTGTATTCCTGACCACCTACCTGTTGTTCGCGATCGTGCCGATCTACTGGATGGTGAACATGTCGTTCAAGACCAATGAGGAGATCGTCTCGACACTCTCGCTCTGGCCGGCATCGTTCACGCTCGAGCACTACGTGACGATCTTCACCGACGCGTCGTGGTACTCGGGCTACATCAACTCGATGATCTACGTGGTCCTGAATACGGTGATATCGATCGGCGTGGCGCTCCCGGCCGCCTACGCGTTCTCGCGCTACCAGTTCATCGGCGACAAGCACGTGTTTTTCTGGCTGCTGACCAACCGCATGACGCCGCCCGCGGTGTTCCTGCTGCCGTTCTTCCAGCTCTACACGACGATCGGCCTGATGGATACACACCTTGGCGTGGCGCTGGCGCATCTGGTGTTCAACGTGCCGCTTGCGGTTTGGATCCTGGAGGGTTTCATGTCGGGCGTGCCACGCGAGATCGACGAAACCGCCTACGTTGACGGCTACTCGTTCCCGCGGTTCTTCCTGACGATCTTCCTGCCGCTGATCAAGGCCGGCGTGGGCGTGGCGGCGTTCTTCTGCTTCATGTTCAGTTGGGTGGAGCTGCTACTGGCGCGGACGCTGACGTCCGTCAACGCCAAGCCGATCGTGGCGACGATGACGCGCACGGTGTCGGCGTCGGGCATGGATTGGGGCGTGCTGGCAGCGGCCGGCGTGCTGACCATCGTGCCGGGCGCCATCGTGATCTGGTTCGTGCGGCACTACATCGCGAAAGGCTTCGCGATGGGCCGCGTTTGAGGGAGGCACCGATGCTGAGCTGGATGGTGTGGACCACGCCCGTGGCGGTGTTCTTTGCCGCGGTGGTGGTGATGCTGATCGGCATGACGATCTGGGAAACCCGTACGCCGACGTTGATGCGCAAGGGCTTCCTGCCCATCGCCACCACACGTGGCGACCGCCTGTTCATCGGGCTGATGTGCGCGGCGTGGATCAACCTCGCATGGGTAGGACTGGGTGAAAAGATCCAGAGCTGGCTGCAACTGGCCGAAGAACCATCGATATGGATCAGTGCGGGCGCCTCTGCTCTGGTGCTGCTGCTGATCATGCGCCGGGGCTAGTGCTCCGGCGCAACGCGGATTTTGCTGATGTGGGCTGCGAGATCTTGTCCCTTCCCCAGGGCCGCAACCCAATTACAGAGAGCCGGGGAAGGGGTTCATGAGGAGACACAGATGAAAGAGCGCGTGAAGTTGGGGATGTCGGCCCTGGCCTTTGCGGCCGCGCTGGCTTGCGGTCATGCGGCCTGGGCCGACGAGGCCTCCGCGAAGAAGTGGGTAGACAACGAGTTCCAGCCGTCGTCGCTGTCCAAGGACAAGCAGATGGCGGAAATGAAGTGGTTCATGGACGCCGCCGCCAAGCTCAAGGCGAAGGGCGTCACCCAGATCAACGTGGTGTCCGAAACCATTACCACGCACGAGTACGAATCCAAGACGCTGGCCAAGGCCTTCGAGGAAATCACCGGCATCAAGGTCAATCACGACATCATCCAGGAAGGCGATGTCGTGGAAAAGCTGCAGACGTCGATGCAGTCCGGCAAGTCGATCTACGATGGCTGGATCTCCGACTCGGATCTGATTGGCACGCACTACCGCTATGGCGCGATCCTGCCGCTGTCCGACTACATGACCGGCGTGGGCAAGGAGTACACGAACCCCGGCATCGACATCAAGGACTTCATCGGGACGAAGTTCACCACGGCGCCGGACGGCAAGCTCTACCAGCTGCCGGATCAGCAGTTCGCCAACCTGTACTGGTTCCGCGCCGACTGGTTCGCGCGCAAGGATCTGCAGGAGAAGTTCAAGGCCAAGTACGGCTATGACCTGGGCGTGCCAACCAACTGGTCCGCCTACGAGGACATTGCCAACTTCTTCACCAACGACGTGAAGGAACTTGACGGCAAGAAGGTGTTTGGCCACATGGACTATGGCAAGAAGGACCCGTCGCTCGGCTGGCGCTTCACCGATGCGTGGCTGTCGATGGCCGGATCGGCCGACAAGGGGCTGCCCAATGGCATGCCGGTGGACGAGTGGGGCATTCGCGTGGCCGAGGACAAGTGCACGCCGGTTGGCGCGTCGGTCTCGCGTGGCGGCGCCACGAACAGCCCGGCCGCGGTCTACGCGCTGACCAAGTACATCGACTGGATGAAGAAGTACGCGCCGCCGCAGGCCATGGGCATGACCTTCTCCGAGGCGGGCCCGGTGCCTGCCCAGGGCCAGGTGGCGCAGCAGATCTTCTGGTACACGGCGTTCACGGCCGATATGACCAAGAAGGGCCTGCCGGTGGTCAATGCCGATGGCTCGCCGAAGTGGCGCATGGCGCCGTCGCCGTACGGCCCGTACTGGAAGCAGGGGATGCAGAACGGCTACCAGGACGTCGGCTCGTGGACTTTCTTCAAGAACACCGATCCGAACCGTCTGGCTGCCGCCTGGCTCTACGCGCAGTTCGTGACGTCCAAGACGGTGTCGCTGAAGAAATCGCTGACCGGCCTGACCTTTATCCGCGACAGCGATATTCACCACGAGTACCTGACCAAGAACGCGGACAAGTATGGTGGCCTGATCGAGTTCTACCGCAGCCCGGCCCGCGTGGCCTGGACGCCGACCGGCAACAACGTGCCTGACTATCCGAAGCTGGCGCAACTGTGGTGGAAGAACGTGGCCACTGCGGTGACGGGCGAAAAGACGCCTCAGGTGGCGATGGATACCCTGGCCGAGGAGATGGACAACGTGATGGGCCGCCTGCAGCGTGCTGGCATGGCGAATTGCGCGCCGAAGCTCAATCCGAAGAGCGATCCGTCGAAGTGGCTGTCGTCGGAACATGCGCCGTGGAAGAAGCTGGACAATGAAAAACCAAAGGGCGAAACCATCGCCTATGACAAGCTGCTGCAGGCGTGGAAGGAAGGGCGCGTGCGCTGATTGTTGCTGAACGGGGTGTTCGGCTTGTAGGGAGGAGCGGCGGCGCTGTTGCGCCGCCGTTTCGTTTTGTGCCGGATCTGTGCCAGTTTGGAACTTCCGCGTTGCACTCCGTATTCGACACCCTAAAGCCTCCCATGGCTATCTAGAATCGCTCGCAGTTGGATCTCATGGACAGAGGCAAAGATGAACGAATCCGAAAGCATTTTCAGACGGCGGCAGCTCGCGGCCGAACTCGCCGACGAGCTGATGGGCGATTCACGGACAGGCATGGCGTGGTCGGGGTTGTTCCTGTCCGCGCCACGCCGCACGGGCAAGTCGACGTTTCTGCGGGAAGACCTCCAGCCGGCACTCGAGCGTCGTGGCGCACTGGTTCTGGTTGCGGATCTATGGAAAAACAACGATGTCGATCCTGGCGACGTGATCGTCGACGTCGTACGCCAGGCACTGGCCGCGCATGAGGGAGTCGTTGCCAGAGCGGCGCGCGCCGTGGGGCTGGACCGGTTCGGATTCGGAGGCTTTTCTTTCTCGATAGACCGGGTGGGGCTCGGCAAGGGTGTTGCCCTATCCGATGCGCTGGCCGAACTGTCGGACAAGGTCCAGCGGCCCATCGCGCTGATCATCGACGAAGCTCAGCAATGCATGGCCACCCGGCGCGGCAACAACGCGATGTTCGCGCTCAAGGCGGCACGTGATGAACTGAACTTCGCCCATCACGGCCTGCGCATCATCGCCACGGGCTCCGATCACCTCAAGCTGCGCATGCTGCTTGGCTCTCGCGAGGCATTCTTCTGCGCGACGGAACGGATCTTCCCGGTGCTGGGGCGTGACTACATCGATTGGTTTCGGTCGCGGCACGGCTTTTCCGACGTGCTAAACGCCGATGTCATGACGCATCTGTTCGCGCGTGCGGCGTATCGTCCCGAGCTATTCGAGTCCGCGGCGGTTGCGGTGGGCAGGGACGGTCTTGTCGGGGACGATGCGGCAGCGGTGCTCGAGCGGCGGATCGACGAACAGATGCGCGCCGTTCATGCACCCGCTATGCGAACGCTGGAAGAACTGCCGCCGCTCGATGACGCGATCATCCGCGTCATGGCGACGAGCAAACAGATGTTCGCCGGATTCAGCGCGTCAACGATGCAAACCTATCGGCGAGTCATGAACGCCCTGTCAGGCGAGCCATCGTCGCGTCTCGACTACGCCGAGGTCGAGCGGGCGCTGGAAAGACTGGTGGTCCTGCGACTTGTCTGGCGCTCCGCATTGGGCCTGCATGTTCTCGAAGACCCAACGCTCGCCGAGGCGATGCGCCGTGCAGGGCTGCTTGACGTGGTCAGGCGCGTCTCGGGCAGAAAGCTGACCCTCGTTTCCGGGGCGGAGCACGACTTATCGGTTGCCTGAGGCGGGGCTGCGAATGGGCCACGTCAGCTACGCGTGCGGAGCGATATCCGTGGCCTTGTTGGGGCCGGTCGCCGAATAGCAGGCTTTGCCATGTCGCTTGGCGTCGTACAGGGCCATATCCGCCCGTATGAACAGTTCGCTGACGGATGCGCTCTGGCCGGATTGGTGGATCGCGCTGCCGACGCTGCACGTCGAGACGAGTGTCTGGCCATCGATCGTGAACGGGCGTAGCGCCGCATGAACGACAGCATGTCCGATGCGTTCGACGATACTCGGCGTGGTGATGTGTTCGAGGATGATGGCGAACTCGTCGCCGCCAATTCGGGCCACAGCATCGCCGCTGCGTACACAGGTGCGCAGCCGTTCGGCGAAAGCGACCAGCAGGCGGTCGCCGACCGGGTGGCCGTAGCTGTCGTTGACCGCCTTGAAATCGTCGAGATCCACCAGCAGCAGCGCAGCACCGTGATCTGCCGAGTCCGCTCGCGCCATGGCTTCCTGCAGTCGCCGGTCGAAGCCCTTGCGATTCAGCAGGCCGGTCAGGTGATCGGACAGCGTCTGGGCTTCGAGTGTGCGCAGCTTCAGGCGTTCGCCGGTCACATCGCGGGCGAACATGTGCAGGCCGGTGAGAACGTCCTGCGTATCGTTCCACGCTGGTTGGTAGGTGATCTCCCGGGCGGTGCCGTCGGAGGTTTCTCGCGTGAAGGTCACGACTTCGCCAGTGCGCGCGCGCTCGAGGTAGGGCTTGTTGGCGACGTAGTCTGGCGTGCCCCAGAGTTCTCGCACAGAAAGGCCCGTGATCTGGTCGGCCGGCAGGCCATAGTGTCGCGCATAGGCCTGATTGACGAACGCGAACCGCTCGCTGGCATCGATGAAAGCGACGAACTCGGGAACATGATTGGCGATGGCCACGAAGCGTTTCTCGCTCGCCGCGGCGCTGTCGTTGGCGGCCTTGAGCGCTGCCTCGCGCTCGGAGAGTTGCTGCATGACCTCGCAGAAGGCGCCGGCAAGCTCGCCGATTTCGTCCTCGCGGTTGACGAGCAGGTCCGCCACAGCGGATGGGCGCGTGGCCAGTTGCCTGACGGCGCGATGCAGGTGTTCGAGTGGGGCCAGCAGGAAACGGATCGTCATCCACATCAACGCGGCCGCAAAGATCAGAGAAACGACGCCGATGACGATGGCATGTTGGCGGGCTTCGAGCAGCGGCCCGTAGGCTTCCTTGGCGGGCAGGACCGATATCACCTCCCACCCGTTTGATGCCAGCAGGTGGCGCGCGACGACCGGTTGCTGCGGCTCCAGCGCTTCCCAGCGCGAAGCTGGCCGTTCGGCGCCGCAGGAGTCTCCCGAGGCGCGCGCAGGCGCGAGCACCTTCGCGCTGTCGGGATGCATGGCATAGCGTGGATTCGGACCGGCCGAGACCAGGCAATAGAACCCGGTCAGGCCGATGCGGCTGCCGGCCAGTTCGCGCAGGAAGTTGTCCGCGGACAGGTTCAGGATGCCGCCGACGACTGCGCGCAGTTCACCCTTCGCTCCCCGCAGGGGCACGGCGAGGATGACGCCGGGGGCGGCGCTGTGTTTGCCCTGCAGCAGGTCCGAAACGACAAACGGGGAGCCGCGCAGGATTTCCTTGAAGTAGTCGCGGTCGCTGATCATCATCTTGACGCCATCCGGAACCGCCGTGCTGAACGCGAGTGTGCCGTCGGGCCATGCCATGAAGACCGCGTTGAATTGCTCCGGTATGTCGATGGTGTCGGTGGCAAGCTGGCGCAGTCGGGCGGAGGGCGCGTCGAGCACGGGCGACAGGTTGCGGGCGAGCCGTCGCAGCACGACTGCGCGTGATTCGAGCTTCTCGTCCAATTGGTTGGCGACGAGCCTCACCAGTGTGTCCTGCTGGCTCTGAACGAGGTCGTTCAGGCGCCCATAGGCGTACCACTGGGAAATCCCCGCGCGTGCCACAAATACCAGCGTGACCACAATTGCGGCAGCGATCGCCATCCGGTACTTCAATGAGTGCCGCATGATTCTTGTCTATTCGCGCACTGACCCGTATTTGGCTGCCTGGATGCTTTCATTGAATGGCCCCACCTATCTATCATCGGCAACCGGTTCAAAGCGTAGCAGAACTGTTATCGGTTGCCTTGGGAGTACCGGCGCAAACGCGTGTGTGATCGCACGCGAGGTGGAATATGGCGCACACCGTGGCGGTGATGCGACATTCGGGAGCTTCCTGTGCGGCGGATGAGAGGATTGTCAGCGGCACTCGGCCAGCGCTTCGACCAGCCAGTCGATGACCGGACGGAAGCGTGACGCCCCACGAAACTCGGCCGGGTAAGCCAGCCAGATTTCACGGGTGACCTCGGGTACGTCCTGCGCCAGGGTCAGGCCCGGGTCTCCAGCGGCGAGGTAGTGGGGGAGCAGGGCGACCCCCAGGCCGGTGCGCACTGCCTGGCTGACCGCCAGCAGGCTATTGGACTGGAAAGCGAAACGCCGATTCAGCGATTTCGGCCACTCCACTTCCGGCAGCGTGAAACCCTCGTCGAGCAGGCCACAGAGTGGCGTATCGCTGGCGAGCGCGGTGGCCACTGTCATACCGGCCGGCGCATAGAGTCCGAAATGCACGGTCCCCGCGCGTTGGGCGACCACTGTGTCTTCCTGCGGCCGTGCCAGACGCACCGCGATATGCGCGCGGCGCCTGGCCAGGCTGGCTACCCGGTTGTCCAGTTCGAGCCTGACTTCCGCCTCTGGATTGGCCGCGTAGAGCGCCGGCAGGCGCGGCGTCAGCAGGCACGTGCCCATCGCTGCGGTGGCTGCCACCCGCACCACCCCCGAGACCCCCGATGCCACGCCTTCGATTTCCCGCAGCAGGCGGTCGGCGGACTGCTCCATCTGGCGCGCCGCAATCAGTGCGTTGCGCCCTGCCGCGGTCAGCACGAAGGTGCCGTCTGCCCGGGTGGCAACGGGCTTGCCCAGCGCTGTTTCCAGGCGCCGGATCCGTCGGATGGCCGTGGCATGGGTGATATCGAGTTCGCGCGCGCAGGCGGAATAGCTGCCGGCCCGCATCAGCGTTGACAGCGTTAGCAGATCATCCCATGAGATTGTGCTTTTTTGCACAGTGATTGTGAATGAGTGGCGAATTGGCGCACAGCTTAGCCTGTCCTACGATGCCTGCATAGTCACCTGGCCATGGAGATGTGAGATGTCAGTCGCCCCCGTTCCAACAACGCTTCTCGACGCTGCAGGCGCGAGCCGCCAGCCATCCGCCTGGTCGGATGCCGTTCTGGTGCTGGTGGATCACCAGCGCGAGTATGTCGACGGCAAGCTGCCGCTGACCGGTATGCCCGAGGCGGTGGCAAGCTGCGGAGAGCTTCTGGCGCTGGCGCGCCGGTACGGCTCGCCGGTGATTCACGTCGTGCACCACGGGAAGGCGGGCGGGGCGTTCGATCCGGCTGGACCTCATGCGGCGATCATCGAAGGTCTGACCCCCGTCGATGGCGAGCAGTCCGTGGTCAAGCATCTGCCGAACAGCTTCGCCGGCACCGACCTGGCCGATCTCCTGGTAGCCACGGGCAAGAAGGAGCTGATCGTGGCGGGCTTCCAGACCCATATGTGCATCAGCGCGACCGTCCGGTCCGCGCTCGACCACGGCTACCGCGTGACGCTGGTGGCCGCTGCCTGCGCCACGCGTGATTTGCCCGATCCACTGGGAGGTGCGCCGTTGTCCGCAGCGGTACTTCATCGCGTTACCCTGGCAGCCTTGAATGACCGGTTCGCCACCGTTGTGGCCGATGCATCGGTTTGGCACTAGCGGCAGGAATCGGCAGGAATCGGAAATCGGGAGGAATCGGGAGGAATCGGGAGGAATGCGCGCCGGTCAAGTGCCGGCGTTGGGTTTGAGGGGGTGAACAAGCGCGCTTGTCAGGATGCTGTGCGCGACTGGCTGAGGCATACTAGCGCCTTCCAAAACGCGGCCTGTCCGGCGGCGCCCCATTTTGCCGGCCATTGTGGCCGACCCACACCTCATGAAGCGCATCCTACTGATCAAGATCACGTCGCTCGGTGACATGGTGCATACGTTACCGCTGGTCCACGATCTGCGACGCGCCTATCCCGGCGCGAAAATCGACTGGGTAGCCGATGCCTCCTGCGCGGACATCCCGCGTTGGACGGTCGGCATTGATCGCGTGATTGCGCCGCCGCTGCGCCAGTTCAAGAAAAACGGCAAGAAGTGGCGAGACCTGCGTGGAATTCTCGGCGCGGTGCGCGATTTGCGCCGCGAGCCCTATGACGTGGCCATCGACGTGCATGGCGTCTACAAGAGCGCCATCGTTGCGCGCCTGTCCCGGACCCGCCGCCGCCTCGGGTATGCCGCCGAATTTCTAGGTGAGTCCCGCGCCGAATTTGCCTATACCGAACTGTTCGGGCCGCACGGCGATGCGGACTGCCGGCACAAGATGCGCCTCGTGGTGGCCAATGCGCTCGGCTACGAGATCGAGCCGCAGGAAACCTGCGAGTTGAGCATTCCGAAGCCGGCCGCGCCGCTCGCCGCAGACGGCGTGCCGCGTGCGATGCTGTTTCACGCTACGTCCGCCGAAATCAAGAAGTGGCCGCAGGCAAACTGGATCGAGGTGGGCCACGCGCTCTCGCTCCGGGGCTACCGCGTGCAGTTGCCGTGGGGATCGCAGCAGGAGCACGAAGAGGCGAAGGCACTTGCGGCCGCCATTCCTGGCGCGGAAGTGCTGCCGCGCATGTCGATCACGGAGTGCGCGCAGCGCGTCGATGCGGCGGCGCTGGTCGTCGGCATGGACACGGGGTTCGTGCACCTGGCAGATGCGCTCGGCAAGCCCACGGTCATGCTCTTCACCGCCACGTCCCGGCCGCATTTCGGCGTGAATCGGCCTGGCCAGTCGATCTCGGTCGGCGACAACGGCGTGCGCCCTCCGGTCGACGAGGTGCTGGCGGCGGTTGCCCAGGTCACTGGGCACGGTGCCGGCGCAAGTCAGGGATTGCCCCGCGATCGTGCTACGGGCGACGTGTCGGCGTAACGCCAGTAGTTGAATGCGACGATCGTGGCGCCGGCATGCGCCGTGACCAGATCCAGCATGAACGGCAGTTGGCGAATCCGTAGTCCGATCATGTAACGGGCCACGCCCTTCAGTCCTTCAGGCGGCGCAATGCGCTCCCCGTGGCGCATTGCCAGCCGCAAGATATGCACAGGGACGAATCGCTGCGGATCGCTCATGCGTGCGTGCGCGGCCTCCGCATAGAGCAGCGGCGTGTCCGCCAGCGCGGCGAAACGCGAACGCAACTGCGCGAGCATCGCGGGTGCCAGCGCCATGCCTGAGCCGTTCAATCCCAGTGCGGTCATGCCACGCACGTTGGCCTTCCACAAGCCGCCCACTACCATCAACGAGCCACGTTCCGCCGGCGGCGGCAGTGCCGTCATGGCTTCCCATACACCAAGCATGTCGCCATTCAGATCGAAGAGATGGCAGCGATCGGCGAATGCGCGCTGGTAGCCGACGATACAGTCGAGGTCGTCGTCAAACACCGGCAACACGTCGCGCGGCATTCGCGCCGGGCGGACTTCGAACAGCCCGGACGAGACGGGATAGCGGCCCGTCCAGGGTTTGGCAGCCCCCACGGCAAAGCCGGGGCCGGCATCCGCGGGCAGAAAATCCAATGACATCAGAAGCAGTCCGTAGCGATTGAGGATTGCATACGCTACGGGGGGCGAACGGGCGCGGCATGAGGATTTTTCGATGCGCGATGGCGGCCCTTTCTGAAGCTGCTCCGTGACTTGATCCGACGCAACCAGATGCCTGAGTGGACTAGTGAATAAAGCCTCCCTGGACGAATCGGACGGGTTCGGCATCCATGCGCAACAGCAGTGACGTGAGGCCATCCGTGCCGGGCGATGTCGGGCCACGGTCCTTGTTGACCTGACCGGTCGAACAGAGCAGATCTGCGGTACCCCACGCATCTCGGCCCGGCAGGGATCGCGCGCGCAGCCAGCCACCGCGGTCGGCCAGGAACTCGGTGCCAGCCAGCCTGTTGGGGGCAATGCCGGCGATGCGGGCGTATGCGTCCCAGGCCAGCGGTGATGCGGCGACGCACCCTGCGCGAAACTGTGGGACGTTGACGAGCGGTTTCCCATCGCGCGTCAGCAGCAATGTCAGGAAGCGTGGGTCTTCCAGTGGCAATCCGCCGGCATCACCCTCGAACGCCACCACTCGGACGCGCTGATGTCCGCGCCAGTCGGCCATCGCGCGGCCCCCATCCTGTCCGCAGCGTACCGTGACATCGAACAGACGCATTGGGATCGGCCAGGTGCCGAACGTGCTGGCGGCAGTGCCGGCTGCCAGCGCCTTGGTGTATTCGATGACAGCCCAGGTGTCGGCATCGTCGAGCTTTCGCGAGAAAGCGGGCATCGTCTGCCGGCCGTCGCTATCGCGCATCCCATTGGCGATATGCCAGAACAGATCGCCGTCGGCGCGACGCCCCAGTAACGGGCCGACGAACGTTGGTGGCCATCGCAATAGCCCGGCCGCGAGCGGTCCTTCACCCCGGCCATCCTCGCCGTGGCAAGCGGTGCAATGTTGCGCGTAGAGGCGTGCGCCATGCGCGATGCTGTCGGTTGAGAAGCGGGTGGGGCTGCGGTGAAAACTGGTGGGAGCGGCAGGGGTGAACAACAATGCCGGCGATGGCCAGGGTGCGAGGATAAGCGTCAGCGCCGCGGCAGCGAGCCAGGTCAGCCGCTTGCCCCGCCAGATGCTGGCGACGGCGAGGCAGGCCAGCGCCACGGAGATTGCCGCAAGGCTCCACGCGACCTGACGTGCCAGACCGAGATCGATCAGCAGCGTTTCCCCTGCGATTCTTCGGGCCCACGGCCAGGCGGGCTGGCCGTGTGCGTCACCGGAGAGGTGCAGCACATGCCAGAGCCGCAATAGCGCAAGCTGCCCGTCCTGCAACAGCGTGAGCAGCGTGTTGAGCCACGCCTGTGCCGGTGGTCCATTCATGCGTTGCGCTGCCTGTTACCAGCTGGCATCCAGACCCAGATGCCGCAACGCTTCGTGCCGCAGTTCGGTCAGCCGAGGGTCGCCGCGATGGCGTGGGTAGGGCAGGTCCACCTCGATCTGTGCGGTGATCTTGGCCGGGCGCTGGCTGAACACGATGACGCGTTGCGCCAGGAACAGCGCCTCCTCGACATCATGCGTGACCAGCAGGGCGGAGAATCCAGCGCGTTGCCACAGTTCGACCAGATCGCTCTGCATGGCCAGGCGCGTGAGCGAGTCCAGTTTGCCGAGCGGTTCGTCGAGCACGAGCAGCCGTGGATCGTTGACAAGCGCGCGGGCCAGCGCCACGCGTTGCGCCATGCCGCCGGAGAGTTGATGCGGGAAGGCATCCGCGAACGCTTCGAGGCCCACGCGTCGGAGCGCGGCGTCGACGCGATGGCCTTCACGTCGCAACAGGCCGCGAGCCTGCAGGCCGAGCGCGACGTTGTCACGCACGCGCCGCCACGGGTACAGCGTGGGGTCCTGGAACACCACGATGCGGGAGGGATCGGGGTGGTCGATGGGCGTGCCATCCTGCCGGATCTCCCCGGCGTTCGGCGTTTCGAGCCCGGCCACCAGGCGCAGCAGCGTGGACTTGCCGCAGCCACTCGGGCCGAGCAGCGCGACGAACTCGCCGGGCGCGACGTCGAGGCTGACGTCGTCCAGCACCGGCAGCCGCCGCGCGCCGTCGCCGAAGGCGTGGCTGACACCGCGAATGTCGATCCGGGCGCCAGCGGCCTCGGGGGCGTGTTCCAGTACGGCTACCATTTGACGGTTCCTTTCTGCCAGGAGAGCGCGCGGTCGCGCACGGCGAACAGCAATGTGATGACCCCCGAGAACAGCAGTGCCATGACGATCAGCGCTGCATACATGTTCACGTACGATGCCCAGCCCTGAGCCCAGGTCAGGTACCAGCCCAGACCGGATTTCACGCCCATCATCTCGGCCGTGACGAGCACGGAGAACGATGCGCCAAGCCCCATGAACAGGCCGACGAATACCTGCGGCAGCGCGGCGGGGATCGCCACCCGCAGCACCAGGAACCAGCCCGATGCACCCATCGTGCGCGCCACGTCGTAGTAGCTCTTGTTGACGCCGGCCACGCCCGACCACGTCAGCACCGCCACCGGAAACGCGGTGGCCAGCGCGATCAGGAACACCGCTGCGGAATAGCTCGACGGAAAGAAGTAGAACGTGAGCGGCAGCAGCGCCGTGGAGGGCAGGGGGCCAAGCACACGCAGCACGGGGTGAATCCAGTAGCCGATGCGGCGCGACCATCCGATCGAGACACCGATCAGGAAGCCGGCCAGCGCGCCGTATCCCACGCCAAGGCCGAGCAGCTTCAACGTGTTGAATGCGCTGTCGCCCAGACGTTGCCAGTCGTCGAGGTAGACCTCGATCAGCGCCTGGGGCGGCGCGAAGAATGGCGTCGGCAGGATTGCCATCTTCGCGGTCAGGATCTCCCACGCGGTGAAGACCAATGGCAGGGCGACGAGCCAGGGACCGGCTGCCCGCAGCGTGGCGACCGCGTGCTGAAGCGGTCCGCTCCGGCTTGCGTACCCGCCCGCCAGGGCCAGCAATAGCAGCGCGGCGGACACGCCGAGCACGACGATGCCGAGTTCCTCCGTATAGGCCCAGTCGTTGAACCCGGCCATCTTGTTGGGCCAGCGCCAGGTCACGGCGCCGAACACGCCCCAGGCCAGTGCCGCCACGATGCCCGTGGGCCAGACCGTCACGCGTGGGGCGACGGTCCTGGGGGCGGGTTGCGCGAGCCGCGCGTTAAGGGTGCTTTGGTTGGTCGTCATGGTCTTACCCCAGCACGTTGGCGTAGACATGCTGCGCCAGGCGTTTGGCATCGGTGGACTTCTTGAGCACACCAATGCGGCGGAAGTCGTCGGCGTAGAACGCGATCTCCTCCTGCAGATCCACACCGGTCGGGTGGTGCGTGTAGGTGAGCGTGGCGTAGAGCTTGCGCAGATCGTCCGGGCTGATCTTGGGCGAGTACTTGGCGAACACCTTTGCCGCCTCGTTGGGGTTCTCGTTGACGTAGTCCGTCGCCTGCACGATCGAACGCGCCAGCGCGGCCGCTGTCGGGCGATCGTTGCGAACCAGCTCGCCCCGCGCCCCCACCACGCAGCAGACCTTCCGTGCGTATTCGCCCGTCAGGTTGGTGGCCAGTTCCACGTACGCGCCGTTGGTGCGCTTCTCCAGCAGGTAGAGGTTCGGGTCGCCATCGGCGATTGCCTGGATCTCGCCCTTGTCGACGGCCACACCGAGCAGGTCGGCCGGGTACTGCCGCCAGGTGATGTCGCGGTCGGGGTCGATGCCGTTCTTGGCCAGCAGGATCGTGAAGAAATGCTTGCCCGGTGCGGCCAGGTCGCTGACGCCGACGGTCTTGCCCTTGAGTGCCTGAAGGTTCGTGACGCCGGCCGCCTTCGCGCCAACCAGCCGCACGCAGCCGCCGTGCGAGCTGCCGATGATCTTCACGTCGAAGCCGGCTTCGAGCGGCTTGAGCCAGCGATGAATCATGCCCACGGCGGCATCGGCCTTGCCGGTGGCGATCGACTCGAGCAACTGGTCCGTGGACCCGCTGTAGTTGATCAGATCCACCTGCAAGCCGTTCTTTTCGAAGAAGCCTTTCTCCTGCGCCACGACGATAGGCGTCAGGCAGAAGGAATTCTGGTTCCACGCGAAGGTGAGCTTGCGCGGGGCCGACCAAGCCTGTCGGCCCAGGATCAGCGCGGGCGCGGCGATAGCCGTGGTGCCGGCCAGGCGTAGCAGGCTGCGGCGACGATTGTCAGGGCGGGACGACTTTTGGGACGGCTGCTGGCTCATGGTTTTTTCTCCCCGTTTTCAGTTGTTCAGGCCGGTTCAGGCTGCCTTGCGCTGGCGCTCGGCATCGCGTTGCGCAACGAGCGCGCGCACGCGCGGAATCAGTTCGCGACCGTAGTCGACGGCATCGTCAAGCGGATCGAAGCCGCGGAGCAGGAACGTGCTGACGCCGAGGTCGTAGTAGGCCAGCAACGCCTCGGCCACCTGTTCCGGCGTGCCAACCAGACCGGTCGAATTCGAACGGCCGCCGGTTTCGCGCGCGATGGCGGTCCATAGACGTTGATCAACGCGGTCGCCCTTGTCGGCGGCGGCGAGCAGGCGACGCGCGCCCTCGCTCTGTTGTGGGCCGCCACGGCTGTAGCCGGCCTGCACGCGCAACGCGCGGGTGCGTTCCAGGATGCTGTCGGCGCGCGCCCACGCCTTTTCCTCGGTGTCCGCCAGCACGGGCCGGAACGACACCGAGAAACGCACCTCGCGGGCATGCCTGGCGGCCTCGGCACGCACGCGCGTGGTCAGCTCGCGTACCTGGTCGAGGGATTCGCCCCACAGCGCGTAGACGTCGGCATGTTTGCCGGCCACGGCGAGCGCTGCTTCGGAAGCACCGCCGAAGTAGATCGGCACATGCGGCTGCTGGGCGGGTTTGACTTCGGAGAAGCCGCGCTGGAAGCGGTAGAACGTGCCCTCGTGATCGAAGGGCTGGTGCTCTGTCCAGATGCGGCGCAGGATGCCAAGGTACTCGTCGGTACGGGCATAGCGCTGGTCGTGATCGAGATAGTCGCCGTCGCGCCGCTGTTCGTCGTCTGACCCGCCCGAGATGAAATGCACCCCAAGCCGGCCGCCGCTGAACTGGTCGAGCGTGGCGATCTGCCGGGCGGCCAGCGTCGGCGCGGTGAAGCCGGGGCGATGCGCCAGCATGAAATGGATGCGCTCGGTCACGGTGGCCGCGTAGGAGATCGTCAGCGTGGCCGATGGCCCGGTCGAGTGGTGAGGTACCAGGATGCGGTCGAACCCGGCCTGCTCATGGGCCTGCGCGAATGCACGCACGTAGTCGCGATCGATCACGGGCCCGTCAGGAGGGTGAATCTCGGACTGCTTCTGGCTCTGGATCATGCCGATGATGTCGACGCTCATGGGTGACGCTCCTGGTTCGTGAAACGGTTCGAGCCGCCACCGTAAGCCAGCGCGCGCCGCGCGAGAACGAATAAAAACGCGACTCCATATGCGTTGGGAACCGATGCTCGATATGCGAATTGCGTCGTTATCGCCAGCCCGCTTCGGGCGGTACGCTATGCAGCGATTCGTTCACGTCTTCCGAAGGATTCCCGATGTCTTCGTCCCCCTTGCGCCGGCTGCCAACCAGTGAAGCGCGGCTGGCCAAAGTCCTTGCCGAACTCACGCCGCGCCTTGCCGCCACTGCTGCCGATCACGACTCGCGCGGTACATTTCCCCATGACAACTTCGCGCTGCTGCACCAGTACGGCCTGATCTCACAGGCGGTACCCGTCGCTTCGGGAGGCGGTGGCGCCGGGCTGGCGGAGGCGCGCCGCATCATCGCCGCCGTGGCCGGTGGAGACGCCGCGACGGCGCTGGTGTTGACGATGACCTACCTGCAGCACCGCGCGATCGGCCGGGACGAGGCACGCTGGCCGGAGGCGGTGCGCGCGCAGGTGTTCCGCTCGGCCGTGGAAGAGGGGGCGCTGATCAACTCATTGCGCGTAGAGCCGGAACTGGGCTCGCCGGCACGGGGTGGTCTGCCCGGCACCGTGGCCACGCGCGTGGGCGATCGCTGGCGGCTGCGGGGGCACAAGCTCTACAGCACGGGCATCCCCGCGCTGCGCTGGCTGGCGGTCTGGGCGCGCACGCACGAACCGGAGCCGCGGATCGGGGTGTTCCTTGTGCCGAAGCCCGAAGCCGACACGCCGGGCATCCGTGTGATCGAAAGCTGGAACCACATGGGACTGCGGGCATCGGGCAGCCATGAGACCTTGCTGGAGGACGTGTGGATCCCGATCGAGCATGCGGTGGATATCCGTCCGCCATCGGCCTGGGCCCCGGCGGGCGCGAGCCAGGCCGATATCGACGGCAATATCGACCAGCAGGCGTGGATGGTGGTGCTGCTCGGCAGCCTCTATGACGCCGTGGCGCGTGCCGCGTACGACTGGATTCGGGATTTCGTGCGCGAACGCGCACCTGGCAGTCTTGGCAAGCCGCTGGCAACCCTGCCGCGTGTGCAGGAGACCATCGGCGAGATTGCCGCGCTGCTGCGCGCCAACGAAGTGCTGCTGGACGATGCGGCGGGGCGTACCGACGCCGGCACGCCGCCGTCGGCCGAAGATAGCGGGCTGCTCAAGTTCACGGTGACCGGGAATGCCATCCGCGCAGTGGAGCTGGCGCTGCAACTCTCGGGTAATCACGGCTTGAGCCGCAACAACCCGCTGGAGCGGCATTATCGCGATGTGCTCTGCAGCCGCATCCACACCCCCCAGAACGATTCGATCCTGACTGCCGCCGGCCGCGCGGCGCTGGCCGACTGATCCCCGCAACGGAACGTCGCCGTCGTGCTATGTTTGCGGCAAACGTTAGCGGCCGCGACGCCTTGCCCAGGCACGACGGCCGAATGATCCAGGAGACATGGCATGTCCACATCGCCAACCCCTGCGCAGGCGCTCAAGCCCCTGCGCGATTTCATTACCGCCTTTACGGCGCTGCTCGACCAGCATCCCGACGAAGCCCGCATTCTCGACGAGGGCGGCAGTCTGCTGGCCAAACTCGTGGCTAGAGACGATTGGTTGCCCGATGCCTACGCGCAGCCGCATCCCGAGTACTACCAGCAGATGCTGCTGCACTGCGACTCCGCCGAACGCTTTTCGATTGTCAGCTTTGTGTGGGGGCCGGGCCAGCGCACGCCCATCCACGATCACACCGTATGGGGGCTGATCGGCATGTTGCGCGGGTCCGAATACGCGCAGCCGTTCGAGATCGATGCAGAGAGCACGCCGCAGCCACAAGGCGAGGCAACGCGGCTGGAGCCCGGTGACGTGGAGGCGGTGTCGCCGACGGTCGGCGACATCCATCGCGTGCACAATGCCTACGACGACCGCGTATCGATCAGCATCCATGTGTACGGGGCCAATATCGGCGCGGTACGCCGGCATGTCTTTCCGGAGACCGGCGGCAGCAAGGCATTCATCTCCGGCTATTCCAATTCCACCTTGCCCAATCCATGGGATCGTTCGAAGGACCCCATCGCGTCATGACTGAAGTTCAATCGTTTCCGACAACAACCAGCCTGGCCGTGCGCCAGGCATTGCTGGACCGCACCGAGATCGCCTTGATCGACGTGCGCGAGGAAGACCCCTATGCGCAGCAGCATCCGTTGTGGGCGGCCAACTTTCCGCTGTCGAAGCTCGAGCTCGAAGCCTGGGCGCGCATCCCGCGCCGCGACACGCGCATCGTCGTGTACGGCGAGCACGATGGCGAGGATCTGGCCCCAGGCGCGGCGGCCAGACTTCGGGAACTTGGCTACACCGACGTCTCGTTGCTGGATGGTGGTCTGACCGCATGGATCGCTGCAGGCGGCGAGGTCTTTCGCGACGTGAACGTGCCGAGCAAGTCGTTCGGTGAACTGGTGGAGGCGAAGCGGCACACACCGTCGCTGGGTGCGCCCGAGGTGCAGGCGCTGATCGACGGCAAGGCCGATGTGGTGATCGTCGACGCGCGTCGCTTCGACGAATATCAGACCATGAGTATCCCCACGGCCACGAGCCTGCCCGGTGCCGAACTGGTGCTGCGGATTCGCGAGCTGGCCCCGAACCCGGCGACGCAAGTGATCGTCAATTGCGCGGGCCGCACGCGCAGCATCATTGGCACGCAATCGCTGGTCAACGCCGGGATTCCGAACCCGGTGGCGGCGCTGCGCAATGGCACGATCGGCTGGAAGCTGGCCGGCCAGGAACTGGACCATGGCGCGAGCCGTGTGGCGCCGGTGCAGGTTGATGCCGCCAACCACGGCAAGGCGCGCGAGGGCGCCGGTGCCATTGCGGCGCGGGCTGGGGTCCGCCGTATCGGACTTGGTGAATTGGCGTCCCTGCATGTGCCGGACCGCACGGTCTACCAGTTCGACGTCCGCACGCCCGAGGAATACGCGGCCAGCCATCTGCCGGGATTCCGCAGCGCGCCCGGTGGACAACTGGTGCAGGAGACCGACCATCAGGCGCCGGTACGTGGCGCGCGCATCGTGCTGGCCGATGACGATGGCGTACGCGCGAACATGAGCGCGTCGTGGCTGGCGCAGATGGGGTGGGAGGTCTATGTCGTCGATCCCGTTGGCGAAGATAAGCGTAGCGAACGTGGATTGGCGGCCGCGAACGTTCCGC
Source organism: Cupriavidus metallidurans CH34 (assembly GCF_000196015.1). Classification (NCBI taxonomy): domain Bacteria; kingdom Pseudomonadati; phylum Pseudomonadota; class Betaproteobacteria; order Burkholderiales; family Burkholderiaceae; genus Cupriavidus; species Cupriavidus metallidurans. Next base: position 2,428,652 of record NC_007973.1, on the reverse strand, counting down.
CATCGCCCGAGGTAGTGACCGTTTCGCCGGTCGCGCTGGCTGCATGGTTGAAGGAGGGCGACGTCGCCGTGATCGACGTGACCGCCAGCGCCAACTACGTCAAGCGCCATATTCCCGGCGCATGGTTTGCCATCCGTGCCCAGTTGGCACAGGCGATCAAGGCGATTCGGCCAGCGAAGCGCTATGTACTCACCTGTGGATCGAGCCTGCTGGCGAGGTTTGCCGCGGTTGATCTGCGGGCGCTGACGTCGGCCGAGGTTTTCGTGCTCGAAGGCGGCACGGCGGCCTGGGTGGAGGCCGGATTGCCGGTAGAGCAGGGGGAAACTCGTCTCGCCGTACCGCGCACGGACCGGTATCGCCGGCCCTATGAAGGCACCGACAACGCGGCGGCGGCCATGCAGGCGTATCTCGACTGGGAGTTTGGCCTGATCGCCCAACTCGACCGGGATCGCACGCACTTCTTCGAGGTGGTCTGACACGGGTAACGCCGAACGCACGTGCCGAGCGGAGGGGCGGCCCTGGTTTCCTATACTTGCGGGAACCAGGGCCGCTTTCTTTATGAGACGTACGTTGCGAGACGCGGCCTTCACGCTTCGGATTGCGGCCCTGGATAGAACCATGTGCCAGGAGGGTGACCGCCGTGCCGAAGATCCGAGAATCACTGATCCACGATCTGCATCCCACCCAGCTGACAGTGGGCATGATCGAAGTGCAGGATAAGAAGACGCACCTGGCCTCGTTGAAGCCCAAGGATCAGCAGGCGTTCATGGAGGCGCATCCGATTCCGGCCGTCGAAGGCCCCGGAGGCAAGCTCTACATCACCGATCACCATCACCTTGGCCGGGCGGCGCTGGAGGCAGGCCTCACGTCCGGCTTCTTTATGGTAGAGGCCGATCTCTCCACCAGCGCGCCAGGCGATTTCTGGGGGGAGATGGACAAGAACCAGTGGGTGCATCCGCTGGACGAGAACGGGGTGCGCCACTGCTACACCCTGATCCCGTCCCATCTGGAAAAACTGATCGACGATCCGTACCGGTCGCTGGCCGGCTACGTGCGCGATGCCGGTGGGTATCAGAAGACGCCTACAGCCTTCGCCGAGTTCGTCTGGGCCGATTTCTTTCGTCGCCACATCGCCGTTGAGGACCTGAAGGCCGACTTCCAGGCCGCCGTCAAATGCGCGAAGGTGCTGGCCGCCAGCAAATGGGCGTCGGGCCTGCCGGGGTTCCAGGCGAAGTAGCCTGCGACTTGCGCTTGTCGCTGCTGTTTGGTATTTGTCGGGCGTCCAGGCGTTGCATTCCGTTTCGGGATGACGCGGACATCGACAACAAGGAAGAAAAAGCATGTCAGGCCCGCACGTTGAAGCTTCCGAGCGCGAAGCGCTCTACCGCATCATGGCGTTGCGGCGCGATTGCCGTCATTTCACGCCCGGGCCGTTGCTTGCCGATGACCAGTTGGAACGGCTGCTGGATGCGGCGCACCAGGCGCCCTCGGTGGGCCTGATGCAGCCGTGGCGCTTCATGCGCCTGAGCACGCCAGCCTGGCGCGAACACCTGATTCCATTCGTGGAAGCCGAGCGACAGGCCACGGCACAGGCCCTGGGGGAACGGGCCGCGGAATTCCTGCGGATCAAGGTGGAGGGTATTCGCGATTGCGCTGAACTGCTGGCCGTGGTGCTGGCGCCGGATGACGGTACCGTCTTCGGACGGCGCAGCATGCCGCGTGAGATGGCGTGGGCGTCCGCCGCGTGCGCCGTGCAGAATCTCTGGCTGGCGGCTCGCGCCGAAAACCTGGGGCTAGGCTGGGTCTCGATGTTCGACCCCGAAGCGCTGGCACGCGAACTTCAGCTTCCCGAAGGCGCCACGCCGTTTGGGCTGCTGTGCCTGGGGCCCGTGCCGGCATTCTATGAAAAGCCGATGCTCGAGCAGATTGGCTGGCGGCAGCGCCGCCCGCTGCAGGAGATGTTGTGGGCGTCCCCGGACCTGCCGCCTGCCTCTGGTGGCGGGGAACAGGCCGGAGGCGACTGACAGCGGGAAGCGACCGCTTGCGGCATGGCGTGGCTACCGCAAAGGCTCCCGACCGTGAGAACGTCGCGGACATCGGTATTGTTGACGCTCCGTCTGGCCGGGTTGCCTTTTTCCCCGATACCTTCAACCCGCCGAGCGCGGCCGGGGCACGACCATTGAGTCGCAGGGCAGGCAGTCGAGCAGTTTTGCGGCAGTGCTGCCCAGCAACGCGCCAGTCAGGGCATCGCGACCCTGCGCGCCCATCACCACCAGGTCGACATCGTGCTGGCGGACGTGCTGGGTCAGGTGCAATTCCAACCCACCACGCACAATCAGCGGTGTGACGCGCGTTCCAGCGGGCAAGGCGGTGGCAGCGATGAATGCGTCGTACTGCGCTCGCTCCTGCGCTTGCGCGGAGGCAGGCTGCGGTTGCGTGTCGGTCAGCCCCGCGAAAGGCGGCAGGTAGGCATGAAAAGCCGTTAGTTCGCATCCCGGGAAAAGCTGCGCCGCCGTCAGCAGCGCATTACGCGAGGCTTCGGAGAAGTCGGTGGCCACAACGATCCGGCGGTAGGGCGCGTGCGGGCGATTACGCACTATCAGCAACGGCTGCGCGAGCGTGCGCGCCAGGCGCTCGACACTAGAGCCGAGCAGGAACCGGCCAAGCAACTCATACCGCGCAACGCCGGCGACCACCAGACCGACGCCGGAAACGGTTGCCATGTTGCGGATCGTCTCCGAGATATCCCGGGACTTCATGATTCGCACCTCGGCACGTACGGGTAGTCCGGCCAGGTCACGATCGATCTGTCGGCGGGCGATGTGCAGGGCATCGCCGTCACCGCCGGTATCGGCAGCCCAGGCCAGTGCCTGGTCCGGGTGCGCGGCGGGGTCGAGCACATGGGCCACGATCAGTTCGGCCTTCCATTCTTGGGCCAGTCCCGCTGCACGGTCCAGGGCGCGATCGCAGCGTGGGCTCAGGTCGGTGGCCAGCATCAGGCTGGCAGGCGGGGAGGTGGCGGGGAGAGTCGTCATGGGCATCTCGCTAATCGTTCAACGGCAGATTCAATCGGCAGCCAGACGCTTACCAGCCGGTTTGCGTCGGATCAGGATCTTTTCGAGTTCGGCGACGCAGAACACCAGCAGGCCGGCGCCGATCACCTTGCACCATTCCAGCGCGGACAGGTCGGTGGAATCAAACACTGCCTGCATCAGCGGCAGGTGTGTGTAGGCTAGCTGCAGCGGCACGCAGGCGGCAATGGCCAGCAGCACATACGGGTTGCCGAACAGCCCCTCGCGGTTGAGCACGGTCTTCAGGGTATGCCGACTGTTGAGCAAGTAGAACATCTCGGCGGCCACCACGGCGTTGACGGCCATCGTGCGCGCGGTTTCCAGGCTGGTGCCGTCGGATAGTTCCCACAGGAACAGACTGAGCGCCCCCGCCATCATCAGGATGGATACCATCGTTACGCGCCAGACAAAGAAGCCCGACAGCAGCGTTTCTCCAACCGGGCGCGGAGGCTTCGCCATGATGCCGTCCTCGGCGGGCTCGAAGGCCAGCGCCAGTCCCAGCGTGCTGGACGTGACCATATTGATCCAGAGTACCTGGGCAGGGGTGACGGGCAATGGCAGGTCGAACAGGATCGCGGCAATCACGATCAGCGCCTCGCCGCCGTTCGTCGGCAACATGAAGAGGATGAACTTCTTCAGGTTGTCGTAGACCGCGCGGCCCTCGCGCACCGCGTGGGCGATCGACGCGAAGTTGTCGTCGGCGAGCACCACGTCGGAAGCCTCCTTGGCTGCCTCGGTGCCCTTGAGCCCCATCGCGACGCCAACGTCGGCCCGCTTGAGCGCAGGCGCGTCGTTGACGCCGTCTCCGGTCATCGACACGACCTGGCCACCGTCCTGAAGCGCGCGGACCAGGCGCAGCTTGTGCTCCGGACTGGCGCGCGCGAATACGTCCACTTCCATCGCCACCCGGCGCAGTGCGGCATCGTCCATCAGTGCCACCTCGCTGCCGGTCAAGGCGGGCTTGCCCACGCCGATCGCCAGTTGCGCGCCGATCGCGCGTGCCGTTTCGACGTGGTCGCCGGTAATCATCTTGACCCGGATGCCGGCGTGGTGGCACTCGTTGACGGCACGGATGGCTTCCTCGCGCGGAGGATCGATGATGCCGACCAGCGCCAGCATCGTGTAGCCGGTTTCCACATCGGAGAACGCGAGCTTGTCGCCCGCGGGCGCTGCGCGCTTGCAGGCCAGGGCGAGCAGGCGTAGGCCCTGCGCCGCGGTGTCGGTCGCCATGCGGCGCCAGTAGTCCACGTCCAGCGGGCGCTCCCCATCGAGATTCCATTGCCGCGCGCACATGTCGAGGATGCGCTCAGGCGCACCCTTTACCAGGATCCACGGCGCATGATCGGCATCGTGGTGGTAGGTGGCCATGAAGCGGTGCTCGGATTCGAAGGGGATGGAATCGAGCCGATGCCAGCTGGATTCAGGATTCTGGTGTTCCAAGCCCGCCTTGGCGCCAGCCACCAGCAATGCACCTTCGGTGGGGTCGCCCTCGACGTGCCACATGCCGTCGTCATTGCGCATGTTGGCGTCGTTGCAGAGTACGCCGGTGCGCAGGGCCATGGCCAACGGCGCGCAATGCATGGGATCGACGACGTGTCCGTCGATGCTGAAGTCTCCCACCGGCGCATAACCGACGCCCCCGACATCGAATACATGGCCCGCGCAGACCATGCGCTGCACGGTCATCTCGTTGCGCGTCAGCGTGCCGGTCTTGTCGGAGCAGATTACCGTCACCGATCCCAGCGTCTCCACCGCCGGCAGGCGCCGCACGATGGCATGGCGCCGGGCCATGCGCTGCACGCCGAGCGCAAGCGTGACGGTCATGATCGCCGGCAGCCCTTCGGGGATGGCGGAGGCCGCCAGCGCTACGGCCATCATGAACATGTCGGCTGCGGAGTGGCCACGCCAGAGAATGCCGGCCACGAACACCACGGCGGAGAGCAGCAGGATGGCTACCGCCAGCCCGCGTCCAAAACGATCGATCTGCCGTACCAGCGGCGTCGACAGGCCTTCGATGCTGCTGAGCATCTCGTTGATCCTGCCCAGTTCCGTGGCGCTACCCGTCGCGACCACGATGCCGGTTGCCTGTCCGTAGACCACCAGCGTGCCGGAGTACGCCATGTCGAAGCGATCGCCCAGCGGCGCGTCTTCCGCCACGGGCGCGACATTCTTTTCCACGGGCAACGATTCGCCGGTGAGCGCGGCCTCCTCGACCCGTAACTCCTTGACCGAGGTCAGGCGCAGATCGGCGGGCACCCGGTCCCCCGAAGCCAGCGCGACCACATCGCCCGGCACCAGATCCGCAGCGGCGATTTCGTGCCGCTGGCCATCGCGAATCACGAACGCAAGCGGGGCGAGCATGGCGCGGATGGCATCAATGGCGGCTTCGGCCTTGCCTTCCTGGATGAACCCGATGACGGCATTGATCACGACCGCCACGAGCAGCACGGCCGCATCGACCCAGTGACCGAGAATCGCCGAGACGATCGACGAGCCGAGAATGATGTAGAGGAGGATGTTGTGGAACTGCAGCAGCAGCCGCATCAGCGGGCCGCGGCGCTTGGGTGGTGCGAGACGGTTGGGACCGTACTCGTCCAGTCGACGGGAGGCTTCGGCTGTGCGCAGACCGGCTGCGCTGGTCTGCAAGGTCTGCCCGACCTGTGTGTCGGTGAGCGTGTGCCAGATGGGGGGCGATTGGTTTTCGGTGTGGTGGCTGGCAGGAGGACCAGTCATGTGGAGTCGGGGCCTTTTTCTGCAACCGGGCGGGCCGGTCTCGCGTTTCGATCGGAGGCGCGCATTGCCTGGTCAAGCCGCAGGCATCTTCTGGGGAGCCTGCGACACGGCGATGGCCTGACGGAGAAAGGGCGTATCAGATACTAGCTTGCTTCGATCACGCCCCGATGACAACACCTTGGAATGCGCTGCACATCTCTATTTCAACATCGCTTGGCGCTTGAGGGAGATGATCTGCGTCAAAGTGGTCAAAGCTCTTCTTCGCGAATTGGGTCAGGGCAGAGTCACCGTCAACGGCGCATTCGGAGCCGTCAATCCGCCAGGGAGGTGCGATATCTGCAGGCTCGGCGCCCGCCCGCGAGCCTCATCCGGGATGAGCAAGCCGCAGCGTCGCAAGGTATGGGCTTGCCGAAGCGGCAAGAATCACCAGCCATGATCGGCAGGTCGAGAGGGTGGATAGGGAGTCGACGTTATCGATGAGCGTTCGATGGGCGCGCCCAGTATCGTGATCGGTGAAGGATGACGAATACCTTCGGCCATCGACAGACAACAAAAAACCCGGAAAGCTCGTCAGCGATCCGGGTTCACGGCAACGTTAGGCGTTGCAAGCCACAAATTTTGGTGGGTGGTACAGGGATTGAACCTGTGACCCCTGCCGTGTGAAGGCAGTGCTCTACCGCTGAGCTAACCACCCATGCTGCTTCGTCATCGTTGCTGCTGATGTCGCGCAGTGGAGAAACGAGATTATGCCGATGGGCCGGTATCTTGTAAAGCCCTTTTTCGAATTTTCTTCGAAATCCCTCGGGAGGCGCCAGGCCCTACTGAGTGGCGGCTTCGGCAGGGGAGGCTTCCTGCCAGACCGTCTTGCCGCCACTTGCCTTGTCGAGTTCCTTGAGCACGCCCATGTGCGCCGAGATTTCTGCCTCGGAGGCCAATAGCACGGGCAGCGTCATGGCGGACAGGTCGGCGGTGCTACGCGTCTCGCCGTCCGTGGCGGCGCCGTCGAGCATGTCGATGACCAGTGAGTTCTGGCCGCGCGTCATCGCCAGGTAGACCTCGGCGAGCAGTTCGGCATCGAGCAGTGCGCCGTGCAGCGTGCGATGGGAGTTGCTGACGCCAAGTCGGTCGCACAGCGCATCCAGCGAGTTGCGCTTGCCCGGGAACATCTGGCGGGCTTCACGCAGCGTGTCGATCACGTTGCTGGCGTGCTGGCGGAACGGCGGCAGGTCCAGGCGCTGGAACTCCATGTCCAGGAAGCCAAGGTCGAAGGGCGCGTTGTGGATGATCAGTTCGGCGTCCTGCACGAAGTCGCGGACGTCGTTGACGATCTCGGCGAACTTGGGCTTGTCGGCCAGGAAATCGAGCGTGATCCCGTGCACTGCGATGGCATCCTCATGGATGTCGCGCTCTGGATTGACGTAGAAGTGGAGGTGGCGGCCTGTCAGGCGGCGATTCACCAGTTCCACGCAGCCGATTTCGATCAGTCGGTCGCCTGTCGCGTGATTAAGGCCGGTGGTTTCGGTATCGAGAACGATTTGTCGCATGGGCGGGATTGTAAACGACGGGTCAGGTATTGATCGACGCCACCCCGCGATTGGCCAGCGCATCCGCGCGTTCGTTGCCGGGGTGCCCGTTGTGACCGCGCACCCAGTGCCACGTGATCTGGTGAGGTTTCTGGGCTTCGTCCAGTGCCTGCCAGAGGTCGGCGTTCTTGACCGGCTTCTTGTCCGCCGTCTTCCAGCCGCGTGCCTTCCAGCCGTGAATCCACTCGCTGATGCCTTTCTGCACGTATTGCGAGTCCGTATAGATATTGACGATGCATGGGCGCTTGAGCGCGCGCAGCGCCTCGATGACCGCCATCAGCTCCATGCGGTTGTTGGTGGTGGGGCTTTCGCCGCCGAACAGTTCTTTCTCGTGGCCGCCGGCGACGAGCACGGCGCCCCAGCCGCCGGGGCCGGGGTTGCCCTTGCAGGCTCCGTCGGAGTAAATCGTGACTTCTTGCATGTATATAAGGTGATGGTCCTAGCTGTCCTGGCCAGGGGTCTTGCCGTGCGTGCCCGTGGGCGTGGCAACTGGGGCCGCTACTGGCTTCAGCGCCGACTTGGGTGTTTTCCAGGCGGGGCCGACCAGGCGGATATTCTTGACGCGCTTGACCGCCGAGATCATATAGACCGCGCCGAAGATCGGCCACCAGCGGTCGCCTGCCTTCTCCATGAATGCCGCGCGCTGCAGCCAGCGCTCCGTGCGATAGGGCGGGCAGTAGCAGCCGAAGCGGCCCCGGATGATCTCGAACCCGAGCAGCTTGAGCCAGTCCTTGATCCGCACGAACCCGATGGTCTGGGCGTCACTTGGCAGGAAGGGCATGGCGCCAAGGCGGTTCAGGCCCTGCCGCGCCCCCCACAGGCTCATCGGGTTGAAGCATGTCACCACCACGCGCCCTTCGGGCATCAGAACGCGCGAGACTTCGCGCAGCACTTCGTGCGGGTCTTCCGAGAATTCGAGGACGTGCGGTAGCGTGACGAGGTCGATGCTCTGCGTATCGAAGGGCAGTTCGTCGAACCGGCACAGCAGTTGCCGCGCATCGGGATGGGTCTCCCTTGGCCCGTGCGGGCCCGCGCGGCCGTCCAGCGCCAGCGCCGAGAACGGCATCCGGTTCTCGCGCAACGTGTCGATGGCGGGCAGGCCGAACTGCACCGCGTGATAGCCAAAAATGTCCGCTACCGTCCGGTCGTACTGCTGGCCTTCCCACTCGAGCACATACTGCCCGGGTGGCGAGGCTAGCCATTCTTCCCAATCTATAATCGGTCGGTTGGACATAGAGGAGCACGCATGTTGAAAGTGGAGCCGATCCCCGCCTTTCAGGACAACTATATCTGGGCAATCCACGACGGGCATAGCGCGGCCGTGGTGGACCCAGGCGAGGCCGCACCGGTCGAGCAGTTTCTGGCGCAACGCGGGCTGGCACTGGGCGCTATTGTAATCACCCATCACCATGGGGATCACCAAGGTGGTGTATCAGACCTCCTCGCGCGTCATCCGAGTGGGCCGAACGGCGAGCCGCTGCCGGTGATCGGTCCGCAAGGCGAGCGAATTGGCCACCGCACGCAGGCCGTGCGCGAAGGCGACACGGTCACGCTGCGTCATCCGGCAGTGACGTTCCGGGTACTGGATGTTCCGGGTCACACCGCAGGCCATGTGGCCTATGTCGGCGACCTGCCTGGCGCCGGCCCCGTGGTGTTCTGTGGCGACACGCTGTTCGCCAGCGGCTGCGGGCGCCTGTTCGAAGGCACGCCGGCCCAGATGCTGGCATCCCTGGACAAGCTCGCGGCACTGCCCGGCGACACGCGCGTCTACTGCGCCCACGAGTACACGCGCAGCAACGTCCGCTTTGCCCAGGCCGTCGAGCCGGCCAACCCGGATCTGGCGGCGTGGGCGGCGCGGGTGGATATCCTGCGCGAGGCCGGCACGCCTACCGTGCCAACGACCGTGGCGCACGAGCGCGCGGTCAATCCGTTCTTGCGGTCCCGCGAGTCCACGGTCCGCCAGGCTGTGCGGGCGCAGGGCGGTGACGTGAGCGGTGACGCCGCGGCTTTTGGTGCGCTGCGAGGCTGGAAGGACGGCTTTCGTTAATGCGGATGGGACAATCCGGTTGCGGGCTGGGCGGGGCAATTGATTCAAATTGCATCATGGGGAAAATCTCATTGACGCGAGGGGGGCTTTTCCATAGCATCAGGCCAACTTTTTGGCGTCACTTTCAGAGAACTTAATGCGATTTGGTCGATTTCTGGCGGTAGTTGCGTGTGCCACGCTGCTTGCAGCCTGCGCCAGCACACCCACACCGCCCGCCGGCGAATTGTCCGGCACGCCGACCGCCCTGGAATCCGGTCCGAAGAAGGACCCGCTCAATACCCTCAACAGCACCGGCCGCGCCGGCACGTTATCCCGTTCCACCGTCGTGAATGTCGACCAGTCCAGCGTGGACTGGCTGCGCGGGCCGTCCAGCGATATCTGGGACCGCATCCGCAAGGGTTTCGCGATGCCCGACCTGGAAGGCACGCTGGTCGATGATCGCACGCAGTGGTACGCGGCCCGCCCTGACTATATGGAGCGGATGGTGGGGCGGTCGAGCCGCTACCTCTACCACATCGTCGAGGAGCTCGAACGGCGCAAGATGCCGACCGAGCTGGCCCTGCTGCCGTTCGTGGAGAGCGCATTCAATCCCCAGGCGGAATCCACGGCCAAGGCGGCCGGCATGTGGCAGTTCATCCCGAGCACGGGCAAGACGTACAACCTCAAGCAGAACATGTTCCGCGACGAGCGGCGCGACGTGCTGGCATCGACCGACGCGGCCCTCGACTATCTGCAGCGGCTCTACGACATGTTCGGCGACTGGCAATTGGCGCTGGCCGCCTACAACTGGGGCGAAGGCGCCGTGTCGCGAGCCATCGCGCGTAATCAGGCCCGGGGGCTGCCCACGGACTACGCCAGCCTGACCATGCCGACCGAGACGCGCTATTACGTGCCGAAGCTCCAGGCGGTGAAGAACATCATCGCCAACCCGGCCGCGTACGGCGTCAGGCTGCCTGAGATCCCCGATCATCCGTACTTCGTGACGGTCACGACCTCGCGGGATATCGACGTGGCGCTGGCTGCCAAGCTGGCCAACATGCCGCTGGACGAGTTCAAGGCGCTCAATCCGTCGTTCAACCGACCGGTGATCCTGGGTGCGGCCAATCCGCAGATCCTGCTGCCGTTCGAGAACGCCGAGCGCTTCCAGTACAACCTCAATACCTATCGTGGCGGGTTGTCGAGCTGGACGGCGGTGACCGTGGATAGCCGTGAACGTGTGGAGTCGCTGGCCGCGCGGCTCAACGTGGATGTGGACACGCTGCGCGAGATCAACCGGATTCCCAAGGGGATGCGCCTGAAAGCCGGTTCGACCGTCATGATTCCGCGTACCGAGCGCCACGACCAGGACATCAGCGCATCGCTGGTCGATACGGCCATGCTGGCCGTGGAGCCAGACGTGCCTGACGCCAAGCGCGTCGTGGTGCGGGCGGGGCGCAAGGATACGGTGTCCACGGTGGCGCGTCGCTATGGCGTGTCGGTCAAGCAGGTGCAGTCGTGGAACAAGCTCTCCGGCAGCAAGCTTGTTGCCGGCCAGAGTCTGGTGCTGATGCTGCGTCCGAACTCCGCCGCCGCCATGCGGGCGGAGCGCGCCGGGGACGAAGACGACACGCCAGCCAAGGCCGCGCCACATGGCAAGTCGGGTGGCAAGACACAGGCCGTGGCAAAGTCGGAGAAATACGATAAGGTCGAGAAGTCGTCGCGATCGGCCAAGGCCGAACCCCGCAAGCGGGTGGTGGTGGAGGCCTCGCCGCACAGTTCCACGAGCAAGTCGTCGGGCAAGTCCGCCACGCGCGAAAGCAAGTCGTCGCCGACGCCAGCGACCAAATCCAAGTCGAGCCGCGCGCAGTAGCATCTGCGCGCGGCCACCTCCTGACGCCGCGAAATTCTGGCAACCCGGTTCCACGCTAGACGCTGGGCCGGGGACGCGCCGTGCCTCCGTCATGCAAATTGATGGGCATCAAGAACGTAGTCGGCGAAGGGTGGCAAAAGGGCAGTCTGATCCACCACTGGAACTGCCCGATGTCCTTCCCCAAAACCGTCTGTTGCCTGCCGATTCTCTTGGCGTGCCTTGGCGCGTCATGCGAGCGCGCGCAGGACGATGACGAACCCGATTACCCTCTGCCCAAGCTCGTGGCGCATCGCGGTGGCACGGCGGATCGCCCGGAAAACACGCTTGTGGCGATCGAGTCGGCATTGCGCCAACGTGCCGACATGATCTGGCTGTCGGTGCAAACGAGCCTCGATGGCGTGCCGGTGCTGTACCGTCCTAGCGACCTGTCCTCGCTGACCAATGGATCGGGCAAGGTGGCCGATTTCAGCGCCGCCACGCTGGCGACGCTCAATGCCGGATGGTCCTTCGCCGAAATGGGATCGGATGGCGTGAAGCGCTACCCCTATCGCGACAGTCCGGTCGGCATTCCCACGCTGCAGCAGGCATTGCGTGCCATCCCGGCCAACGTGCCGATCATCCTCGACATGAAGTCGATGCCCGCGTCGGCACAGACGGCCGCGGTGGCTGCCGTGCTGGATGCCGAAAGCGCCTGGAGCCGCGTGCTGATCTACTCGACCGAGGCCGATTACCAGAATACGTTCGCAGCCTGGCCACGCGCGCGGCTGGCCGAGGCGCGTGATGTGACCCGGCGTCGACTGGTATCCGCAACGCTTGGCCAGCGCTGCGATGCGCCGTCCGTTTCAGGTGTGTGGGCGGGATTCGAGATGCGACGCAACGTGGACGTGGTTGAGACCTTCACGCTCGGAGAGGGGCATTCGCCGGTCCAGGCGGTGCTCTGGACCAAAGCCTCTGTCCATTGCTACCGGTCGAAAGTCTCGGCCAACCTCGTGGCATTCGGCGTGAATGATCAGGCTGACTATTGCGAGGCAAAGCGTTTGGGGCTGGATGCTGTCATGGTAGATTCTCCAGAAAAGATGGCCGGCATCCGAACGCAAGTGGAAACGAACCCCGCGTCGTGCAACCAGTAGGGCAGTCGGCAGGTTTCCGCCTGTCGAACTGTCCCAGCCACCAACACCGCATTGATCATCCATATAGCGGAGGAGACATACCATGACGGCAAGCCGCGCACTGCACGCGCGCTCCCTTTCCGACCCGGCAGGATTCTGGGCCGAACAAGCCGCACGTATCGATTGGGAGACCCCCTTCGAACGCGTGCTCGACGACAGTCGCCCACCTTTCGCCCGCTGGTTCGTCGGCGGGCGCACCAACATCTGCCATAACGCCATCGACCGGCACTTGTCCGCGCGTGCCGACCAGCGGGCGCTGGTCTATGTCTCGACCGAGACCGATACCGAACGCACCTACACTTACCGCGAGTTGCATGACGAAGTCACGCGCATGGCGGCGACGCTGCAGGGGCTGGGCGTGCAGCGCGGCGACCGGGTGCTGATCTACATGCCGATGATTCCGGAGGCGATGTTCGCGATGCTGGCCTGCACGCGCATCGGCGCCGTGCATTCGGTGGTGTTCGGTGGGTTTGCCTCGGTCAGCCTGGCGGCCCGTATCGACGACGCCAAGCCACGAGTGATCGTGAGCGCCGATGCCGGTTCGCGCGCGGGCAAGGTGGTGCCGTACAAGCCGCTGCTTGATGAGGCGATCCGGCTGGCTGGCCATCATCCCGAAAAGGTGCTGCTGGTGGACCGCAAGCTGGCAGAGATGCCGCTGGTCAGCGGCCGCGACCAGGACTACGCGGCCTGGCGCGACAAGGTGGCCGGACAAGCGGTGCCATGCGTCTGGATGGAATCGAGCGAGCCATCCTACGTGCTCTACACGTCGGGCACCACGGGCAAGCCAAAGGGCGTGCAGCGAGACACCGGTGGCTACGCGGTGGCACTGGCCACGTCGATGGAGAACATCTTCTGTGGCAAGCCGGGCGACACGATGTTCACCGCGTCCGATATCGGATGGGTGGTGGGCCATAGCTACATCGTCTACGGGCCGCTGCTGGCCGGCATGACCACGGTCATGTACGAGGGCACGCCGATTCGTCCTGATGGCGCGATCCTGTGGAAGATCGTCGAGCAGTACGGCGTCAACATCATGTTCAGCGCGCCTACGGCGATCCGTGTACTCAAGAAGCAGGACCCGGCGCTGCTCAAGCGTCACGACCTGTCCAGCCTGCGGCTGTTGTTCCTGGCGGGCGAGCCACTGGACGAACCTACCGCGCGCTGGATTCAGGGCGGCATCGGCAAGCCCGTGGTCGACAACTACTGGCAGACCGAATCGGGCTGGCCGATTATCGCTATCCAGCGCGGCGTGGAAGCGCTGCCACCCAAACTGGGATCTCCCGGGGTGCCGGCCTACGGTTACGACCTGCGCATCGTCGATGAGGTCACCGGCGAGGAGTGTCCGCCAAACACCAAGGGCGTGGTGGCGATCGACTATCCGCTGCCACCGGGCTGCATGTCGACGGTCTGGGGCGACGACGACCGCTTCATTCGCACGTACTGGTCGGCGGTGCCGAATCGTCAGTGCTATTCCACATTCGACTGGGGTATCCGCGACGAGGATGGCTACGTCTTCATCCTCGGCCGCACCGACGATGTGATCAACGTGGCAGGCCACCGACTGGGCACCCGAGAGATCGAGGAAAGCCTGTCGTCGCACCCGGGCGTGGCCGAGGTGGCCGTGGTCGGCGTGCAGGATGCGCTGAAGGGCCAGGTCGCCATGGGCTTCTGCATTGCGCGTGACGCCGGGCGCACGGCAACTGAAGCGGACCGTATGGCATTCGAGGGGGAGTTGATGAAGACGGTGGAGCAGCAGCTCGGCGCGGTGGCGCGGCCGGCGCGCGTGTTCTTCGTCAATGCGCTGCCCAAGACACGCTCGGGCAAATTGCTGCGCCGCGCCATTCAGGCGGTGGCGGAAGGCCGTGATCCGGGTGACCTGACCACGATCGAGGACCCGACGGCGCTGGAGCAGGTGAAGGAGTCGCTGGCCTGACGCAGGCATAGAAGGGCAGGGAGCCCGGCACTTGCGGGCTCCCTGAAAAACCCCTTGCCAGATCTCGGCATGCCGCCTAATATTTTAAGCATAAAATATTTAACCCTGATGTAGAGCCGTCGACTGACGGCTTGCAGGAGGCGATCAGATGCGCGTGCTATGTATTGGTGGCGGCCCGGCGGGCTTGTACTTCGGCTTGCTGATGAAGCTGCAGAATCCGTCCCACGAGGTGATCGTGGTCGAACGCAACCGGCCATACGACACCTTCGGCTGGGGGGTGGTGTTCTCCGATGCGACGCTCGAGAACCTGAAACAGGCCGATCCGGTCAGCGCGGCCGAGATCAACGCGGCATTCAATCACTGGGACGACATCGACATTCACATCGGTGGGCGCACCATCCGATCCGGTGGGCACGGATTCATCGGCATCGGCCGCAAGCGCCTGCTCAACATCCTGCAGGCACGCTGTGAGGCGCTCGGCGTGAAGCTGGTGTTCGAGACCGATGTCAGCGACGACCAGGCGCTGGCGCGGCAGTACAACGCGGATCTCGTGATTGCTTCGGACGGCCTTAACAGCCGCATCCGCACACGCTATGCCGAGAGCTTCCAACCAGATATCGACACGCGCCAGTGCCGCTTTGTCTGGCTCGGCACGCACAAGCTGTTCGACGCTTTCACGTTCGCATTCGAGAAGACCGAGCATGGCTGGTTCCAGGCGCACGCCTATCGCTTCGACGACAACACGTCGACGTTCATCGTTGAGGCGCCTGAGCCGGTCTGGAAGGCCGCCGGCATTGAACAGATGAGCCAGGAGGAGGGCGTGGCCTACTGCGAGAAGCTGTTCGCCAAGTACCTTGACGGCAACAAGCTCATCAGCAACGCCGCGCATCTGCGTGGCTCGGCGATCTGGATTCGCTTCCCGCGGGTGATCTGCCATCACTGGGTGCACTGGAACACCCTGGACGATGGCCGCCGCGTGCCGGTGGTGTTGATGGGGGACGCGGCGCATACCGCGCACTTCTCGATCGGATCGGGGACCAAGCTGGCGCTGGAAGATGCGATAGATCTGGCGGAGGCGATCGGCGAGCATCGCGCCGCCGGTGTCGACGGCCTGCCGGAAGCGCTGGCCCGCTACGAGGCCACGCGCAGCGTGGAAGTGCTCAAGATCCAGAACGCGGCGCGCAATTCGACCGAATGGTTCGAGAACGTCGAGCGCTATGCTGGCATGGCGCCCGAGCAGTTCGCTTATTCGTTGCTGACGCGCTCGCAGCGGATCTCGCACGAGAATCTGCGCGTGCGCGATGCGCAATACGTCGACAACTTCGAGCAATGGCTGGCCGCGCAGGCCGGCGTGCCACAAGAGACGCTGAAGCTGCGCGCGGCTGCGGGCGATGCTGCCTTGCCGCCGATGTTCACGCCATTCACGGTGCGCGGCGTCACCCTGAAGAACCGCGTGGTGGTGAGCCCGATGGCGATGTACTCGTCGGTCGATGGCGTGCCGGGCGACTTCCACTTGGTGCATCTCGGTTCCCGTGCCCTCGGTGGCGCCGGCATGGTTGTGGCCGAGATGACCTGTGTGTCGCCAGACGCGCGCATCACGCCGGGTTGCCCGGGTTTGTGGAACGACGCGCAGCGCGATGCGTGGAAGCGCATCGTCGACTTCGTGCACGCCAACGGCGATACGAAGATCGCCATGCAGCTTGGCCATGCCGGGCGCAAGGGCTCAACCCAGCTTGGCTGGGAGAAGATGGACTACCCGCTGGCGGACGGAAACTGGCCGTTGATCTCCGCGTCGGCGTTGCCGTACATGCCCGATGTGTCGCAGGTGCCACGCGAAATGACGCGGGAAGACATGGATCGGGTGCGTGACGACTTCGTGGCCAACGCGAGGCGCGCGGCGGAAGCCGGCTTCGACTGGCTTGAGCTGCACTGCGCCCACGGCTATCTGCTTTCGAGTTTCATCTCGCCGTTGACCAACACGCGTACCGACGCGTACGGCGGCTTGCTCGCCAACCGTCTGCGCTATCCGCTGGAAGTGTTTGCAGCCGTGCGGGCCGTGTGGCCGCAGGACAAGCCTATGTCGGTGCGGATCTCGGCGCACGATTGGGTCGAGGGCGGTATCACGGCCGATGATGCGGTCGAGATCGCACGCGCCTTCAAGGCGGCCGGCGCGGACATGATTGACTGTTCATCAGGCCAGGTCAGCCCGGATCAGACGCCGGTCTACGGCCGGATGTACCAGACACCGTTTGCCGACCGCATCCGCAATGAGGCGGGCATCCCGACCATCGCCGTGGGCGCGATCTTCGAGGCCGATCATGTCGACAGCATCGTCGCGGCTGGCCGGGCCGATCTTTGCGCGATTGCGCGTCCTCATCTGGCCGATCCGGCGTGGACGCTGCACGAGGCGGCCAGGCTGGGCTATCGCGATGTCACGTGGCCGAAGCAGTACGTGTCTGGCAAACGGCAACTGGAAACCAACCTTGCCCGCGCCGCATCGTACGCGCAGCAGCCGGGAAAATGACCATGGGCAATGCATTGCAAGGGCGTCACGCCCTGGTGACCGGCGGCGGGCGTGGCATCGGTGCCGCCATCGCGCGCCGGCTGCTGGCCGATGGCGCCAGCGTCACGCTGCTGGGTCGCGAGCAGGCAGCGCTTGATGCGACCGTTCATGCGCTGCAATCGTGTGTGATCGAAGGCGCGGCGCTGGGCGCGGTCAGCGCGGACATCACGGATGCCGATTGGGTGAGTGGAGCCTTCGCTGGTGCCACTGAAGCACGCGGGCCGATCACGCTGCTGGTCAACAACGCCGGTCAGGCGTACAGCGCGCCGTTCGGCAAGACCGATCTCGCGCTCTGGCAGCGGATGCTCGAGGTCAACCTGACCGGCACCTTTATCTGCACGCAGGCGGCGCTGCCGGCGATGCTCGAGGCGGGCTGGGGGCGCATCGTGAATGTCGCCAGCACGGCCGGCCTGATCGGGTACGGCTACGTCAGCGCCTATTGCGCGGCGAAGCACGGCGTGATCGGCCTGACCCGCTCGCTGGCGCTGGAACTGGCGACCAAGGGCGTGACGGTCAACGCGGTGTGCCCGGGCTATACCGAAACCGACATCGTGCGCGACGCGGTGGCCAATATCGTCGGCAAGACGGGGCGCTCGGAAGAACAGGCGCGCGCGGAACTGGCCGCGCGTAACCCGCAGCGGCGTCTGGTACGGCCCGATGAAGTGGCTGATGCGGTGGCCTGGCTGTGCCAGCCCTCGGCGTCCGCGATCACGGGGCAAGCCGTGCCGGTGGCCGGCGGCGAGGTGATGGCGGGCTGAACGATCAAACAGAGTGGAGTGAGACAACACATGAGCGATATTGCACTGGACATGCGCCACCACAAGCGCGCCTTTGCGGACTATCAACCGAAGCATTTCCTGTGGTCCGTCTCGGCGGACGGCAAGGTCGCCACGATCACGCTGAACCGGCCGGAGCGCAAGAATCCGCTGACGTTCGATTCCTACGCCGAGCTGCGTGATCTGTTCCGTAGTCTGTGCTACGCCACCGACATCAAGACCGTGGTGGTGACCGGCGCGGGCGGGAATTTCTGCTCTGGCGGCGATGTACACGAGATCATTGGCCCGCTGACGCGCATGACCATGCCGGAGCTGCTCGACTTCACGCGCATGACCGGCGACTTGATCAAGGCCATGCGCGCCTGCCCGCAGCCGATCATCAGCGCGATCGACGGCATCTGCGCCGGCGCCGGCGCGATGATCGCGCTGGCCTCCGATATGCGTCTGGGTACCGCGCTGGCGAAGACCGCTTTCCTGTTCGTGCGCGTTGGTCTGGCCGGCGCCGATATGGGCGCATGTTCGCTGCTGCCCCGCGTGATTGGGCAGGGGAGAGCGAGCGAGCTGCTTTACACCGGCCGCTCGATGAGCGCCGAGGAAGGGCTGCAATGGGGCTTCTTCAACGCGCTGCACGCTTCCGAAACGCTGCTGGCCGAGGCGCAGTCGCTGGCCACGCAGATCGCCGCGGGTCCGACTTTCGCGCATGGCGTTACCAAGAAGCTGCTCCATCAGGAGTGGAATATGGGGCTCGACGAAGCGATCGAGGCCGAAGCGGAGGCACAGGCCATCTGCATGCAGACTCGCGACTTCCGGCGAGCCTATGACGCGTTCGTCGCGAAGCAGAAGCCGGTGTTCGAAGGCGATTGAGGGGCTGGCATGAGTGACAAGACCTACCTTGAACTACCGTTCTTCGACGATACGCACCGTTCGCTCGAACGCGATCTGGATGCCTGGTGCGGCGAGAACCTTTGCGGCGTCGATCACCACGATGCCGACGCGGCGTGCCGCACGCTGGTGCGCCAGCTTGGGCAGGCGGGATGGCTCCGCTACTGCGTGCCGGCGGCGTTCGGCGGCGCGCTACCCGCGCTCGATTCGCGCGCGCTTTGCCTGCTGCGCGAGACACTGGCGCGCCATGACGGTCTGGCTGACTTTGCTTTCGCGATGCAGGGCCTTGGCTCGGGCGCGATCACGCTGGCCGGCAGCGACGCGGTGCGCGAGCGCTATCTTCCGCGCGTGGCGAATGGCGAGGCCATTGCGGCATTCGCGCTGTCCGAGCCCGAGGCGGGTTCTGACGTGGCGGCGATGCAATGCAGCGCGAAGCTGTCCGATGACGGCACGCACTACGTGCTGAACGGCGCCAAGACGTGGATATCTAATGGCGGCATCGCCGACTTCTATTGCGTGTTCGCGCGCACTGGGGAGGCAGCCCGCGCGCGCGGCATCACCGCGTTCGTGGTGGATGCCAATACTCCGGGCCTGTCCATTGCAGAGCGCATCGACGTGATCGCGCCACATCCTCTGGCAACACTGCGTTTCGATGACTGCCGCGTACCCGTTGGCAACCGCCTGGGCGAGCCGGGGCAGGGCTTCAAGGTGGCGATGATGACACTCGACATCTTCCGGGCCTCGGTGGCCGCCGCCGCGCTTGGCTTCGGTCGCGCGGCGCTGGACGATGCGCTGGCACGCGCCACGTCGCGCCCGATGTTCGGCGGCGTGCTGGCGGATCTGCAACTCACGCAGGCGGCGATCGGTGACATGGCTACGGCCATTGATGCCGCCGCGCTGCTGACTTATCGCGCCGCCTGGCTGCGCGATGTGAGGCAGCAGCGCACGACGCGCGAGGCGGCGATGGCCAAGATGGTCGCCACCGAGAACGCGCAGCAGGTCATCGACCGGGCCGTGCAGATGTTCGGCGGCCTCGGCGTCAAGGTTGGCACGCGTGTGGAAAGCCTCTACCGCGAGATTCGCTCGCTGCGGATCTACGAAGGCGCCACTGAAGTGCAGAAGCTGATCATTGCGCGCGAGACGCTGGCAGCCCGATAGAACACGAGACAGGAGACAAGTATGGCCGCCCCCCAACCAGCCACCGCTCATGTTGATACCTTCGCACGGGACAGGTTGCCGCCGCCGCAGACGTGGCCGGTGTTCCAGTTCAATGACGACACGCGCTACCCCGATCGCCTCAATGCGGCAGTGGAGCTTGTGGACCGACACGTGGCGGCCGGCAACGGTGGCCGCGTGGCGGTGCGCCATGAGCGCGCGGGCCGTATCGAGACCGTGACCTATGCCGAGCTGGCGGCGCTTGTGGATCGCATCGCGCATGTGTTGGTCGAGGACATGGGGCTGGTGCCGGGCAATCGCGTGCTGCTGCGCGGCCCGAACAACCTGATGATGGCGGCGAGCTGGCTTGCCACGCTCAAGGCAGGACTGATCGCCGTGCCGACGATGCCGCTGCTGCGCGCCAAGGAGCTCAAGCAGATCATCGACAAGGCGCAGGTGACGGCTGCACTCTGCGATGCACGTCTGCGCGACGAGCTGGACGCGAACCGGCGTGCCGACGGCGAATACTTTTGTCCGACGCTCGAACGCGTGCGCTACTTCCACGGCGAGGGTGCCGATGCGCTCGAAACCGCGATGGCGGGCAAGCCCGACACGTTCACCGCGTGCGACACGGCCGCTGATGACATCTGCCTGATCGCGTTCACGAGTGGTACCACGGGGCAACCCAAGGGCACGATGCATTTCCACCGCGATGTGCTGGCGATGTGCGACCTGTTCTCGCGCCACGTGCTCAAGCCCACGCCGGACGACGTCTTCTGTGGCACGCCGCCAATCGCATTCACATTCGGGCTGGGCGGGATGCTCTGCTTCCCGCTGCGCATTGGCGCCAGTACCGCGCTGTCGGAAAGGCTTACGCCGGAACTACTGCTCAAGCTGATCCAGGACCATCGCGCGACGATCGTTTTCACCGCGCCGACGTTCTATCGGCAGATGGCGGCGCTGGTAAAGAACTTCGATTTGTCGAGCCTGAAGAAGAGCGTGTCTGCTGGCGAGGCGCTGCCCGATGCCACGCGGCAGGCCTGGAAGGCAGCCACTGGCATCGAGATGACCGACGGCCTCGGCGGCACGGAGATGATGCATATCTTCGTTTCCAGTGCTGGAGCCGACGTGCGCCCGGGCGCAGTGGGTCGCGTGGTACCGGGGTACGAAGCCCGTATCGTCGACGAGAACATGCAGCCGGTGCCGCCGGGCACGGTAGGCAAGCTCGCGGTGCGCGGGCCCACGGGCTGCCGCTATCTGGACGATCCGCGCCAGGAGGCATATGTGCGCGACGGGTGGAATCTGCCCGGCGACACATTCATGGCCGACGCCGATGGCTACTATTTCTATCAGGCGCGCTCGGACGACATGATCATCTCGGCCGGGTACAACATCGCCGGGCCCGAGGTCGAGGGATCGCTGATGCGGCATGAGTGGGTGGCTGAATGCGGGGTGGTCGGCGCGCCGGACGCGGAGCGTGGCCAGGTCGTGACGGCGTACGTGGTCCTGCGTCCCGGCGTGGAGCCCTCCGACGCCACGCGGGCGGCGCTACAAGACTATGTCAAGCGCGAGATCGCCCCGTACAAGTATCCGCGTCGCATCGAGTTCGTGGCGGCGCTGCCGCGTACCGAGACGGGCAAGCTGCAGCGCTTCCGCCTGCGGCAGATGGCGGCAGAGGGCGCGTAGCCATGAGCGACGTGTTCACCAATCAGGTGCGTGTGCGTTTCAAGCATTGCGATACCGCCGGCATCGTTTTCTACCCGCGCTATTTCGAGATGCTGAACGACTTTATCGAGGACTGGTTCGCCGAAGCGCTCGACTGGCCGTTCGATGCGATGCATCTGACCGGTCATGCGGGGGTGCCGACGGCCGAACTGCAGTGCCGCTTCGAGGCGCCAAGCCGGCTTGGCGAACTGCTCACACGAGAACTGCGCGTGTCCCATATCGGCCGAAGCAGCTTCTCGGTCGAGGTCCGCCTGGCCGGGCCGGACGGCGGCACGCGTATGCACATCTCTCAGCGGCTCGTCTGCGTCGACACACGGACGATGACCGCGCAGGCCCTGCCTGACCCCGTACGACATGCAATGGGACGCTTCCTGGCGGCCTGACGGATAACTCTGAACTCTGGATTGGAATCGACATCATGCTAAAGACATTGCAGCCGCCCGACTGGGCACCTCCGAAGGGATACGCCAACGGCATGCTCGCCGAGATGCAGGTGGGCAGCCGCCTGATCTTTGTCGGCGGGCAGATCGGCTGGAACGGCCAGTGCGAGTTCGAAACCGACGATTTCGGGCTGCAGGTGGCGCAGGCATTGCGCAATATTGTCGCCGTGCTGGAACAGGGCGGGGCGCGGCCCGAGCACATCGCGCGCATGACCTGGTATGTGAAGGACAAGGCCGAGTACGTGGGTGCCTACAAGGCGATCGGGCAGCACTATCGCGACATCATCGGCCGCCACTTTCCTGCGATGACCGCGGTAGAGGTGGCGGACCTCGTCGAGCCGCGCGCGAAGGTGGAAATCGAGGTCACCGCCGTGGTACCAGCCACGGCATGAGCGGCGTGCCGGGCGGTCGTGAATGATGGGCCGCCTGGTAGCCATGGCAAACGCAAGTCCTTGAAAACTTGAGAAATTGGGTGCGGCGGGATATAATTCGAAAGTTTCGCTTTCAGAACCCTTCACCCTAGCGCCTACCGTATTCCACCTTCCGCCGCCCCCATATTCGCGAGGGCTTTTCGTGCACCACGCAGACATTGTGCGAAGTGACGAAAGAGCCTCCGCCGGGAGTCTCGCCATGCACATGGCTGAGGGCTCGCCCACGGGGCACGAGGCGTTGAGCAGGTCGGTCACGGGGTGAATCCAGCAGGAGCCTACCCGTGTTACCGTCTTTTCCGTCCGCCATCCTCGCGCTTGCAGACGGCACGGTCTTTCGTGGCTATTCCATCGGCGCTTCCGGCCATACGATCGGCGAAGTGGTGTTCAACACCGCTATCACCGGTTATCAGGAAATCCTCACCGACCCGAGCTATTCCCGGCAGATCGTCACGCTGACGTATCCGCATATCGGCAATTACGGCGTCAACCCTGAGGATGTAGAAGCCACGAAAGTCCATGCCGCCGGCCTGATCATCAAAGATCTGCCGATTCTGGCCTCGAACTTCCGCAAGGAACATACCCTTGCCCACTACCTGAAGCAGGAAAAGGTCGTGGCGATCGCGGGCATCGACACCCGCAAGCTGACCCGTATCCTGCGCGAGAAGGGCGCCCAGAACGGCTGCATCCTGGCTGGCGAGGACAATGTCCAGAAGGCCATCGACCTGGCGCGCTCGTTCCCGGGCCTGGCAGGCATGGACCTGGCCAAGGTCGTCTCCGTCAAGGAGCCGTATGAGTGGACCCAGACCGAGTGGAAGCTCGGCGAAGGCTACGGCAAGCAGGACAAGCCGCAGTTCCACGTGGTCGCTTTCGACTTCGGCGTCAAGTTCAACATCCTCCGCATGCTGGCCGAACGCGGCTGCAAGGTGACCGTGCTGCCGGCGCAAGCCAGTGCGGCCGACGCCCTGGCGCTGAATCCGGACGGTATCTTCCTGTCGAACGGCCCTGGCGACCCGGAGCCGTGCGACTACGCGATCGCCGCCACGCGTGAGTTCATTGCTCGCGGTATCCCGACCTTCGGCATCTGCCTGGGCCACCAGATCATGGCCCTGGCCGTCGGTGCCAAGACGCTCAAGATGAGCACGGGCCACCATGGCGCCAACCATCCGGTCAAGGACCATGATGATGGTCGTGTGGTGATTACGTCGCAGAACCACGGCTTCGCAGTCGATGCATCGACGCTGCCGGCCAACGCCCGCGTCACGCACACGTCTCTGTTCGACGGCACGCTGCAAGGCTTTGCGCTGACGGACAAGCCGGCCTTCTGCTTCCAGGGTCACCCGGAAGCGTCGCCGGGCCCGCACGACATCGCGTACCTGTTCGACCGCTTCACCAAGCTGATGCAGGACGCCCGCGCCAAGGCCGCTGCCTGAGATCGAGAAACGAGAGCCTGAACGGGAAACGCCCATGAACGCCTTCATGCATGCCAACCTCGGCATCACTGATTTCTGGACCTTTGTGCTCGGTACGATCTTCATCGTACTGCTGCCGGGGCCGAATTCGATGTATGTGCTGTCGGTGGCCGCGCAGCGCGGTGTGCGCGCCGGCTACAAGGGGGCATGCGGCGTTTTCCTCGGCGATGCGATCCTGATGGTGCTGTCGGCCGCTGGCGTGGCATCGCTGCTGAAGGCCAGCCCGGGGCTGTTCCACGTCGTCAAGTACGTGGGTGCGGCATACCTGGCCTGGATCGGCTTCCAGATGCTGCGTGGCGCGGTGCGTAACTGGTCGGCGCAAGCCGATGTCGCCACGAACGCGGTTGCGTCGCTGGATCGCGCGTCGAACCCGTTCAGCAAGGCGCTGTTCATCAGCCTGCTGAACCCGAAGGCCATCCTGTTCTTCATCTCGTTCTTCATCCAGTTCGTGGACCCGCAGTTCGTCGTTCCGGCGCTGTCGTTCGTGGCGCTGGGCCTGGTCTGCCAGATCTGCAGCTTCGCCTACCTGACCACGATCATCTTCGTGGGCGCAAGGCTGGCCGATGCGTTCCGCCGCCGCCGACGCCTGTCCGCAGGTATGTCGAGCGGGGTCGGGGCGATGTTCATCGGCTTCGGCGCCAAGCTGGCCACGGCCACACTGGGCTGACGGCCTACAACCTGATTACCGGCCCGGCCCGCGCCCAACCGCGCGAGCCGGCCAACAAAGAGAGCGTGCAATGCCAAAGCGCACAGATATCAAGAGCATCCTAATCATCGGCGCGGGCCCGATCATCATCGGTCAGGCGTGCGAATTCGACTACTCCGGCGCGCAGGCCTGCAAGGCGCTGCGTGAAGAGGGCTTCAAGGTCATCCTGGTCAACTCGAACCCGGCGACCATCATGACGGACCCGAACACGGCCGACGTGACCTACATCGAACCCATCACCTGGGAAGTGGTCGAGCGCATCATCGAGAAGGAGCGCCCGGACGCGATCCTGCCGACCATGGGTGGCCAGACCGCGCTGAACTGCGCGCTGGACCTGCACCGCCATGGCGTGCTGGACAAGTACAAGGTCGAGCTGATCGGCGCGTCGCCGGAAGCCATCGACAAGGCCGAGGACCGCCAGAAGTTCAAGGACGCGATGACCAAGATCGGTCTCGGTTCGGCCAAGTCTGGCATCGCCCACTCGATGGACGAGGCCGTGGCCGTGCAATCGCGCATCGCCCAGGAAACCGGCACCGCCGGCTACCCGATCGTGATCCGCCCGTCATTCACGCTGGGCGGCACCGGTGGCGGTATCGCCTACAACCGCGAAGAGTTCGAGGAAATCTGCAAGCGTGGCCTGGACCTGTCGCCGACGCGCGAGCTGCTGATCGAAGAATCCCTGCTGGGCTGGAAGGAATACGAGATGGAAGTTGTTCGCGACAAGGCGGACAACTGCATCATCATCTGCTCGATCGAAAACCTGGACCCGATGGGCATCCACACCGGTGACTCGATCACGGTGGCCCCGGCCCAGACGCTGACCGACAAGGAATACCAGATCCTGCGTAACGCCTCGCTGGCCGTGCTGCGCGAGATCGGCGTGGACACCGGCGGTTCGAACGTGCAGTTCTCGATCAATCCGACGGATGGCCGGATGATCGTGATCGAGATGAACCCGCGCGTGTCGCGTTCGTCGGCCCTGGCCTCGAAGGCCACCGGCTTCCCGATTGCGAAGGTTGCCGCCAAGCTGGCCGTCGGCTACACGCTCGACGAACTCAAGAACGAAATCACCGGCGGCCAGACCCCGGCCTCGTTCGAACCGTCGATCGACTACGTGGTCACCAAGGTGCCGCGTTTCGCGTTCGAAAAATTCCCGGCCGCCGACAGCCACCTGACCACCCAGATGAAGTCGGTGGGCGAGGTGATGGCCATGGGCCGTACGTTCCAGGAATCGTTCCAGAAGGCACTGCGTGGTCTGGAAGTGGGCGTGGACGGCCTGGACGAAAAGTCGACCGATCGCGACGAAGTGATCGAGGAAATCGGCGAAGCCGGCCCGGACCGCATCTGGTACGTGGGCGACGCATTCCGCCTCGGCATGTCGCTGGAGGAAGTGCAGAGCGAGACCGATATCGATCCGTGGTTCCTGGCCCAGATCGAAGACATCGTGAAGACCGAAGGCCTGGTGCGTAATCGCACGCTGGAAAGCCTGTCGACCGCCGAACTGCGTCACCTGAAGCAGAAGGGCTTCTCGGATCGCCGCCTGGCCAAGCTGCTGAAGACCGACGCGAAGGCCGTGCGTCTGGCGCGTGTGGCGCAGAATGTGCGCCCGGTCTACAAGCGCGTGGACACCTGCGCGGCCGAGTTCGCCACGAACACCGCGTACATGTACGGCACCTACGAGGCCGAGCATGGCGAGTGCGAGGCCGACCCGACCAGCAACAAGAAGATCATGGTGCTGGGCGGTGGCCCGAACCGGATCGGTCAGGGTATCGAGTTCGACTACTGCTGCGTGCACGCCGCGCTGGCGCTGCGCGAAGACGGGTACGAGACCATCATGGTCAACTGCAACCCCGAAACCGTGTCGACCGACTACGACACCTCTGACCGCCTGTACTTCGAGCCGCTGACGCTGGAAGACGTGCTGGAAATCGTCGACAAGGAAAAGCCGGTTGGCGTGATCGTCCAGTACGGCGGCCAGACCCCGCTGAAGCTGGCGCTGGATCTGGAGGCCAACGGCGTACCCATCATCGGTACGAGCCCGGACATGATCGATGCCGCGGAAGACCGCGAGCGT
Organism: Cupriavidus metallidurans CH34; assembly: GCF_000196015.1. NCBI lineage: Bacteria > Pseudomonadati > Pseudomonadota > Betaproteobacteria > Burkholderiales > Burkholderiaceae > Cupriavidus > Cupriavidus metallidurans. The sequence goes on along the minus strand of NC_007973.1, from coordinate 2,402,046 downwards.
TTCCAGAAGCTGCTGCAGGACCTGGGCCTGCGCCAGCCGCCGAACCGTACCGCGCGCGCTGAAGACGAGGCACTGCGCCTGGCCGAGGAAATCGGTTATCCGCTGGTGGTGCGTCCGTCGTACGTGCTGGGTGGCCGCGCGATGGAAATCGTGCACGAGCCGCGCGACCTCGAGCGCTACATGCGCGAGGCCGTGAAGGTGTCGAACGACTCGCCGGTGCTGCTGGACCGCTTCCTGAACGACGCCATCGAGTGCGACGTCGACGCCCTGTGCGACGGCACTCGCGTGTTCATCGGCGGCGTGATGGAGCACATCGAACAGGCTGGCGTCCACTCGGGCGACTCGGCCTGCTCGCTGCCACCGTACTCGCTGTCGCAGGCAACCGTCGACGAACTGAAGCGCCAGACCGCCGCGATGGCCAAGGCGCTGAACGTGGTGGGTCTGATGAACGTGCAGTTCGCGATCCAGCAGCGGAATGGCGAGGATATCGTCTACGTGCTGGAAGTGAATCCGCGCGCGTCGCGTACGGTGCCGTACGTGTCGAAGGCCACCGGCCTGTCGCTGGCCAAGATCGCCGCGCGTTGCATGGCCGGTCAGTCGCTCGATTCGCAAGGTATCGGCGAAGAGGTGGTGCCGCCGTACTACAGCGTCAAGGAAGCCGTGTTCCCGTTCAACAAGTTCCCGGGCGTGGATCCGGTCCTCGGACCTGAAATGCGTTCGACCGGCGAAGTGATGGGCGTGGGCAAGGTGTTCGGCGAAGCGCTGTTCAAGAGCCAGCTGGCCGCGGGTTCGCGCCTGCCCGAGAAGGGCACCGTGCTGATCACCGTCAAGGACAGCGACAAGCCTCGCGCCGTGACCGTGGCCCGCATGCTGCACGACCTCGGTTACCCGATCGTCGCCACGCGTGGCACGGCATCGGCCATTGAAGCTGCCGGCATCCCGGTCCGGGTTGTCAACAAGGTGAAGGACGGCCGTCCGCACATCGTGGACATGATCAAGAACGGTGAACTGGCGCTGGTCTTCACGACGGTCGACGAAACGCGCACGGCCATCGCCGATTCGCGTTCGATCCGTATCGCCGCGCTGGCCGCCCGCGTGCCGTACTACACCACCATCGCCGGCGCCAACGCCGCGGTGGAAGGCCTCAAGCACATGCAGAACCTGGAGGTCTACGACCTGCAGGGCCTGCACAAGCAGCTGGCCTGATATGCCTGATGCTGCGGTGCGGGGAATGTGATCCCGTACCGCAGTAGTCCGCCCGTCGGGTTGATACCGGCGGCGGTTCTGGCCTACACTACGTCGAATTCGCCGATTGCACCGGCCTTGCTGGCCGCTGTGTGATCCCATCTGAAAGCCGCGGTTGAGCGGAAGTGCTGCCTGGCAGGTGACTGCCGGCGCATGGTTCCAGCTCCGCTGCGGCTCATTTTTTTGTTGAACAAGACAATGAGCACCATTCCGATTACCAAGCGTGGCGCCGAACTCCTGAAGGAAGAGCTGCAGCGCCTCAAGGCCGTCGAGCGTCCTGCGGTGATCAACGCCATTTCCGAGGCGCGTGCCCAGGGCGACCTGTCGGAAAATGCCGAATACGACGCCGCCAAGGAAAAGCAGGCGTTTATCGAAGGCCGCATCCTGGAAGTGGAAGCGAAGCTTTCCGCCGCCCAGGTGATCGATCCCACCCAGCTGGACACGGACGGTCGCATCGTTTTCGGCGCCACCGTGGATCTGGAAGAACTGGAATCCGGTAACCCCGTGAGCTACCAGATCGTCGGTGACGACGAGGCGGATCTCGATACCGGCAAGATCTCCGTGAGCTCGCCGATCGCTCGCGCGCTGATCGGCAAGTTCGAAGGCGACGTAGCAGTCGTGCTGGCCCCGGGCGGCGAGCGCGAGTACGAAGTCATCACGGTTCGCTACATCTGACGGCGCGGGACAGGCGTGTTCTCCTCGTCTTACTCGAATCTGCCGCCATTGCCGCATCGTCTGTTCCTGCTGCTGACCGTGATCTGGGCCGGCAGCCTGTGGACGATCGGCTATCTGGTGGCACCG